>NZ_JQKH01000032.1 GCF_000745955.1 Alysiella crassa DSM 2578 | reverse complement strand
TGCTCAAAATCCAAACTGCCAATAAAGGTTCGGATTTTTTCATGACTCGGTGTCGCATCGCGTTCCCAAGCAAGATATTGTTTTAAATCGTCAATATTGTTACTCAAAAAGCGGTCTATATCACGAAAGCTTTTTGCACCACCCATTATCGCAATCACAATGGCTGTTAATAATTTAGCTTGCGCGTAACGTTTACCTTCGCTGCGTCTTTTGTCTTCAATTTCTGAAAAGTAGGTTTCCAAAGTTTGCATGGTCAAATTACCGTTAGTTTAACTTTATCATTTTACACCAAAAGAACTTGGCAGGTCTGCCGTTGGAGACGGGGGAAGGGACAGGTTTGTGGTTATTTCAAAAAATTGTCGTGTACTGAAAGATACTGTTACAATTAGCCCCTATCGGAGCTTTAAATATACAAGGCAGCCTGAAAAATTCAGAAAACATTTTAATCAAGGAAAGGAAAAACATGTCATCAATCAATGGTTTTGGTACAACATTTTACGGTGAATGTGATTATCAAAGTGATGGTTCATACACCTCAACTTATTGGATAATATTGGCATTTATCCCAGTTATCCCTTTATACAGCGCACGCATTTTGCACAAAGAAGGCACTCGCTATCAATATGTTAAAATACCAATTAACTGGCAACAAGTTTTCCGAATTTGGGCATTTATTGCGGCATGGATAAGCGGCTATTGGATGTGTGTCATGTGGATAAATCAAGCACAAATCAGCAAAAGAATTGACATGTTAATTTTGATTACCTATACCGTCATCATGTTATTGCTACCCAGTTTTTTGCGTTACCAAGCTAAAAAACGCATTGTATTTCAACCCCATGTGCAATTATTGCCCGCCATTTCAAAGAAAACCATTTTTCTGGTGGTGCCGTTAATCATTGGCGTGGCATTGTTGCTAATGTATTTACACATGGAAAATTGATTTTCAGGCAGCCTGAAACCATTTTTTAAGCAGAAACAGGACGAGCGAAGTTTTAATATGGCGCGTTAGCGACATGGGCGCAGCCAAAAAGATTTTTTATTTTTAATCACTTATCAGGAGGATAAATCATGCCCCAACAATCCTCACGCAGAAACGCGCTGTTGGGCGCGGCATTTTTGATGGCAACTTCCGCCATCGGGCCGGGTTTCTTAACCCAAACCGCCACTTTCACGCAAAAATTGGCGGCAAGTTTTGGTTTTGTGATTTTGCTGTCCATTTTGCTGGATATTGGCGCACAGTTGAACATTTGGCGCATTATCGCGGTGTCGGAAAAACGCGCCCAAGACATCGCCAATGAAGTGTTCCCCTACGCTGGCTATTTTTTGGCTTTGCTGATTGTGATGGGCGGCTTGGCGTTCAACATCGGCAATGTGGGCGGTGCAGGCATGGGCTTGAATCTGCTGATGGGCATTACGCCTGAAACGGGCGCGATTATTTCGGGCGCGATTGCGATTGGCATTTTCTTGTTCCGCGAGGCAGGCAAGGTCATGGATAAATTCGCGCAAATCATGGGTTTTGTGATGATTGCGCTGACGGTGTATGTGGCATTTCAAGCCAATCCGCCTATGGGCGAGGCGGTGGCGCGGACGTTTGTGCCTGAACAGTTGGACGCGGTGGCGATTGTTACGCTGGTGGGCGGCACGGTGGGCGGTTACATCACGTTTGCGGGCGCACACCGTTTGTTGGACGCAGGCATTAAGGGCAAAGACGCGCTGCCCGAAGTCAGCCGCAGTTCGGTTACGGCAATTTTGGTTGTGTCTGTGATGCGTGTGGTGCTGTTTTTGGCGGTGTTGGGCGTGGTGTCGCAAGGTGTGGCTTTGGACAAAACCAATCCTGCTGCCACACCGTTTCAGCACATTGCTGGCACTTGGGGTTTGATGATTTTTGGCGTGGTGATTTGGGCAGCATCCATTACTTCGGTGATTGGTGCGGCATACACTTCGGTGTCGTTCATTTCGGGATTCAGCCCCAGTATTGAACGCAATAAAAACGCTTGGATTATCGCATTTATTGTGATTTCAACGGCTGTGTTGGCAACGATTGGCAAACCTGCAAAAGTGTTGATTTTTGTGGGTACATTGAATGGCTTTATTTTGCCGATTGCTTTGGGTTTGATTTTGCTGGCGGCACACAAAAGCAAAATTGTGGGCGATTACAAACACCCTGTTTGGCTGACGGTGTTTGGCACGATTGTGGCGGTATCTATGGCGGTGTTGAGCGTGCATGTGATGATTCAGAATATTCCGAAGTTGTTTGGCTAAATTCAATTCAGGCAGCCTGAAAACCTATTTGGTGGTTTTCAGGCTGCCTTTTTATTGCCAACGCTTTTTCCACCACAAACTTATCCATTATTTCATTATTATATTTTCAGGCAGCCTGAAAATCATTATAATCCACATCGTTATAATATAACACCCACTTTTTTTGGAGCAAAAACATGAAAAAAATCTTAATCAGCAGTATTTTATGCTTAAGCAGTCTCGCCCACGCCCATGATTTATGGGTCGCCGCGCCCAACACCCAGCCCGCCAACCAAATTTTACGCGCCGATTTAGCCTATGGCGACAATTTTCCTGCGGGCGGTTCCATTCCAGAAGCGCGCGCTAAAATCTTCAAACCATTGGAATTATTGGACAGCAAGGGCAAACTCGTTCCCCTGAAATTAACAGGCGACAATTACCAATACAGCAGCACAAATAAAATTAAATCAGGAACTTATCACATTTTAGCAACCTACAAGCCCACTTTTTGGCTGAAAGACGCGAATGGCAAATGGTTTCAAGATAAAAATTTAAGCCATATTCCAGACGCAAGCCATTGTGAACAAAACCAAATGTTTGCCAAACGCCTGCTGGTGGTTGGCAATGAATACGATGAAATCACCGCCACTGTGCCAGTTGGGCAATTATTGGAAATTGTGCCGCTTGCCAATCCGCATGAAGTGAAAATTGGCGGTGTGCTGCCCCTACAAGTGTGGTATCAAGGCAAACCTTTGGCGGGCGCAACCGTTACCGCCACTTCTGATACTTACCTTGCCCAAGACCCCGATGGCAAAATTGCCCACCGCGAAATTCAAGCCTATTCGGGCAAAACGGATTCAGAAGGTCGCACCAATTTCATTCCCCTATTGGAGGGTGAATGGAAAATCCGCGTGCAGCATAAGGCTGATTTTGAAGACAAATCTGTCTGCCAACACCACGCGCTCTACGCCACCTATATGATGACGATTGGCACACAACGCGCCGCCCCTGCCCCAGCCGCACAAAAACACGACCACCATCATGACCACCATCATGACCATCACCACCACGACCACAAACATTAAGGCAGCCTGAAAAATGAATGATAAAGTTTTAACACAGCGACTGCTTGCCATTGACGCATTGCGTGGTTTAGTGATTATTATCATGATGTTAGACCATGTGCGCGAAACCATTTACTTGCACATGCAAGTGGGCGACCCTGTGAACGTGGCAACGGTTGAACCTGCCCTATTTTTCAGTCGCATTTTGGCGCATTTGTGTGCGCCCGTGTTTGTGTTTTTGACGGGTTTATCCGCCTATTTGTATCACCAAAAAGCGCAAGATTTGGCAGATACGCGCAAATTCCTGCTCAAACGCGGTTTTTTCTTGGTTTTACTGGAAGTTACCGTCATTAATTTTGCGTGGACAGGACAATTATTGCCCGAAAAAGTGTTTTTACAAGTGATTTGGGCGATTGGTTTGAGCATGATTGCGCTGTCTTTGCTGATTGGTTTGCCGCGCAAAGTGTTGTGGATTTTGTCCGCCGCGATTATTTTTGGGCATAATTTATTGGACAGCATAGACTTTTCACAATCAGATAACCCATTTAAATATATATGGTTTATCTTACACGACCGCAGTTGGATTGTGATTACCGACACATTTAAAATGCGTACTTCCTACCCCGTGTTACCATGGATAGGGATAATCACATTTGGCTGGCTGATGGGGCGTTGGTTTACCCGCGACACGCTGCCTGAAATTCGCCGCAGCCTGCTGTTGAAATTGGCAAGTGGTGGATTAATCAGCTTTTTTGTGATTCGCGCCATCAATGTGTACGGCGACAAACCATGGCAACAAATGGAAACAGGTTTGCAAACCTTCATGAGTTTTGTAAACATCACCAAATATCCGCCATCGCTGATGTTTATTTTGCTAACGCTGTCTTTGGGCTTGTTTTTGTTGATGTTTTTGGAAAAAAATCAGCATAAATCATGGATAACATTTTTGACGACCTATGGTTCTGTGCCGATGTTTTTCTATGTGCTGCATCTCTATGTTTTGAAAGTGATTTACCTGATTTTAGTTGCCATGTTTGGCAAAAATAAGGGCGATTATTTCGGCGTGGACAGCGTGTTTACCCTGTGGGTGGTAACGGCGATTTTGGTGGTGGTGTTGTACCCCATTATCAAAAAATTCTCGCAATTCAAGCATTCGCATAAACACATTGCTATTTTGAAATATTTTTAATTCAATGAGTTAAAAATACAATTCAGGCAGCCTGAAGATATTTTCAGGCTGCCTGAATGATTTTTTTATTGAGTGGCACTTTTTTTACGCTCTTCCAACATGCGCCCCAAATATTCCCCCATGCTTTCCAATTCACCCACAAAACGCGACAATTCCGACAAAGCTCGCTCATAAACATTTCGTTTAAAATCAACAACTTCATCAATCGGATACCAATAATCCACCCACCGCCAAGCGTCAAATTCAGGCTGCTGCGTGGTACGGAGAAAAATATCGTTATCCTGCCCCACCATACGCAGCGCAAACCAAATTTGCTTTTGCCCACGATATGCGCCGCGCCACTCACGCCGTACCCAATGGTGTGGCACATCGTAGCGCAACCAATCGCGTGTGCGCCCCAAAATTTTGACGTGTTGCGGCAAAAGTCCTGTTTCTTCAAATAGTTCACGAAACATGGCGGTTTCGGGGCTTTCGCTGGGCTTCATGCCGCCCTGCGGAAATTGCCACGCGTGTTCTTTCACACGCTTGCCCCAAAATACTTGATTGTCCTGATTTAATAGGATAATGCCGACATTCGGGCGATAGCCTTCCCTGTCCAATGCGGAATCCCTGTGCATGGTGTGCTTTCCGTAAAAAATAAATTGTCGCTATTTTACATCATTAGCTTCATCAATACATTTTTAAACAAAAAGCCTGCAATCCCCAAACCCAACACCAAAAACAAAATCGCCGTGCCAAATTTGCCCGCTTTGGATTCCTTGCCCAAATTATAAATAATAAAACCCAGAAAAATCACCAAAATAGTCAAACACACTTTCAGCGCAATCGCCGCAAATTCTTCTTCAGACATTTTTTATTTCCTTATTTTCATTATCAAAACTGGACAATCAAGCCGCCAAAGCCTGTTCCAAATCCCAAATCAAATCATCAACATATTCCAAACCAATCGCCACGCGAATCAAACCCTCGCCAATTCCGCTTGCGGCTTTATCTTCGGGCGACATTCTGCCGTGCGTGGTGGTGTAGGGGTGGGTAATGGTGGAGCGCACATCGCCAAAATTCGCCGTTTTGGAGAAAATTTGCACACTATCAATCACTTTCCACGCTTCCGCTTGTCCGCCATACACTTCAAATGCCAACACCGCACCGCCACCACTTTGCTGTTTTTGAACTAGGTCAGCCTGCGGATTTTCAGGTAGCCCTGAATAGTAAACTTGTTTAATTTTCGCGTGTTTTTGCAGATATTGCGCGATTTTGAGCGCAGATTCATTTTGTTCACGCACACGCAACATCATGGTTTCCGTCCCACTCAACAATACCCACGCATTAAATGGCGACAAAGAAATGCCCATACTATTGACATATAAAGCCATTTGTTGAACCAAATCCACATTGCCACACACAATGCCACCCAATACACGCCCTTGCCCATCAATCGCTTTAGTGGCGGACTGAATGGACAAATCCGCGCCAAATTTCAAAGGCTGTTGCACCGCAGACGAGCAAAAACAATTGTCCACCGCCAACAAAGCATTGTTTTTATGCGATAATTTTGCCAATGCTTCCAAATCCGCTACTTCGCCCAAAGGATTGGACGGCGTTTCCAAAAACAGCATTTTGGTGTTCGGCTGAATCGCTTTTTCCCATTCAGAAACATCGGTTTGCGAAACAAAAGTTACCTGAATGCCAAAACGCATTAAATGCCCCGTGATAAAACCCGCAGTCGTGCCAAACAAACTGCGGCTGCTAATCAAATGGTCGCCCGCACTCAAAAAAGTCAGCAAGGCAGCCTGAATCGCCGCCATGCCTGTGGCGGTGGCAATGCCCGCTTGCGCCCGTTCTAGCTGGGCAATGCGCGTTTGAAAAGCGGCAACGGTCGGATTGGCTGTGCGCGAATAGGTATAACCTTGTTTTTGTTTGGCAAATAAAGCCGCACCATCTGCCGCGTTGTCAAACATAAAACTGCTGGTTAAAAACAAGGCTTGATGGTGTTCATTGTAAGCGGTTTGTTCTTTGCTGCCACGAATGGCGAGCGTTTGTGGGTGGAGTTGATGAGTCATTTTTGTTTTCCCGAATGTGAATAAAAAAGAGAGATTTTGCGCTTTTTCAGGCTGCCTTTCAATGTATAATCTGATTTTTCATTCATTTGGAATTTCATCATGAAATGGACTGACAGCCAGCGCATTGCCGAAGAATTATACGACAATCACCCCGATATTGACCCCAAAACCATTCGTTTCACACAATTGCGTGAACTGATTTTGGCGTTGCCCGATTTTGACGATGACCCGAATCGGAGCGGCGAGAAAATTTTGGAAGCCGTGCAAATGGCGTGGATTGCCGAAGCGGAATAAAACACATCAGGCAGCCTGAAAACATTTTTCAGGCTGCCTGATGATTTTAATTACACCAATTTTTGTTTAACCAAATCCTGCACCGCAGTTGGATTTGCCTTGCCTTTGGAGGCTTTCATCACTTGACCGACAATCGCGTTCAACGCCTTCTCATTGCCCGACTTGAATTGCTCCACCGCTTTGGCATTGTTGGAGATAACTTCGTCCACAATCGCCTCAATCGCGCCTGTGTCCGTCATTTGCTGCAAACCGTGTTTTTCAATGATTTGCTCAATGCTGGCATCGGGTTCTTCCCACATTTTTTCAAACGCGGTTTTTGCCAATTTGCTGCTCAATGTGCCATCGGCAATTTTTTTCACCAAATCCGCCAAACGGTTTGCCGTAATCGGATTGTCTTGCAAATCAATGCCTTCTTTGTTCAAGCGAGATGCCAAATCGCCATTTATCCAGTTTGCCACCAATTTGCCGTTGCCGTTGGATTGCGTGGCAGCCGTTTCAAAAAAGGCAGCCTGAACGCGCGAGCTGGTCAGCAAACGCGCATCGTATTCGCTCACGCCAAAATCTGCCACAAAACGCGCTGCCATTTCTTTTGGTAATTCAGGCATTTGAGATTTGGCTTTGTCCATTTGCGCGTCCGAAATGATGATGGGCAACAAATCGGGGTCGGGGAAATAGCGGTAATCGTGCGCGTCTTCTTTCAGGCGCATCACGCGCGTTTCGCCTTTTTCAGGGTCAAACAACATGGTGGCTTGTTGCACTTTGCCGCCATCTTCCAAAATTTCAATTTGCGCTTGCACTTCGTAGCTGATGGCTTGTTCCAAAAAGCGGAATGAGTTTAAGTTCTTGATTTCACGGCGTGTACCAAATTCCGCTTGACCTTTGGGGCGCACCGACACATTCGCATCCACGCGGAACGAGCCTTCCGCCATATTGCCATCGCAAATGTCCAACCACGTTACCAAGCCGTGCAAGGCTTTGGCGTAGGCGACCGCCTCGGCTGCCGAGCGCAATTCGGGTTCGGACACCACTTCCAAAAGCGGTGTGCCAGCGCGGTTCAAATCAATGCCTGTTGTGCCATTCAAGCCTTCGTGGACGGATTTGCCTGCGTCTTCTTCCATGTGGGCGCGGGTTACGTTAATCGTTTTGACTTCATCGCCCACCACAATGTCCAATTTACCGTGTTCCACAATCGGCAAGGCAAGCTGGCTGATTTGATAACCCTTTGGCAAATCAGGATAAAAATAGTTTTTGCGGTCAAACACGTTTTTGCGGTTGATTTGCGCGTTGAGTGCCAAACCCAATTTAATCGCTTTTTCAACGACTTCGCGGTTCATCACGGGCAACGCGCCTGGTAAAGCGCATTCCACCACGCTGGCGTGGGCATTGGGTTCTGCACCAAAAGCGGTGCTTGCGCCACTGAAAATTTTGGATTTAGTGTTGAGTTGGACGTGGATTTCCAGTCCGATTACGGTTTCCCAAGTCATTTTTTGTCTTTCTTGTTGATTTAAAGATTTAAATTATTTGAAAAATTTTGTTTTCAGGCTGCCTGAAAAATCAAATGATGATTAAAGCATCGCCTTGTTGAATATCTTGTTCAGTCAAATTTTCCAACTGCATCACGATAAATGCACCCGCTTGAACTTCTGGCAGATTAATTGTTTCTAAACTTAAACAACGTGTTACTAAATCTGTACCATCAGCCTTTTGTAATATCAGTTTATCACCCACTTTAATACTGCCTTGAAAAACCATGCCTGATACAAAAGTCCCCCTATCTTTCACTGTAAATGTATCCAATGCAAACAGTTGGAAACGATGGTTTTGTTTGGTTTTAAACTCAGTGGCGCGTGTAGGTGTAATAATGGGCGCACCTGCCAATTCATTTTGCCAATGAGACAACAGTTTAACGGCAGAGGCTTGAATAGCACGCTCTTGGCTTTTGGATAAAATATCATAAACTTCAATAACTTGATTATCTCCAATCTCATCAATTTTCATATTACTTAATTGATTGAGCCGTTTTTGGTGCTGATTTGAATGAGATAAAAACATGGCTTCTCGTTTCTGTATTAAATCACGACAAGTAGCGTTCAAACAAACTTCTGCCTGTGAAACCAAGGGAAATAAAGACAATAAAGTTATTACTGTTTTAGTAAAATTATAATTTTTCATAATAATAAAATTTCTAACTGTTCAGGCTGCCTGAAAAATCCCATCAATTTTACCCAAAGGCGGACAAGCTGGATTGAAATTGGGCTGCGTTACAATAAAAAACAAAGCCCAGTTCATGACCATTGCCATGATTGTGCCAATGAGTGTGGCAGTGTATTTTTTGTAAATTGCTTTCCCTAACCAACAAATTGTTGTCGCAACAACAAAACTGATTAAAAACAGGATTTTAAATAATATACTTTCTGTCTCCATCGTAAACAAAAATTGTATACAGTCAGGATGTCCTTCCAATATTTCGGCACGTTCCTCTGATTGCAAGGCATAGATGATAAAAATATACAAATGTAAGCCCCACAAAGTGAACATTGCAAAAGCACATCCAATAAATTCCAAACACCCTTGTTGTTCTTCTTGCATTATTTTGCTTTCGTAGAGATTGTTTCAGGCTGCCTGAAAATCGTTATTCATGCGGTAAACCCAACCATTTCAACGGTATCTCATTAAACAAATAATGACAATTTACCGAATGAATGTAATCCAAAGTATCACGGTATTCAGGCTTTTTAAACCAATCATTTAACACATAAACATATTCCACACGCCAACCCAAACGATGAACCAATTTGGTGTATTGTTTGCGTTTGAAATCGCAAGTTTGCAATTTTTCATCAACCGAACCTGCCACTTGCTGAAATTTGATTTCAATGATGAATAAAGTATCGCGTACCACCACAAACAACGCATTATCAGGCTCTAAACGCTTGGACAAATATTCGCGCCAATCAACATTATAAGGTTCTTGTTCCAAAAAACGATACAATTCACGCTTTTTGAAACAATATGCCAATAATTTATTTTGAAACCAAACTTCGTAGCCTGTTTGCTGTTCAGATGGTTTGAGTTCGTAACCGTTTATTTGTTCAAATAATTGTTTAATATCTGTGCGTTGCTCAAATTGCAAACCCGTTTGCGTGTGGCTGCCACCCATGCCTCCTTTAATCATGATTTTCCCTTTCAGGCTGCCTGTAAACAAAAATCCACATCATGCCAACGCACCAATAATTCGCCTACTTTCTGCCGACTGCTGCCTTTTGCGGCAATATTGCGTTGAACTTCAATGTTTTCAATGAATTGGGCATGGCGATACAATTCGCGCGTTTGTGGTGTATCGTGATTGGATAACACAATGCCACGACATTTTTTTGCTGATTTTTCAACACATTGCAATAAACGCAATTGATCCTGCCAAGCAAATCCACCTTGCGAATAAGTGGTAAATGAAGCCGTCTCATTCAAAGGCACATAAGGCGGATCGCAATAAACCGCGTCATCATGCTCAATCAAGTCAAAGGCAGCCTGAAAATCGCCACACATCAACATCATACGATCGGATTTTGCCACAAAATCGCGCATTTCATCGGCTGGAAAATACGGCGATTTGTAACGCCCAAATGGTACATTAAACCAACCTTTGCTGTTGTAGCGGCATAAGCCATTGAAAGCATGGCGATTTAAATACACAAATAAAGCGGATTTTTCCGCCACATCATCGCTGTGATTGAAACGTTCACGCAAGTCATAAAAGCGCGTTTCTTGATTGTTTTCGGGTGTAAAAAACGATTGTGCGTAATCAATAAAACCTTGTTTTTCCTGTTTTAATGTTTGATACAAATGAATTAAATCAGGATTGCTGTCATTGAGCAGATATTCATCAAATTCCAATGCCAACGATATCGCCGCCGAACCCACAAATGGCTCTACCAAACGCCGTGCTTGTGGCAGTTGCGCTTGAATAATGGGGGCGAGTTTGTGTTTACCGCCCGCCCATTTTAAAAAAGGTTTACTCATTTTCAGGCTGCCTGAAAAACACATTTTATTGATTACGCTGGGGTTTTGGTGTGCCAATCGCTGTTCAACTGCATTTGGTGTGCCACGCCCAAAATTTGGCTTTCGCGGAAATAATTGCCAATCAGTTGCACGCCAATGGGCAAGCCTGTTGCGCTGAAACCTGCTGGCAAACTCAACGCAGGCAAACCTGCCAAATTCACCGCAATCGTATAAATATCAGACAAATAGGCTTGAACAGGGTCGCTGTTTAATTCGCCCAATTTGGGTGCGGCGGTGGGTGCATTGGGGGCGAGAATCACATCGCATTTTTCAAAAGCTGCCTGAAAATCGTTTGCCACCAAACGGCGCAATTTCTGTGCTTTCAAATAGTAAGCGTCATAATAGCCGTGCGACAAAACGTAAGTACCAATCATAATGCGGCGTTTCACTTCGCTGCCAAAACCTTCGGCACGGCTGTTGCCGTACATTTCTTCCAAGTCTTTGAATTGGCTGGCGCGATGACCGTAGCGCACGCCATCGTAGCGCGACAAATTGGTGCTGGCTTCGGCAGACGCCAACACATAATACGCTGGAATGGACAATTCGGTTTGTGGTAAAGAAATGTCCAAAAATTCAGCACCTTGTTGTTTCAATAATTCAATCGCATTATTTAAGGCTGCCTGAACGTCCGCGCTGTTGTTGGGTGTGAAATATTCTTTGGGTAAACCGATTTTCAAGCCTTTAAGTGATTGATTTAAATCGCGTGTGTAGTCTTCTTTTTCGCGTTCCAAGCTGGTGGAATCGCGTTCGTCAAAACCTGCCATGCTGTTGAGCAAAATCGCGCAATCTTCGGCGGTTTGTGCCATTGGTCCCGCTTGGTCAAAGCTGGACGCATAGGCAATCATGCCAAAGCGAGACACCACGCCATAAGTCGGTTTCAAGCCCGTGATACCGCAATGGGACGCAGGTTGGCGGATTGAACCGCCCGTGTCCGAGCCGAACGCGGCTGGTGCCAAACGCGCTGCCACCGCCGCCGCCGAACCGCCCGATGAGCCACCTGCAACGTGTTGAACATTAAAGGGATTGTGCGTTGCACCATAAAATGAGCTTTCGTTGGTGGAGCCCATGGCAAATTCGTCCATGTTCACGCGACCGAGCGTTACCATGCCATCGTTCAACACGTTTTGCACGACTGTGGCGGTGTAGGGCGCGATGAAATTGTCCAGCATTTTGGACGCACAAGCGGTGCGCCAGCCTGTTTGACAAAAAATGTCTTTAAAAGCAATGGGTAAGCCTGTGAGTGGGTGGGCATTGCCTTGTGCCAAACGCGCGTCTGCGGCGGCGGCTTCGGCAAGCGTCTTGTCTTTGTCTAACGTGATGTAGGCGTTGATGGCGGCATTTTGCGCGTCAATCGCGTTCAAATATTCGTTTGCCAATTCGGTGGCGGAGATTTTTTTGCTTTGCAATAAGTCGCTGGCTTGTTTTAAGGTGTAAGTGGGCATGGTTTTTTCTCGTTAATAAAATATTGAAAAATAATTAAAAAAAGTTTCAGGCTGCCTGAAAATACATAAATTGCTTGGATAAATGGGCATGCACTTTATCCCATTCAGCCAAATTCACGTCATCTGCATTCTGTTGATACAAATGAGACATAAATTGTACAAATTCAAATAAAACAATTTGTTGTGTTTTGTTTAAAGGCAAATCATTTGTGGAATAAGCACTTGCCAAATGATAACAGGTAAAATAATCACGACCTTGCAATTCCCATAATAAATAACAGGGTAGCGCAAAATGTCTGCCCAAATTATCCATAAAAGTAAACGCTGACATGGGGTGAAATTGCTGCGGATAGGGACAATTTTGATTCACCATTGCCAATATTTTTTCCCAATAAATGCGTTCATCTTTGCTGCGCCACATTTGCCAATCGGGTGAATAATCATCATGTGCATTGGCTTCATAAAAACCAATGCCATTACCTAACTGGGTATCGTAAAACGCATCAATGATTTTGTGTGCCAAAATTTCGCGTTCAGTATCCCAAATTTGAGCATGATGACGCACGATTTGCATAATGCTATCAATGCGATTTTGTCGTATGGCTTGTTTTTTCTTGTTTCTCATACTTTTTTCTTGTTTTTCATACTGAAAATATTTTTCAGGCTGCCTGAAAAATCCCCACTCAATCGGGCGGCTGTCCGTCATGCGCCAACCATTGACATTCTTGCAACGCCATTTTGCTGAACACCGCGCAAAACGATGAATTTTCAGGCGAACAGGCGTAAATGCCAAATTGAATTTTGCCTGTGGCAGCGTGTAAATGGGCAATCCGCATTTGATGAAAGCGGGTACCGTCCAAGGAATATTCTATGCGGAAATCCTGTGCGCGGCGGCTTAAACGATACCAAACTCTGCGGCAATTGGTAGGCATTTCGCAAGTCGCCCAGTCGGAATAGCCGTGATTGGTTACCACGCTGCCCAAATGTTGGAAGTCGGCATTTTCGTATTCCACCGATGCTTTGAGCCAATTTTCGCTGTCCAAATACACGACTATGCCGCATTGGTCAAAGCGTTGTTTGCTTTCAGAAAAATCGGTTTTGACCACAAAACTGAAATGGCTTTCATCGGTCGCCATTTGGAACATGGGGGCGTTGTCATTCTGAAAATGGTAGTAGGTGCGTTGCCATAAATCGGTGTGGGCTTGGGTTTGGATTGTGATTTTATTTTCTTTTATTTCAAAATATTGGGGTGGATTTGTCCATTGCCATTGTTCAAAATTCATGGTTTTGCTCGTTTTTTGGGGAAATGGGGTTGCAGGCTGCCTGAAACCGTTATTTTACTTAATGAATGGGCAATTTGTGGCGCAATTTTTCATGATTTTCACCTTTCAGGCTGCCTGAAATTCATTTCGGATACAAAGATTTGGGAAATTCAGGCAATTTATCCCAATCCGTAAATCGGGGCAAAACTTGCGGATTTAACACGCGCCAACCCTTTGCGTGGGCTTGCAATTTCAACACATCGCGCCCAAAGTTTTGCCGAAACGCGCAACGCTGAATGTGAATTTCCGTTTTCACTTGACGTGCGCACAAGCCACTTTCTTCGTGTCCCGTGTAATCCAAGCGGTAAAACTGCGGTTTTTCAGGCTGCCAGTTTACCAAAATCAATGCGCCGCCGCGTTCCGCATAATAATCCACCAAAACCAAATGTGGGTTAATTTGTTTGTGCGTCCACTCCACATAGTCCGAAGCGTTAAAAGTGTGGCTGAATGTGGGGCGGTTTTTGCGTTGCCAAACCAGTTTACTGGTCAAATAATCGCCGTTGGCATTTACGCAAGTGTGGCTGGTAACGCTGATGCCGTTGGGAAAGGTGTGTTTTTCGGGATTTTTATCGTGGCAATTTTGCGCGTAAACCGTGTTTGCCAAGAATAATGTTGCCAATAAAATCAATTGTTTTTTCATGATTTTAACCTTTCAGGCTGCCTGAAATTCAAAATGTGATGTCCATCGGCAAGACTTCGCGCACTTTGTCGTTTTCAAACACAAACAATACCGTGTAACTTCCTGCGCCATCGCTGTTCCAAGCCTGTAAATACAGGCGTTTGCGCTTGCTGTCGTACTGGCAAATGTGGTCTATGCCTTTGTCCATGTCTTCAAAATAAGGATTGAACAGGTGTTCAAAGGCGGCTGGGGCGATGACGTGGCGGCGACCATTTTGCACCAAAGTCATCGCAGTGTAGGCGGTTCTCGGAATGCTACCGTCTGTGCCGTACATGGTTTTGCCTTTGTAAGTGTATAAGATGGGATATTGCTTGTTTAAATTCTTGCCGCCAAAGTGTTTTTTATTGGTTGTATAATCAAATTTGCCCATTTCCACATACAGTTGCACATCGGAATGGGTGCAAGCAAAACCGCGCACACTTTTTGTATGGTCTGTCTCCTTGCCACTCAATTGGCGCACGCGTGATTGGTGCAACCAGCCGTCTTGGAGCTGGTTTTTGTCATCATGGTAGCGCACAAAAAGCCAGTTTTTCGGTGGCGTGTGCGGTGCGGCATCGTCTGACATAATATAGGCAAAACGCCCATTGTGAATGCGCGTGATAATGCGGCTTTGCGTGTTGGCTTCGGTGCGGAGATTGGTGTAGCCGTCTGTGTCGTGGATTTCAACAAATTGGGCTTGCGCGGACAATGCCATCATCATCATGATTGAAAAACACCATTTTTTCATAATTTTAACCTTTCAGGCTGCCTGAAATTCAAAACAATTCATAACGGCTGCGATTGATGAAAAAACCACGCCCCGAATCATTTTGACAACGCAAACCTGTGGTTTCGCTTTTGCACCACCAACCTTTGCCGCGCACCGTTTCGCCGTATTTCAGCGTACGCGTTTCGCTTTCGCCGATATTGTCGGGGGCAAATTCAAAATGGGCGCACGACATTTGCGCTTTGCCGCGCTGCTTGAGCGTGAAATTCATGCCCACGTCGCCAGACGGATTGCGTTTGCACGATTGTGGCATGGCTTTGTTTTGATAAACAAAACAATACACATCATGGCGATAGATTTTGGCTTGCGGACGCTTGAACGAATCGCCACCGCACAAAATATTGCCACTTGGCGTGGTAAATACTTGGCGATAATTGATAATTGCCTGTTAAATCTATGGAACTGGAACCTGCAATCGCATTCACATTCCACAAAAACAGCAAAAAGGCAGCATATTTCATCATGATGATTCCTTTTTCAGGCTGCCTAATATGGTCAGGCAGCCTGAACCCATTACCATTAAATTGGTTTCAATTCAATTTCCCCCGTTTCGTTTGCGGGACTTTCTGAATTATCCGCAGGTGTGGCAGGTTTTTCGGCTGGGATTTCTTTGGCTGGTTCTAATGTTTTTTCAACAGGTTTATCTTTGGTTTTCTTGGATTTTTTGGATTTTTTGGATTTTTTGCCTTTTTCTTCAACAGGTTTGTCGGCAGGTTGTTCATCTGCTTTGGGTGGCTCAACCAGTTTGCCTGTTACAGGGTCGGGTTTGCCCGCATTGTCCACTTTGTCTTTGTTGATAAAGTCAATTTTTTCTTCTACTTTCACTTTATCATCGGCTTTTTTGCTGTCTTTTTTCGTGTTTTGGGTGGTTTTATCTGCTTTATCTGCTTTGTTTTTTTTTGTTTTTGCCTGCAGGCTCATTCACAGGTTTGCCATCAGTGGTGGCTGCCACAGTCGCATCGCCCACCGCCAAACCCGCCGCGCCTGAACGCTCGCACACTTCCTGAATCGCCTTATCATTGGGTTGCGACAAGGCGGCTAATTCCGCAGGTTTGTATTTGGGCAATGGGTAGTTAATCGTGTCCACAATTTCGCCCGCCATATTGTAATGCGTGGTGGTGCGTAAAATGCGAACTTTGTTTTTACAATCAATTTGTTCACGCCATTGATTGTAATGGTAAGTCATGCCATTAGACGGCAAAGTTTGCGGGCGCACATAGCGAAATTCAATCAATGCCGTCAAAATGCCACGCTCTTGTGCAATGCTGTCCAGCAGCAAATATTCGCGGTTGCCCGACACATCGGTCAGCGTGAGCAATTTATTGGGGTCGCGTGAAATCGCAGGTTCATGATTTTGCCCAAGCGGATTATCCAGCATATTATCATCGTAACTGGTGGGGTGCGCCGCCGCCTCTTCCACCACTTCGGCTGGCGACCAAATAGACGTGAATTTTTCGCGCTGCGTCTGACACGCCGACAGCAGCAAACAAGCCATGATGAGACATAAACGTGTGTTCATAACAAAATTCCTTGATTTTTCAGGCAGTCTGAATCATCCAGTCGCCAGAGTTTGTGTTGATAAAATAATGATTTGTGGATAAATTTTCAGGCAGCCTGAAACTTATTTCTTCTTACCATTTTGGCAAACCGCGTCAATAAACGCACGGTCGGGGTGCTCATCTGCCAAAGACTGCAATTCTAATTCCGACCAACTTTTGTAATCGGGATACGGGAAAGTGTGTTTTTCCACCACTTCGTCTTTTTCCGAAAAATGCGTTACCGCCACAGGGTCGGTTAATTTCAATTCACAGTCCACCGCTTCCCTGATTAAGCTGTACAAAAACGGTTTGCCGCTTTCGGGTAATTTTTGCACGCGGGCAAAACGGTTTTCCGTCATCACATAAAACAATTTGCCTTCTTTTTTAATGCTGGCGGGGAAATAAAAAGTCGTATTGCCAAATTCTTCGCTACCACCGATGGGGACTTTTTTCGTTTTATGCAATTTGCTGTCGTCTGTCGCGGCTGGCGTACTGGCTGCACTGGCAGCCTGAACCACGCCCGAAGCCGCATTCACAGCCGAAGCCACCACCGCAGGAGAAGCCGACACATTCACAGGCGAAGCCGCCAAATGACTCGCTGCCTGCGCCACTTCCGAAGCCGCGACTTCACTCGCCGCCGCCACATCAGAAGCCGTAGGCTGGACATGACGCGGTGCTTCGGGCGAACACGCGTTCAACACCAGTAGCACAGCACCCATAGGAAGATATTTTTTCATTGCAACTATCCTTTGTTCCAGGTTTTTCAGGCTGCCTGAAAAACCATGCAGCCTAATTATTTAAACTTATTCTTCAATTACTTGCGGCACAATATACAAACGCTCACGCACATCAGGTGCCACCGCTTGATAATCTGCCGCATGATCGGTTTCCGTTACCACATCATCACGCAAACGCAACGCCACTTCATGCGGGTGCGACATCGGTTCTACCCCATCTGTATTCACCGCTTGCATTTTTTCAACCAAAGCAAACACCGCATTTAATTTTTCCAATGTGGCAGACTTTTCCCCATCATCTAGGCTTAATCGCGACAATTTAGCGATTTTTTCAACATCATTCAGCGTTAAAGACATCATCATTCCTTAAAATTTTAGTTTGGTAAAATCAGCAAATAGGGTATCATTGCAAGTTAGTTTACGCAGACACCCGTCAAGCGCAAAATTATAACTGAAAACGAAATCTTTAGGCAGCGCGAATTTTAAGGCTGCCTGTAAATAGATTTCCCTATTTTAACAATTGATTAATCTGAATAATTTTTTGGATACTGTATGTTTAGCTTCCTTACCAAATACTTTTCCAACGACTTGGCAATTGACCTTGGCACAGCCAATACCCTAATTTATGTAAAAAATAAAGGCATTGTATTAGACGAGCCATCGGTTGTTGCCATGCAGTTGGATCCTACTGGTAGTGGTAAACACATCACCCTAGCAGTTGGTAAAGACGCAAAAAAAATGCTGGGACGCACCCCGGGTACGATTCAAGCCATTCGCCCCATGAAAGATGGCGTGATTGCCGATTTGCGCGTAACCGAGCGTATGCTCAAAGAATTTATCCGCAAAGTAAACCGCAATAGCTGGGCGGCTTCGCCACGCATTGTGATTTGCGTCCCCTGCGGCTCAACCCAAGTGGAACGCCGCGCCATTCGTGATTCTGCCGAAGCCGCAGGCGCGTCAGAAGTTTTGCTGATTGAAGAACCAATGGCGGCTGCTATTGGCGCAGGTTTACCGATTGACGAGCCAACAGGTTCTATGGTGGTGGACATTGGTGGCGGCACGACTGAAGTGGGCATTATTTCCCTGTCGGGTGTGGTGTATTCCCAATCTGTGCGCGTGGGTGGCGATGCTTTTGACGAAGCCATTGTGAACTATGTGCGCCGCAACTACGGCATGTTGGTGGGTGAATCCACCGCCGAAGAAATTAAAAAACAAATTGGTTCGGCTTTCCCTGGTATGGAAATCAGCGAAATGGAAGTAAAAGGGCGCAATCTTGCCGAAGGCGTACCACGCTCATTCACCATCACATCTAACGAAGTGTTGGAAGCACTCGCCGACCCCATTTCGCAAATTGTCCAATCTGTACGCAGCACGCTGGAGCAAACCCCACCCGAATTGGGCGCAGACATCGCCGAACGAGGTTTGGTACTCACAGGCGGTGGCGCATTGCTCAAAGGCTTTGACCGCTTATTGGCAGAAGAAACAGGTTTGCCTGTTACCATCGCCGATGACCCACTCACTTGTGTGGTGCGCGGCTCTGGCATGGCATTGGATTTGATTGGCAAATTAAATTCCATTTTTATCAGTAACCCTTAATTTTTCAACGAATTAACACCGTTTCAGACAGCCTGATGAATAGATGCAACAATACGTTCAGGCAGCCTGAAACGGCATTTTCACGATTATGTCCAACCATTTTTCTTTTCCACGCCGCACGTTTTTGACCCCCGCCAACAAATTGATTGTGTTGGCGGTATTGTCCGTTTTGTTGCTGGTGTTGGATAATCACTACTCGGGCGTGAGCAAAGGCAAAAAATATGCCGCCCTAGTGTTGTATCCGATGCAATGGGTGTCTAATAAACCTGTGCGATTGTATGAATACATCAACAGTTTGTTTCAAGCGCAAGATTATTTATTAAATGAAAACAAAAGATTAACTTCTGAAAACGCACGTTTGAAAATGGAAGCGCGTCAAATTTCATTGCAATCTCGCGAATTATCCGAATTGAAAACTTTGGCGCAATTGCAAGAATTGGGTTTGAACAGTTCCACCACCGCCGAAGTGGTATCATCGGGCGAAGACCCTTTGGCTTCCGACCATTTGATTATCAATAAGGGCAGCCAAGCTGGTGTGGTAACGGGCGATGCAGTGGTTGATGAAAATGGTCTGATGGGACAAATTACTGAATCACAACATTTAAGTTCTAAAATTAGCCTGATTACGGATAATCATATTGTGATTCCTGTGATGGTGGAACGCACTGGGGTGCGTACTTTGGTGTATGGCGGTGGTGGCACTTTGTCTTTGCGCTATTTTCCGACCGATGCGGATTTGCAACCCGATGATGTTTTGCTGACTTCGGGTTTGGACAGTGTGTATCCTGTGGGAATTCCTGTGGCGCGTGTGATGCAAACCAGTCGCAATGCGGGTACGCCATATTACAAAGTGGTGCTTCAACCCAGCGCGGCATTGCATGCTAGTAAATATGTACTTGTTTTGCCACAAAAAGAACAGGCGGTAGGCATTGCGTCTGATGTGGTTGTTCCTAATTCTTCTGCTTCTTCCGCACCATGAGCCAATTAAAAGATTTTTATATTCGCATTCCCAAAAAATTGATTTTCATCAGTTTTGTGTTGGCATTGATGGTGGACTTTGTTCCTGTTTCAGGCAGCCTGCATTGGTTGCCCGACATCACGCTGTTGATTTTGATTTATTGGCTGGCGACTTGTCCGCAATACATCAATTTAGGCATGGCATTTGTAGCAGGTTTGCTAGTGGACATCGGCACAAATGGGCTATTGGGCAGTCATGCTTTGGCTTATTTGCTGGCGGCGTATCCAATTATCATCAATCATCGCCAATTTGGTATGCAAAATTATGGTTTTCAGGCAGTACTTGTGTTTCTTGCTGTGAGTTTGGCTGAAGTGGTATTGATAATGGTGGGTTGGCTGGGTGTGAATAAATTGCCTGACTGGTCGGTGTTGGCTGCACCTGTATTGGGAGCAGTATTGTGGTTAATGATTAATAAATTATTGACGAGCGTCATTCATTCGCAGCGTTTTCGTTAAGTAAATAAGCAGTTTAGTTTTTCAGGCTGCCTGAATATTCAGGCTGCCTGAATATTCATTTGGCTGAAAATATGAAAGAAACTTGGAAAGCCCCACGCGAGATGTTGGACAGTCATCGCACTGTGCAGATTTTGCAATTGGATTTTAACCGCCGCTTGTTGGCGGCATTTGTCTTTATTGTTGTGCTGTTTTTGGTGTTGATTGCGCGATTTGTGTATTTGCAAGTGCTGAACCGCGATGAGTACATCGTCAAAGCCACCACCAACCGCATTACGCTGATTCCCACACCACCCATTCGCGGCGAAATTGTGGACGCGAATGGCGTGGTGTTGGCGCACAATTATCCTGCTTATTCTTTGGAACTCATACCCAGCCAATTGGAAGGGAAAATTGAGCATACCATCAATGCTTTACGTCAATATGTGGACATCAGCGAAACCGATTTAATTCGTTTCAATAAATTTCGCGCCGAATACCGTTCCTACGAAAAAATGCCCTTGAAATTGCGTTTAACGCCCGATGAAGCATCGCGTTTGGCGGCACAATTGCACCGTTTTCAAGGCGTGGAAATCAATGCGCGGACGTTCCGTGAATATCCGTATGGCGCATTAACGGCGCACTTTTTGGGCTATATTGGGCGCATTAGCGACAGCGACCAAAGCAAATTGCAAGAAAGCAACCGCGCCACCAAATACCGCAGCACCACCCACATCGGCAAAACAGGTTTGGAATCATTTTACGAAGACCAATTGCATGGTTCCCCTGGTTATCAAGAAGTGGAAAAAGACGCGGCAGGCAATATTATCCGTGTCATCAAATCTGAACCGCCTAAAACAGGGCAAACTTTGCGTTTGGCGATGGACATTCGTTTACAGCAAGAAGCGGACAGGCTGATGGCGGGCAGACGGGGGGCAATGGTCGCCATTGACCCGCAAACAGGTGGCATTCTCGCTTTTGTCTCCAAACCGGGTTTTGACCCGAATGTATTTATTGACGGGATTGACAGCGAAACATGGAAACGCTTAAACACGGATTGGCAACGCCCTTTGATTAACCGTGTAACGCAAGGTTTGTATCCCCCTGGTTCTACGTTTAAGCCATTTATGGGCATGGCTTTGCTGGAAAGTGGCACAATTGGCAAGGAATCGTGGATAGGCGCACCTGGGGCGTGGAGTATCCCTGGTACCAAACACTTGTTCCGCGATTCGGTGCGTAGTGGTCATGGTACGGCGAATTTGAGTAAGGCGATTCGGGTTTCATCGGACACGTTTTTCTATAAATTGGGCTACAACATGGGGATTGAAAAAGCCCACCCTTATTTACAAGAATTTGGTTTTGGGCAAAAAACCGATATTGATTTGCCCAACGAATATCGTGGCGTATTGCCCAGCCCCGAATGGAAAGCCAAGCGTTTTGCCAAGCTGCCTGAAAATCGCCGCCGTTGGAATGCGGGCGAAATGGTGCCTGTGAGCATTGGGCAAGGTTACAATACTTATACACCGCTACAAATGGCACACGCTACAGCCATTTTGGCAAACAATGGCACAGTGTATCGCCCCCATTTAGTTAAAGAACTATTAGACCACGAAAAACAAACCATTACCGTGCTAGACCCCAAACCAGAACGCGAATTGCCCTTTAAACAAAGCAATTTTGATTATTTAAAACGCGCCATGGGTAGTGTGATTACAGGTGGCACGGCGCGTAATATTGCAGGCGGCTTACGCTACAGTATGGGCGGTAAAACTGGCACCGCACAAGTGGTGCAAATTGCACAAGGCAAAACGTATAATAAATACGCTTTGCGCGTAGAACACCGCGACCACGCATGGTTCATCGCGTTTGCACCTATGGAGAAACCCAAAATTGCCATTGCCGTGATTTTGGAAAACGCAGGTTGGGGGGCGAAAGCCGCACCGTTGGCACGAGCTTTAAGCGATTATTATCTGTTACGCGTGTTGCCTAACCGTTTGGACGATGAAGTGAAAGGCGGTAACAAGGTTGCCAATCCATTGCTGCAAAGCGGTGCAGCAAAACAGGACGCCGCCAATTCGCCCTACTCCAAATTAGCCAAACAACGCAGGCAGCCTGAAAACACACAAGGCGAACAAAATAATGAAAAACAATAATGACAGTTTATGGGCAAAATGCCGTCAATTTTTGTGGGAGCCAATGGACGGTTGGCTGTTTGCCACGATGATGGCGGTGTATGTGATGAGTATGTTTTTGTTGTACTCGGCAGACGGGCGCGACATTGGGCGACTGGAAAGTAAAACCTTGCACACCATTTTTGGTTTTGCCCTACTGCTGACTTTGGCGCGTATTCGCCCGCAAACTTTGAGTAATTTTGCGCCACCTGCGTATTTATTGGGCATATTGCTGTTATTGGGGGTGGAATTTTTTGGGATTACGGTAAACGGTTCAACGCGTTGGCTGAATTTGGGTTTTGCGCGTTTGCAACCATCGGAAATCATGAAAATCGCCCTACCGATGATGGTAGCATGGTTTTTCCAACGCTATGAAATGAATTTGCGCTGGTATCACTATGTGGGTGCGGTTGGAATTATCCTGATTCCAGGCGCGTTGATTTTAAAGCAGCCTGATTTGGGTACGGCAACACTGATTATGGCTTCGGGTTTATTTGTCGTGTTTTTTGCGGGTTTGCCGTGGAAAGCCTTGTTGGGTTCTATGGTTTTATTTGTGATTTCGCTGCCTGTGATTTGGTCGTACGGCATGCACGATTATCAGAAAACGCGCGTACTCACGCTGCTAGACCCCACCAAAGACCCGTTAGGCGCAGGTTATCACATTATCCAATCCATGATTGCCATTGGTTCGGGCGGCGTGTGGGGCAAGGGTTGGCTGAACGGCACGCAAACGCATTTGGACTATATTCCTGAATCCACAACCGATTTTATTTTTGCTGTGTATGGCGAAGAATTTGGTTTGATTGGTAATCTGCTGTTGGTGTTTTTGTATTTGCTGATTTTAATGCGGGGTTTGTACATCGCTTCTATGGCGCAGACGCTGTATAGTCGCACATTGGCGGGTGCGCTGACGATGACGTTTTTCTGTTACGCGTTTGTGAATATGGGCATGGTGAGCGGTATTTTGCCTGTGGTGGGTGTACCCTTGCCATTGGTGAGTTATGGCGGCACGGCAACTTTGTCTATTATGACCATTTTGGCTTTATTGATGGGCATTTCGTATCAAACCAGACGGCAATAAAGATTCAGACAGCCTGAAAATGGTTTTCAGGCTGTCTGAATTGTTTTTTTATGAATTATTGCGTGATTTCTTTCGGCACAAAACGCATGCTCTGCCCTGCTGCATTTTCCAAAATCAACACACGATTATTTTCCACGCGATAACGCGTCATCTCGGTAATATTGCGTGTAAACGCGGTTTCTTGCGCCATTTTATCGCCGCAGTGCATACGCGTTGCCATCACGCCGCCCACTTTCAGGCTGCCTGAATCTTGCAATTCCACTTTAAAATTCAGATTATTACAGCCCATATTCGCATTGGCTTGTGGTAATTTTGTCCAATCCATATAGGTATTGGGCGCATTTTCCAATTGCCAAACGCGTTGCGCGGCAGACGGCGAAACGCTCACATTCGCCGAATTTGACTGCGCCGATGGCGTGGCTGGCGTTTGACACGCAGCGAGTAATGCGGCAGAAGTTAAAAGAGAAATATATTTCATGATACTTTCCTATCTTGTTGTTTCAATTAATGATGTCCGTCCATATTGGTTTTTCAGGCTGCCTTTCAATCATTCGGTGCGTCATACACCCCCGACATTAAAGGCAGCCTGAAATTAAAATTCACTGTCTAAATTATTAAAATTAATATCCGAATTGCCAATAAAATCAAATTGCTGAATCGGTTTCAACGCCGCCAAATTCAAAGCATTGGCATTCAAAGTCGGATAGCCGCTAAACGTGATGGAATAGCCGCCGCCCGTGCTACGCAAACTCGCTTGTGCGCCCAATGGGAAGGTGGTTTTCTGCGCGATATGCCCAAACGGAAAACCTGTGTACACAGGAATACGCGCCGCACGCGAAATATTTTGCGCCACCGCCGTCAAATTATAGCTGCTGTCGTAAGTATCGCGGATATTGCCCATGCGGAAATTGCCCAACACAATCGCTTGTTGCTGCTTCAACACGCCCGACAACAGCAGCGTATTCAACATACGTTCAATGCGATACGGCTGCTCCGACACGTCTTCCAAAAACAAAATCCCGCCATTCACTTTCGGCATATACGGCGTACCCGCCAACGAAGCAATCACGCTCAAATTGCCGCCCCACAACACCCCGTCCATATTGCGAACAGGCATGCTTTGAAATTCGGATACAAATACAGTCGTTTGATTTTTCGTACTGTTTTCAATAAAACTGTCCATCGTATAACTATCGGGTACGGGTTTGGCAAATTCGCTGTACAACATCGGACCCGCGAAACTAGGCATATTCCCCTGCGCCAACAATGCCATTTGAATCGCCGTTACATCGCTAAAACCAAACAATAAAGTTCCCGATTCACGCATTTTCGCCGCCAAACTCGCCCAATCAATATTTGGCAAAATCCGCGCCGCGCCGTAGCCGCCACGCACCCCCATCAACACTTTGGGTGTAGGCGCACGACCATTGAGCATTTCCAAAAAATCATTGGTGCGGTCGGCATCGCTGCCTGCAAAACGCTGAAAACGGCGATAGGCAGATTGATGATTGGTAATGGAAAAACCTGCGCCAAATAATCTGTCCAAACCCGTTTGAATGCGCGATGGGTCTTCGGCAAAACCAGATGATGCAAACAGGCGCATGGTGTTTTGGCTACTGGCTTGTACATGGCGAACGATGGGTTGGCTTTGCGTGGGATTGGCAATATTTGGGTTCACGGTGGGACGGCTTCCTGTGTTGGGTTTTTTGGTGGGTGTGGGCGTGGGGGCTTGTGGTGCGCCACACGCTGCCAATACGCCGCTGCCTGCGGCAATCAAAGAACTTTGCAACAAACGGCGGCGTGATAAAAATGCAGTCATATAGATTATCCTTTTGATTAATTTAATAAAATAATTATTTTTTAATTGTAAACTGGTTTTCAGGCTGCCTGACAGTACACGACAATTTGTAGGTCGGGCATTGATGCCCGACACAATATACGGTCATCATGTCGGGCATCAATGCCCGACCTACGAAAACACTGTAAGGCAACCTGAAAATCATAAACCAGACAATAAAATCGCCCGAACTTGATTTACCCAATCTTCAGGCAGCCTGAAATCTGCGCTACGCACCGCATTTGCCCAAATCGGCGCAGGAAAACACGCGTCATCGTCAAATCGCGCAATCACATGCCAATGCAAATGCGGCACGACATTGCCCAAACTCGCCAAATTCATTTTGCGCGGACGTAATACTTGGCGCATGGCGGCTTCTACGCGGTACACCATATTCATCAACTCATTGCGTTGTTCGGGCGACAAATCGGTCATTTCCGCCACATGTTCGCGCCAAATCACGCGGCAAAACGCTGGGGCTTTTGGCTCATCGTGTACGGTAATCACGCGCAAATTTTCATTTTCCAAAACAATATCTTCGCCAGTTGCGGCGCAAATGGGGCAAGTCATGTTTACCAAATCCTTAAAATCAAGCAAAGGCGATTTTAACGCGTTTCAGGCTGCCTGAAAGGGAAAATTGCCTATTTTTACGGAACGCATGGTTCGCAAAAATAAGCAATTTTGCTGGGATAAAAATTTCAGGCTAGCTAAATTATTGAATTTGCAATGCCGATACTTTAATCTCTACGCGCCATTTGGGGTCTGCCAAAATCGCTTGTACGCAGGCGCGAGCGGGCGGATTTTCTTTGTCCACCCACGCGTCCCACGCGCTGTTCATGGCGGAATAATCGTTCATATCGGTAAGATAAATCGTGGCTTCCAAAATATGCGATTTATCAGAATGGCAACGCGCCAACCACGCATCAATTTGACGCAACACATCGGCGGTTTGCGCCGCCGCATCGCCCGTGATGTCTTCTGGCACCATGCCCGCCAAAAACACAAAACCATTCGCCGTAACCGCTTCCGATAAGCGATGATTGCTGCCAAAACGTTGAATATTATTCATATTGTTAAGCTCCAAAATTATTTGGTTAATAAAATTATCTTGTTCAGGCTGTCTTTCAGTACACGACAATTTTTACAAACACCCAAAATGTAGGGTATATACCACGCACCAAATCATTCAAATCATTGAAATTTCGGTGCGTAATACGCACCCTAGATGAATTTTGTCGTGTACTGAA
>NZ_JQKH01000031.1 GCF_000745955.1 Alysiella crassa DSM 2578 | reverse complement strand
CGTAATGAGAAAATGCCGAACCCGTGTTATAGGGTGGGTCTATGAAAATACATTTGACGCTGCCTGCATAAAACGGCAGCAAAGATTTCAGTGCGTCCAAATTGTCGCCCTGAATAATCAGATTATCATCATTAGTTTGTTGATTTTCAATTAAATTTTCAGTATAATTGGCTGGCTGGCTGGCTGGCTGGCTGGCTGGCTGGCTGGCTGGCTGGCTGGCTGGCTGGCTGGCTGGCTGGCTGGCTGGCTGGCTGGCTGGCTGGCTGTGCCATAAGAATACTCTTTATTTTCAATCAATAAGCGATATGGACTTTTTTGTGCTGTACGTATGGCTTGTTCTTTGCCCGACCAATCTAATAAAGGCATAATTTCAGTTCCTTATTTCAAAACAATGTGCTTTTCAGGCAGCCTGAAAACCTTTTAGGCTGCCTGAAATATCAAACAAATCAACAATCAATGATGACCGCAACCGCTTTCTTTCAAAGCCTCTTCCGCTTGCACATCGGCATGGTATGAACTGCGAACCATCGCGCCAATCGCCGCATTGGTAAAGCCCATTTCATAGGCTTCTTTTTCAAATTGCTTGAACATATCGGGCGTAACATAGCGCAACACAGGCAAATGCCCATCAGACGGCTGCAAATATTGCCCAACGGTAATCATTTCAATATTGTGTTCACGCATGTCGCGCATGATTTCGCGCACCTCATCGTCCGTTTCGCCCAAGCCAACCATAATGCCCGATTTGGTGGGAATATGTGGCTGCATTTCCTTGAATCTTCTCAACAATTCCAAAGAATGCTTGTAATCCGAACCAGGACGCGCTTGTTTGTACAAACGCGGGTGGGTTTCCAAATTGTGGTTCATCACATCGGGCGGATTTTTGGACAAAATGTCCAAGGCAATGTCCAAACGCCCACGGAAATCAGGCACGAGAATTTCAATTTTCGTATTCGGGCTGCGTTCACGAATGGCGTTGATGCAATCGGCAAAATGCTGTGCGCCGCCATCGCGCAAATCATCCCTGTCCACCGAAGTGATGACAACGTAGCGCAAACCCATTGCCGCCACGCTTTCTGCCAGATTTTTTGGCTCATCGGGGTCAAGCGGATTGGGGCGACCGTGTCCCACATCGCAAAACGGGCAACGGCGCGTACAAATGTCGCCCATAATCATGAATGTGGCTGTGCCTTTGCTGAAACATTCGCCAATATTGGGGCAAGACGCTTCTTCACAAACGGTGTGCATTTTTTGGTCGCGCAAAATATTCTTGATTTCAAAGAATTTTTTACCTGTTGGAATTTTGGCGCGTATCCATTCGGGTTTTTTCAGTTTTTGTTCCAAAGGCACGATTTTAATCGGAATGCGCGCGGTTTTGTCTGCGCCTTTGTGTTTTACGCCTTGCGCGTTGGATAGGGGGTTGGTGGTTTCGGTGGTCATTTTATTAAACCTTTGTTTTTTAATTTAAAAAATATTTTTCAGGCAGCCTGAAATCAGGTTTTCACAAACTTCGTAAAATCCGACCATTGCTCAATGCGGAATGCGCGAATATCACGCACAGAAGTGGGAAACCACGCCAAACTTTTCAAGGCTTGAATGGCAGAAAACAGGTTTGCCATGTCTTCATTGTCATTGACATACAGGCTGCCTTGAACGCGCTGAAAACCGTATTGATGTAGGGTTGCGCCTTTTGGGTGGGCATTTTGGGTGTCGGAAACAACTAAATCAAATGAAATGGCATACATAATTTAATTGGCTTTCGGGTCTTGCAACAAATGGGAGAGCGGATATTGTTCATGTTCGCCACTTTCCAACAATTCAATGCCCACCAAAATGTCGCCATTGGGCAATTCCTGTTCCGCTTTGCCAACCAAATAAGGCACACCGAATGCGCCAAAAGTTCGCACTTCGCCAGTTGGGATATTATCTTGATTTATCATAACTTTACCTGTATTTGATGGATTTTTCAGGCAGCCTGAAAAAATAATAACAAGGGCGGAACACCATCCGCCCACCCAATTGAACACGGCTTATGCACGCACAAAATCGGTCAAATCTACCCATTCCGCCACGCGGAAAGTTTCCATATTTCTCACAGAAGACGAAAACCACGATTGCTTTTTCAAGGCTTCCACCGCCGCCATCATATTCGCCAAATTGCCTTGTTTACACAAATAAGTATTGCCCACGCCTGTAAAACCAAAGGGTTGCAAAATTTGGGCAATTTCCGCATAGGCTTCAGACGCACCTTGACTGTAAAACATTTGCAAATCGGATTTGTCTAGTTCAAAAGTAATACCATACATTGCTGTTTCCTTTGTAAAAATTAAAAAAAGTAAAATAAAAAAATTTCAGGCTGCCTGAATATTTATCAGCCCAATTCGTGAATCAAATGCGCCGTTAATTTGTCTGCTACCGTGTCTAAATCAGGGCAAGGCTGCACCCAATCGGCGATTTGTGTCATTTCCATGCCCGCGTAACCGCAAGGGTTGATTTGTTTAAATGGGGTCAAATCCATATTCACATTCAATGCAAGCCCATGATACACCGAACCATTTTTAATCCGCAAACCCAATGACGCGATTTTACGTTCCCCCACATACACACCGGGGCGTTTTGGGTCGGCTGCAGCCTGAATGCCATATTCCGCCAAAGTCGCGATAATAGCATTTTCCAGCGCAGAAACAATGTTGCGCACGCTGGTTTTACGGCGTTTAAAATCAATCAGCGTATAAACAACAAGTTGCCCCACGCCATGAAAAGTAATCTGCCCACCACGGTCAATTTGTACCACAGGAATTTCGCTTTGGTGCAACAAATGTTCCGCCTTGCCCGCCAAACCTTGCGTGAACACGGGATTGTGTTCCACCACCCACAATTCGTCTTCGGTGGTGTCGCTGCGGCTGTCGTTAAACTGTTTCATGGCGGCGAATACGGGTTCGTAATCACATCGCCCCAATTTGACAATTTTCATGTTAAAACACCACTTTAACCATAGGATGAGATGTTACGGCGCGATAAATATTGTCCAATTGCTCCTGATTTTCCGCTCGAACGGTTACCGTTGCGCCCACAAATTTGCCGCCCGAGCTGGGGCGCAATTTCACGTTTGCTTCGGTGGTATTCGGGGCGAATGACTGAATGGCTTTTAAAATTTCGGGGACAAAATCGGGGTGTTCCGCGCCCATGATTTTCAAATTAAAATCGGTGGGAAATTCAATTAGAGATGGTTTTTCTTCGCTCATGATATTCGTCTTGTGTGGGTATTTTCAGGCTGCCTTTCATTACCCTACAAATTTTTGCTTACCACCCATCTATTCCCTCTCCTGTGGGAGAGAGTTAGGGAGAGGGTAAAATTGTCAATCATCAACGATTTTTTCCCTCTCCCAAAGGAGGGGGGCAGATGGCTGTATTTCAACAATTGTGAGCAATATTTTATTTTTGTGGGGTATTTTCAGGCTGCCTGAAAATGGGTTGAATTAAATAATTTTAACCAAAATTGCGCTATTTTAACCGCTTTCAAGCCTTGATTTACAAGCTATTCAATTTTAAAAACTTTTATGACCCATCATGAAAATAATGAATCAATTATGCGCTGACTGGGCTTCAGGCTGCCTTTTTTCGGTACAATTCACAGTACACGACAGAAATAATCGTAGGGTGCGCTGTGCGCACTAAATCCGCTACAATATTTAAATTATTCAGCTATTTGGTGCGCACAGCGCACCCTACATTTTTGTGATTGGAAACATCATCATGCAAAATAAAATCAAGCAATTAACCGAGCAACTCAACCGCTACGCCCACGAATATTACACTTTGGACGCACCCACCGTCCCCGACAGCGAATACGACCAACTCTACCGCGAATTGGAACGCCTAGAAGCCGAGTTTCCGCAATTCAGGCTGCCTGAAAGCCCCACCCAGCGCGTGGGCGGCGCGATTTTGAGCGAATTTGCCAGCGTAGCCCATGCCGTGCCGATGTTGTCGCTGAACAATGCTTTTTCGCCGCAAAATGCAAATGGCGTGTTTGACCATGCGGAAACTTTGGCGTTCAACGAGCGCGTTTGCAAAGATTTGGGCGTATCATCAACGGCTTACACCATTGAGCCGAAATTTGACGGTTTGGCGATTAGCTTACTTTACCAAAATGGCGTGTTGGTTCAGGCAGCCACGCGCGGAGACGGTGCGGTGGGCGAAGACGTTACCGAAAATGTGAGAACCATACGCAATATCCCATTGAAATTACACGGTAATCGCATTCCAACCATGATTGAAGTGCGTGGCGAAGTATTGATGTTGAAAGCCGATTTCATCGCCCTAAACGAACGCCAAATCGCGCAACAGCAAAAACCTTTTGCCAATCCGCGCAATGCGGCAGCAGGCAGCCTGCGCCAGCTCAATTCCAAAATTGCGGCAGAACGAAAATTGCATTTTTTCGGCTACGGTATTGCGCGATTTGACGGTATTGTGGCAGAAAATCGCCCCAAAACCCATGCGGAAGAATTGTTGTGGTTGGCGGAATTGGGTTTCAGCCTGCCGCAATCTCAATCGTGCCACGAACTCGTCCCCTCTCCCTGTGGGAGAGGGTTAGGGAGAGGGCAAAACGGTGGAGACCCGCTCCCCAGCCCTCTCCCAAAGGGAGAGGGAGCAGATTGCAGGCAGCCTGAAAGTTACGACTGGAAAGTCTGTGCCAATATCGCCGAAGTTTTGCAATTTTACGAGCAAATGTCCACCAAACGCCCCCATTTGCCCTACGAAATTGACGGCATGGTCATCAAAGTGAACGATTTGGCGCAACAAGAAAAGCTGGGCTTTGTTTCACGCGCACCGCGTTGGGCAATCGCGCACAAATTCCCAGCAGAAGAAGCACTTACGGTGGTGGAGGACATAGACGTGCAAGTGGGGCGCACGGGCGCAATCACGCCTGTGGCGCGGCTCAAACCCGTGTCGGTGGGCGGTGTGGTCGTAACCAACGCCACTTTGCACAATCAGGACGAAGTGGCGCGTAAAGACGTGCGCGTGGGCGACACGGTGGTGGTGCGCCGTGCTGGGGACGTGATTCCCGAAATTTTGCGCGTTGTGCTGGAACATCGCCCCATGCAAACCATTGAAATTTCAGGACAAGGCGATTTGTTCAGCCAGCCTGAAACGCGCACCGAGCCACAATTTCCCGCATTCAGGCTGCCTGAAAACTGCCCCGTTTGCGCCAGCCCCATTGTGCGCGAAGAAAACGAAGCGGTGGCGCGTTGCACAGGCGGCATGGTCTGCCAAGCGCAGCGCAGCCAAGGGCTGATTCACTTCGCCAGCCGCAAAGCGATGGACATCGTGGGCTTGGGCGACAAGCAAATTGAGGCTTTGGTGGAACAAAATATTTTGCAAACATTTGCCGATATTTATCAACTGGATATCCCAAAATTGCAAAAAATCAAAGACCCCAAATCCAGCGCAAGCAAATGGGCAGAAAACATTTTGCAAGGCGTGGAAAACAGCCGTAAGCCCTTGTTATCCCGATTTTTATTCGCCTTGGGGATACGACACGTTGGCGAAAGCACCGCCAAACAGCTTGCCGCCGCCTTTGGCGATGTGGCGACCGTTTGCCGTGCGCCCCAGCCTGTGTTGGCGTGTTTGCCCGATATTGGGGGCGTGGTGGCGCAGTCCATTGCCGCCTATTTCAGGCAGCCTGAAAACATGAAAAACCTGCACGCATTATTGCAATTTGTTGAACCCCAATCGCAAAACATCAGCGTGAACGTGCGCGAATTGGCAAGCCCAGCGCGGTGGATTGCGCGGCTGCCTGAAATCAAAATCAGCGAAAAACGCGCCCAAGAATTGTGGGATTTGGCAGGCGGCACGGTGGACGGTTTGCTCAACGACAAAGTGTTGCCAGCCGAATGGCAAACTTGGCGACAAATCCCGAAAAATCATGCCCTATTGCGCGAAGTTGCCGACTTTTTGGCGAATTTACCCGAATGGCATTTGCCCCATACTGAAAATGCGGTTTCAGGCAGCCTGAACGCATCAATTTCAGGCAAAACCTTTGTTTTAACAGGCACTTTGCCCACGCTGAAACGCGATGCAGCCGCCGCAATGATTGAAGCGGCTGGCGGCAAAGTGTCAGGCAGCGTGTCCAAAAAAACCGATTTTGTGGTGGCAGGTGCAGAAGCAGGCAGCAAATTGGAAAAAGCGCAAAGTTTGGGTGTGGCGATTTTGTCGGAAGAAGATTTGTTGAATTTGTTGGGGAATTGAGTTTTCAGGCTGCCTGAAAGGAAAAAATCATGGATAAGCCAATCTTAACCGCGCCCTTTTTTGTATTTGAAGGCAATTCATTGGATATTTTTCAAACCATTGATGAAATTGAACAAAAAATAGAACCGATTGATGTATTGAATAATGAATACGCCATTTATGATGTGTCGGGCAATATATTAAAATTTCATGTTGTTAAAACTGAAACACGCTTTTTGGGCGTGTTGAATATCATGGTGGATACGGTTCAGTTTTCGCATATTTTGGCGACTTCTCCACAGGTGTTATTTCAGCGTATGCAGCAAACATATTTGGCATGGGGTGGAAGTGAAACCGATGAATTGTCTTTTGATGAACTTAAAAATCAATTATTTGATTTACTTTCAAGATAATAATTGTAGTGGGCAACCATTTTCAGGCAGCCTGAAACCAAATCTTTGCTACAATCCCATTCCCCAAACTCATTTATTCAACCCAAAGGCAAACCCATGATACGCCCATTCCAACACCACACCCCCCAAATCCACCCCAGCGCATGGCTAGACGAAACCGCCGTGATTATTGGCGATGTGCAAATTGGCGCAGATTCATCGGTGTGGGTGCACGCCGTGTTGCGCGGCGATGTAAACTGCATTCGCATTGGCAATCGCACCAATATTCAAGATTTGTCCATGCTCCATGTTTCCCACAAAACCGCCGCCAAACCGAATGGTTCGCCCCTGATTATCGGCGATGATGTAACCATCGGACACCATGTGATGTTGCACGGCTGCACCATCGGCAACCGCGTTTTGGTGGGCATGGGCAGCACGATTTTAGATGACGTGATTATTGAAGACGATGTGATAATCGGCGCAGCCAGCTTTGTGCCATCGCGCAAACGCTTGGAAAGCGGCTATTTGTATCTGGGTTCGCCCGCCCAAAAAGTCCGCCCTTTAACAGACGAAGAACGCGAATTTTTAAAATATTCGGCAAATAATTATGTGCAATTGGCAAACGAATATCGTGTTTAACAGGCAGCCTGAAAGCATAATTGCCACAAAACTGTCCCTCTCACCCTCCCCCGCCAGACGGGGGAGGGAATAAATGACAGGCAGCCTGAAAATTTTTTCCCATTTTATTTCAACCCTATAATTTACCCATGATGAATTTACTGCTCCCCGACACACGCCCCTACCCCACCGACCCTGTTAAAAATGAATTGCTGCTGTATGCCAGCCAAATCGCTCATCAAAGCACAGGGCGCAGTCTCGCCACAGAACAATTACGCAGCAAAATCAATGAAATGTTGGCGCAAAATTTCTATTTAGGTTTATCTGTTGCCATGAGCATGGCGGCAGACGCGCCCACCTATACCGCGCTGATGGACGCATTGACAGACGTATTAAACGCCAAAAATGAAACCGAAATTCAATGGTTTGCCCTGCCCGTTGTGGTGGTCGCAGGCAGCAAACAAGCGAAGCAACTCCACACCAGCGCACCCACCGCCGAACTCGCCGCTTGCCTTGCCAACTATCCACACACGCGCCCCTTGAGCCGCGCCCAATGGTTGCCACAACTGATTCGCGCCCAAGATTTCGCCGAAATCACCGCCGACCAATGGTATGCCGCCAAACAAAATCTTCAGGCTGCCGAGCAATTTGCCGCCAGCTTGCCCTCCACCGCGCTACCTATTCCTGCCGACCAGTCGGTTCACGTTTTGTACGCGCTGGGTTATGGCGAACCGAATGTGCAAAACGCATTGGGGCAAAATTTGCGTGAAGCCGCCCTGCCCTTAATGCAGGTTTGGCAGGAAAATTTGGCAACACAAGGCGTTACCCTGTTTACCAATCCGCTCGCGCCCAATGCGCCCATCGCCGCGCTCGCCGATGCCAACCACACACGTTTACGCATGGCTTTGGACGTGTTTGCGGCAAATGCGATTCGCGCCATTCGCTTGCAAAGCCCACGCGTGGGTGTGGTGATGGCGGCACAAGCGGGGGGGCGTTTGCTGTTTGGTTTCAGTGCCGCCGAAGCCGCCTATGGTTTGCAGCCACAAGTGTTTACATGGACACTCTCGCCGCGCGAAAACATTGGTGTGGTGCAACAAAATTTCCTAGATTTAATGGTGGATTGCCAAGTGGAGCAAATTTATCAGTTAAATGAAGCCCTTGACGATGGCGCAGAATTGCCTAGTTTTGCGGAAGCGCAGAAATTATCGGGGTTTAATCCACTGTTTCAGGCTGCCTGAAAATATAGTCGCAGAACTGAAAAAGCAGTACGGCGTTGCCAACGCCCTTATGTACTATTCGTACACAGCGGGCGTTGTCGCCTTGTACTGCATTTTCATTTCTACGACTATAAACAAATCGGGACGGAAAATTCAATCCGCCCCGATTTTGATTGACAAAAATAATTTAATTTAACAAGACTTTAATCTCATCTTCCAATTCAAGCGGCGTGGTACTCGGCGCAAAACGCGCCACCACTTCGCCATCACGATTGACCAAAAATTTGGTGAAATTCCACTTAATATCGCTCGCGCCGCGCTCTTCTCCCAAAGACGCTAAACGCAACAGCAAATCTTTGAATTTAAAATCACCTTTGTCTTCAGGCTGCTGCTGTTTCAGGTAAACGTATAAGGGGTTGGCGTGGTCGCCGTTCACGTCCAGTTTGTCAAAAATGGTGAACTGGGTGCCGAATTTCATTTGGCAAACTTGCGCGTATTCTGCGCTGGCTTCGGGGGCTTGTTCGCGGAACTGGTTGCAGGGAAAATCCAAAATTTCCAAGCCTTGCTCGCGGTATTTGGCGTACAGGCTTTGCAATTGTTCGTATTGGGGTGTTAAGCCGCAACGGGTGGCGGTGTTCACAATCAGCAAAACTTTGCCGCGATAATCGCCCAAGTTTTTGCTTTCGCCAGAAGCGGTGTTTAATGTGAAATCATAGAGTTGGGTCATTTTTAATTTTCCTATTTGATAATTGGATTTTCAGGCTGCCTTCCAATACACGAAAATTTTTCAGCAAATAAAATGTAGGGTGCGCCGTGCGCACCAGAATTTACCGAAATATTTAAATAATTCAATTATTTTATCGTGTACCCAAAGGCAATCTAAACATTAAACGTGCGCCGTAATCAATTCCACGCCATCTTGTTTGGCTAAAATCAACAAATCGGCAGGGTCGCGCGCGAAAATGCCGTTTTCCACCATGCCCAAAATCGCGTTTAATTTATCTTCCATCGCAATCGGTTGCGATAAATCCAAACCTGTTACGTCCACAATCTCATTGCCATTCAAAGATTTAAAGCCAATACGCAATTCAGGCTGCCCCCCTAATTTCACCAATTCACGCGACACCATGCTCCGCGCCATCGGAATCACTTCCATCGCCACAGGGAATTTGCCCAAGCGTTTCACATATTTCGTTTCATCGGCAATGCAAATAAATTGCTGCGCCAAACGCGCCACGATTTTCTCGCCCAAATGTGCCCCGCCACCGCCTTTAATCATTTGCAACAAGGGGTTAATCTCGTCCGCACCGTCCACATACACGGCAAGGCTGCTGACTTCGTTTGGGTGAATTTCGGGAATGCCATATTGCGCCATCAAAGCCGCACTTTCGCGGGAAGTCGCCACCGCGCCCTTGATTTGCTTGCTGCTTTTGCCCAAAGCTTCAATAAATAAATTCACGGTGCTGCCCGTGCCAATGCCGATGTATTCGTTTTCAGGCACAAATTCAACGGCTTTTTCGGCGGCTAGGCGTTTGAGTTCGGTTTGGGATTTTTTCATTTTGGGATAACCTGTTGTGTGGGATAAAAATGGGGTTTTCAGGCTGCCTGAAAGTATGTAGGGTGCGTATCACGCACCAAATCTCAAATCATTTTAATAACTTGGTGCGTAGTACGCACCCTACATTTTCTGATTGACCAAAATAAAAGACAGCCTGAAAACCAGTTAAACAAAATTATAAAACAGGCAGCCTGAAAACTGCTAAAATTCCCACTCCATTAACCAAAAAATGAGCAAATCATCATGGCAGAAAAGAAAGAAAAAGACGCAGTCAGCGCAAAAAATACAGGCAATGAGAAAAGCCAAGCACTCGCCGCCGCATTGGCACAAATTGAGAAAAATTTTGGTAAAGGCGCAGTCATGAAAATGGACGGCAGCCACCAAGAAGACAATTTGCAAGTGATTTCAACAGGCTCTTTGACTTTGGATTTGGCTCTGGGCGTGGGTGGTTTGCCGCGTGGTCGGATTGTGGAAATTTTCGGGCCCGAGTCTTCGGGTAAAACCACTTTGTGCTTGGAAACCATCGCTCAATGCCAAAAAAATGGCGGCACTTGCGCCTTTATTGACGCGGAAAACGCGTTTGACCCCATTTATGCGCGTAAACTGGGCGTGAAAGTGGAAGAATTGCTGGTTTCTCAACCCGATACGGGCGAACAGGCTTTGGAAATCTGCGATATGTTGGTGCGCTCGGGTGGTGTGGACATGGTCGTGATTGACTCCGTTGCCGCGCTCGTGCCAAAAGCGGAAATTGAAGGCGATATGGGCGACAGCCATGTGGGTTTACAAGCCCGTTTGATGAGCCAAGCCTTGCGCAAATTAACAGGCAGCATTAAAAAAACCAATACTTTGGTGGTGTTTATTAACCAAATCCGCATGAAAATTGGCGTGATGTTTGGTAATCCTGAAACCACTACGGGCGGTAATGCTTTGAAATTCTACTCGTCTGTGCGTTTGGACATTCGCGGCACCACGCAAATCAAAGCCAAAGAAGGCGATGAACCGATTGGCAAAGAAACCAAAGTCAAAGTCATCAAAAACAAAGTCGCGCCACCATTCCGCACCGCCGAATTTGATATTTTGTATGGCGAAGGCGTGAGCTATGAAGGCGAACTGATTGATTTGGGTGTGAAAACGGAAGTGATTCAAAAATCAGGTGCGTGGTTCAGCTACAATGGCTCCAAAATCGGGCAAGGTAAGGACAATGTGCGCGTGTGGTTGAAAGAAAATCCCGCCATCGCCGCCGAAATTGACCAGAAAATTCGCAATCACGCAGGTTTGGAAAACCTGATTGTGGTGGGTTCGCCCGAAGACGATTCCGATGGAGAGCAACCTGAAGAATAATTCAGGTAAACCAAATAATAAGGCAGCCTGAACACAGTTTTCAGGCTGCCTCAATTTATCAGGTATTCCAATCATGAAATTAATACATTATTTTTTAAAATTAAATCCATATCGGCAAATCCTGTGGCTGGTGTTGGCGATTGGTTTTTCAGGCAGCATAGTGTCTTTGACCATGCAATATGTGTTTGATTTCAATCCCTGCGTGATGTGCATTCAACAACGCGTGGCGATGATGGTGCTGACTTTGCTGGCTTTGCTGATGTTGATTTTGCCCTTGAGCCGAGCATGGGCGCGGCTGGTGGCGGCGGTGGGCGTGAGCGTACCGACCGCGTTTGGCGCGTATATTGCCGCGAAACAAATTTACATTCAATCGCTGCCGATTACCGAACAGCCATCGTGCGGTGCGCCATGGACGTTTCGTTTGCGCGGTGCACCCCTATTTGATTGGTATGAGCCGATTATTCGCGGCACGGGCGTGTGTGGCAAGGTGGAAAAATTAATGGGTTTGTCTTTGCCAACTTGGGCGTTGTTGTTTTTTGTGGGGGTGTTGAGTTTATTGTGGGGCGGTTTGATTTATGCAAAATGGATGAAAAAATAATTCAGGCAGCCTGAAAACCACTTTCAGGCTGCCTGTATCTTTTTATTTCAATAATTTAACCATCAAAACGCTTAAACACCAGCGTACCATTTGTGCCACCAAAACCAAAGGAATTACTCGCCACTGCATTGATTTCCAATTTACGCGCCGTGTTCGCGCAATAATCCAAATCGCAGCCTGCGTCAAAATCTTGGTTCACCAAATTAATGGTGGGTGGGGCGATTTGGTCGCGGATTGCCAACACGCTGTACACCGCTTCCACGCCGCCAGCCGCGCCGAGCAAATGCCCCGTCATGGATTTGGTAGAACTCACCACCAATTTTTTCGCGTGTTCGCCAAACACCGCTTTGGTGGCGTTGGTTTCATTCGCATCGCCCAATGGGGTAGATGTGCCGTGCGCGTTCACATAATTAATTGTTTCGAAAGCCAAACCGCTATCTTGAATCGCGCGAGACAATGCCAATGCTGGGCCTTCCGCGTTGGGCGCAGTAATGTGGTAAGCATCGGAACTTGCGCCAAAACCCACGATTTCTGCGTAGATTTTCGCGCCGCGCCGTTGCGCGTGTTCCAAATCTTCCAACACCAGCACGCCTGCGCCTTCGCCCATCACAAAACCATCGCGGTCTTTGTCCCAAGGGCGTGAAGCGGCGGCTGGGTCATCATTGCGCGTGGACAAGGCTTTCATCGCGGCAAAACCGCCAATGCCTACCGTGCAAACCGCACTCTCCGCGCCGCCCGCAATCATCACATCTACTTCGCCATACTGAATTTTGCGGAAAGAATCGCCAATCGCATGCGTACCCGAAGCGCAAGCGGAAACAATGCCATAATTGTGTCCACGATAGCCTTTCAAAATCGTAACGTGTCCCGCAATCAAATTAATCAGGCAGCCTGGAATGAAAAATGGATTGATTTTACGACCACCATTTGCCACCACGCCGCGCACCGTATCTTCAATCAAAGGCAAACCGCCCACGCCCGAACCAATGTTCACGCCCACACGGTCTTTGTCCAATTCGGTGAATTCGTCTAATTTTGCGTCACTAATCGCTTGCAATGCGCCAGCAATGCCGTAATGGATAAATTTATCCATGCGGCGTGCTTCTTTGGGGGGAATGTATTGGCTCACGTCAAAATCTTTCACTTCGCCCGCGATGTGGCAAGTTAATTCGGACGCGTCAAATTGGGTAATGGTGCCAATGCCGCTTTTGCCCGCGAGCAGATTTTGCCACGCGCTTTCTACATCGTTGCCCACAGGGGAAATTTGTCCCAAACCTGTGATGACTACTCGTCTTTTGTTCATGATGATTCTCTTGTTTGGATTATTTGGGAAACGGGTTTTCAGGCTGCCTGAAAGTACACAACAAAATCACAGTAGGGTGCGCCCATTTTCAGGCAGCCTGAAACAAAAAATAGATGGATTATCCTACCGAAAACCCAGTCAGTAAAACAGCCCCCAATTCCCAGCATGAGCCGTTAATCAGAGGCTGTATTCAAGTTTAATTTAATGAATCAAAAATTAAGCTTGTTTTGCGTTTACATAATCAATCGCGGCTTGTACGGTCGTGATTTTTTCAGCGTCTTCGTCAGGGATTTCTGTGCCGAATGCTTCTTCCAAAGCCATTACCAATTCAACGGTATCCAAAGAATCCGCGCCCAAATCGTCTTGGAAAGAAGATTCGTTTTTCACGTCATCAATAGAAACACCCAGTTGTTCAGCCACGATGTTTTTAACTTGTTGTTCAATAGACATTTGTTTAATCCTTAAATGGGTCGGTAAAAAAATTAGATAGTTAGAATAAACCACCTAAAAATATAATTAAAGTGATTTTATCTGTTTTTGTGCGAATTTGGTAGCGGTTCGCGCAAAATATTGTTAAATCTGCGTTCAGGCTGCCTGAAAATTATTGCGGAACATAGCCTTGAACTTGGTCTGCGCCATCGCCAAAGAAGTAATTTTCCATTTGTTGCGCCAAATACTCACGAGCGCGTGGGTCGGCGAGCGACAGGCGGTTTTCGTTAATCAACATGGTTTGGTGGCGTGTCCATGCTTCCCATGCTTCTTGGGACACGTTTTCAAAAATGCGTTTGCCTAATTCATTGGGCAGGGGTTGAAATTTCATGGCGGGGGCTTCTTTGCCCAATTTAATGCAGTTTACCATGCGTGTCATGGTGGTTTCCTTTGTGAATATGGAAAAGTGTGATGGTAGCAGTTTTCAGGCTGCCTGAAAATGGGTTTGCTGATTTGGACAGACTTGTTTTGCGCCCACCATCTGATTGCCCAAATCAAAAAATGCTAAAATCCGCCCTATTCTCATATTCTACAGGCAGCCTGAAATGCCCCTACCCACTTACATTCCCCTACGCGCCCATTCGGAATTTTCCATCACAGACGGCACCATTCGCGTGAAAGATTTGGCGAAAACCGCCGCGAAATTTGGCTATCCCGCGCTTGGTTTAACGGATTTAATGAATACATTTGGTTTAATCAAATTTTACAAAGCCTGCCAAAGCGTGGGCGTGAAACCCATTATGGGCGCAGACATTCGCATTCACAATGCGAGTAAACCCGAACACGCTCATCGCGCCCTGTTGCTGATTCGCAACGGCGCAGGTTACACGCGTTTGAGCGAATTGCTCACCGCCGCCCACACGCAACAACGCGGCAATCACCCCCCCGAAATCCACCCCGATTGGCTGGCAAATGGCGACAATTCGGGTTTAATTTGCCTGTCGGGGGCGCACTTGGGCGCGGTAGGCAGCGCACTCATGCTGGGACACGCCGAGCAAGCGAAAACCATCGCGCAACAATATGCGGCTTGGTTTCCCAATGCGTTTTATTTGGAATTGCAGCGTTTACCCGAAAAACCTGAATGGGAACAAGTGGTTTCAGGCAGCCTGAAATTGGCGACGGAATTGGATTTGCCTGTAGTGGCAACCCACCCCGCGCAATTTTTGGAATCAGGCGATTTTCTCGCCCACGACACCCGCGTGTGTATCGCGCAAGGCTGGACACTCACCGACCCGAAACGCCCACGCGAATTCACCGCCAGCCAATATTTTATTGAGCCCGAAGAAATGGCGGCGCGTTTTGCCGACATTCCCGAAGCACTCGCCAATAGCGTGGAAATCGCCAAGCGTTGCAGCGAAACGCTGACGCTGGGCAAAAATTTCTTGCCCGATTTCCCCACGCCCAATGGTATGAATTTAAACGACTATATTGTCCATTTGTCTAATTTGGGTTTACAAGAACGCTTGGCGAATTTGTATCCCGATGAAGCAGAACGCGTGCGCAGGCTGCCTGAATATCAAGAACGGCTGGATTTTGAATTAAAAATCATTGTGCAAATGGGTTTTGCTGGCTATTTTTTGATTGTGCAAGACTTTATCAATTGGGCAAAACAAAACGGCTGTCCCGTAGGGCCGGGACGCGGTTCGGGCGCGGGTTCTCTGGTTGCCTATTCTTTGAAAATCACGGATTTAGACCCGCTCAAATACGCGCTGCTGTTTGAACGCTTTTTGAATCCAGAACGCGTGTCCATGCCCGACTTTGACATTGACTTTTGCCAAGCCAATCGTGGACGCGTGATTGAATATGTGCGCGAAAAATACGGCAAAGACGCGGTCAGCCAAATTGTTACCTTTGGTACTTTATCGTCTAAAGCCGTGATTCGTGATGTGGGGCGCGTGTTGCAATTGCCGTTTACCCTGTGCGACCGTTTGTCCAAACTCGTGCCTTTGGTGGCGAACAAGCCTTTGCATTTGCAAGACGCGATTGCGGCTGAACCCGAAATCATGCAAATCGTCCAAGATGAAGAAGCGGACGAGTTAATTCATTTAGCTTTGAAATTAGAAGATTTAACGCGCAATTTGGGCATGCACGCGGGCGGCGTATTGATTGCCCCTGGGAAAATTTCCGATTTTTGCGGCGTGTATCAAGCGGACGAACACGCCGCGCCCGTGTCCATGTACGACAAGGGCGATGTGGAAGACATTGGTTTGGTGAAATTTGACTTTTTGGGTTTGCGAAATTTGACCATTATTGAAATGGCGCAACATTTCATCAAACAAACCACAGGCAAAACCATAGACGTGAACGATGTCAATTGCGCCCCTTTGGACGACAAAAAAGCCTACAAAATTTTCCAAGACGCAAACACCACCGCCGTCTTCCAATTTGAGTCTAGCGGCATGAAAAAAATGTTGTCGCAAGCGAAAACCACGAATTTGGAAGAAATCATTGCTTTTGTGTCGCTGTATCGCCCCGGCCCGATGGATTTGATTCCAGACTTTATTGCGCGTATGAAAGGGGCGAAATTTGAATACATGCACCCTTTGCTGGAGCCTGTGTTGGAGCCAACTTACGGCATTATGGTGTACCAAGAACAGGTAATGCAGGCTGCCCAAGTGATTGGCGGTTATTCTTTGGGTGGGGCGGATTTGTTGCGCCGCGCCATGGGTAAGAAAAAACCCGAAGAAATGGCAAAACACCGCGAAACCTTTGCCGAAGGCGCAGCCAAACAAGACATCAGCCGCGAAAAAGCCGATGAAATTTTTGATTATATGGAAAAATTCGCAGGCTACGGTTTCAATAAATCCCACGCGGCGGCGTATGCCTATGTGTCGTTTCAGACTGCGTGGTTGAAAGCGCATTATCCCGCCGAATTTATGGCGGCAACCATGTCCAGCGAATTAGACAACACCGACCAATTAAAAATCTTTTTTGATGACGCGCGCCACCCACTCAACGGCATTCAATTTCTGCCGCCCGATGTGAATGAATCGTTCTACCGCTTTATTCCGAATGCGAATAAGCAAATCCGCTACGCACTCGGTGCAATTAAAGGCACAGGCGAAGCGGCGGTAAACGCGATGGTGGCGGCACGCGAATCAGGTGGCAAATTCAAAAGCCTGTTTGATTTTTGTGAACGCGTGGGCAAACACCACGCCAATCGCCGCGTTTTGGAAGCCCTGATTAAAGGCGGCGCGTTTGACAGCATTGAGCCAAATCGCGCCATGTTGTTTGCCAATATTGATTTGGCTTTGCAACACGCCGACCAAAAAGCGGAAAACGCCAATCAAGGCGGCTTATTTGATATGCTGGACGATGTGATTGACGATATTCAAATGCAGCCTGCACCCGCGTGGAGCGACACGCAAAAATTAGCTGAAGAAAAAACCGCCATCGGCTTTTATTTGAGCCAGCACCCATTTGAACCATATCGCAGTGAAGTGCGCCAAATCGCACGCACCACATTATTGAATTTGCGCCCCAGTCAAAATGAGCAAAGGGTGGCAGGTTTTGTTACCCAAGTTCGCACAATTATGGGTAAAAATGGCAAATTTGTTGCCATCACATTGGAAGACGACACGGCGGCGCGTGAAGTGGTGGTGCGTGGCGAAGTATTGGACAATTTGCCCAAAGAAACTTTGAAAGCCGACCAAGTTTTGGTCTGCGAATGCCGCGTATCGGAAGACCATTTTAATGGCGGCAATGGTTTGCGTTTGAATGCGAATGCGGTTTATACGCTGAATGAAGCGCGAGCGGCTTATGCGCGTGGTTTGACTTTGTTTATCACGCCGCAAGTGGACGTGGCAAAATTGGCGGAAATCCTGCGCCCCAATTGCACGCCTGAATGGGGACGGCGCGTGGGCATCAAATTGGAATATGAAAATGAGATGGCTCGGGGAACTTTATTGGCGGGCGCAAAATGGCGCGTGGGCATATCGGCGCAATTATTGGCGGAATTGGAAATGGTGTTGGGGCAATATGGTTTGCGGGTGGATTGGTGATTCAGGCTGCCTGAAAATTCACGATAATTTTTCCAATCACAAACTGTAGGGTGCGCCGTGCGCACCAAATGGCTGAATAATATAAATATTGTAGCGAATTTGGTGCGCACGGCGCACCCTACATGTGTTTGTTGTATATTTTCAGGCAGCCTGAAAAAAAATATTATTTAAACAAAGAAGCCAATTTACCCAAAAAACCTTGTTCAGATTGCGCGGCAGCAACAGACGGTGTTTCCACCACCACAGGCAATTCTGGCGCAGGTGGTGGCGGTGGCACATCTTTATGCACTTGCAAACCTGCAAATGATTGCGACACGGGCATGACTTCAATCGTGTTCACATTCATGTGTGCGGGGCGTTGGTAAAGCCACAAGGCGGTTTCGGCGATGTCTTGGGCGGTGAGCGCGTTGGCGTATTCGTATAATTTGGCGGCGCGTTCATCATCGCCTTTAAAGCGCACATTGGAAAACTCCGAACCTTCACACAAACCTGGTTCAATATTGCTTACGCGTACGCCTGTGCCGTGCAAATCAGCGCGTAAATTCAAGCTGAATTGGCGCACATAGGCTTTGGTTGCGCCGTACACATTGCCGCCAAAATAGGGATAATTCCCTGCAATAGAGCCGATATTGATGATATAACCCCGTTTGTTTACCACCATTTTCGGTAAAACTTGATGAGTCAAATAGCTTAAACCAATGATATTGGTGTGAATCATGGTTTCCCAATCGGCAAAATTGGCTTTGTCCGCGCTGTCCAAACCCAAAGCCAAACCTGCATTATTAATCAAACAATCAATGGTTTGGAATTTTTCAGGCAGCGTTTGAATGTGTAACAAGGCAGCCTGAACGCTTTCTTTATCGCACACGTCCATCACAATCGGCTGGAAACGGTCGCCCAAACGCACTTGTAAATCCGTCAATTTTTCGCCACGCCGCGCCGTGCCAATCACCAAATAACCCGCTTGCACAAACGTCTGCGCCATTGCCGCGCCAAATCCTGATGACGCTCCTGTGATTAAAATTGCCATATTTTTGATACCCTTATGTTTTTTATGCTACAATTCGGCTGCTTCATATTTTTCAGGCTGCCTGAAAAATATGGAGCGATTTCTTTTGGTTTTTACAAGTACACGAATCAAATCATCTCATCATCTTGTACTGATTTCATCATAACACGATTTTAATTTTAAGGAACACACCATGAATAAATTTGCCCTGTTAATTGCCAGCACTTTGCTGCTTGCCGCGTGTAACGACAACGCGCCTACCGCCCCAGCCAACGGCTCTGCACCTGCCGCCAGCCCAGCCGCCGATGGTGGCAAAGGCGATTTGTCGGAAAGCCGCACCGCCGCATTCAAATCCTTTATGCCCACTTTCTCAACCATGAGAAAAATGGCAAATGGCGACCAAGCCTTTGTACCCGAAGAATTCAAAGCCAAAGCCCAACAATTTACCAAAGAAGCACGCGAACCCTTTGAATATTTCCAAAACGACCCCAAAGGCAATGGCGATGCCCTGCCTGTGATTTGGGAAAAACCCGAAGCATTTAAAGCAGAACAAGACAAATTCTTCGCGGCGGTGGACAAATTAAACGCCGCAGCACAAGGCGGTAAATTGGACGACATCAAAGCAGCCGTAGGCGAAGTAGGCGCAAGCTGCAAAGCGTGTCATGACACCTTCCGCCGTCCTAAATAATCAGAATATGATGATTCAGGCTGCCTTTCCGTATACGAAAAAATACAAGATTATCCGCAATAGTTGATATACCGCCCTAGCTCCCTCTCCTTTGGGAGAGGGAAAAATCGTGGTACATTAACTGTTTTGCTCTCTCCCTAACCCTCTCCCAAAGGAAAGGGGATAGGTTTCAGGTAATCCAAATATTTTTGTCGTATACCCAAAGGCAGCATGAAGATTTATCCCCCCCATTCTCCCTAATTCTTCAACGCCCAAATCTTCTCCGCCTGCGCCAACGCCGTTTTATCGCGCAACACGCCGCGCCCAAACCAAATCAAACCCTGTTCTCGCCGACACACGCGTTCATGCGTTTCGCCGTGTTGCCATTGGGCGCACCATTTGGTTGTGCCTGATAATTTGGTGTGTGTCTCATTTTGCCAACTGGCTTGGTGGGTGTGGAGCCAGCGTTGCCACAAACGCGCACGCGTTGCCCCCACATTTCGGGCGACTGGAATCAAACCATTGCCCTGCCCATCACGATACTGAATCAGGCGCAACGCCGCCAATTCGCCCATTGCGGCGGTGTCGGGCAAATTGGACGTGCAAGCTGCCAACAAAAACACAATCCACAGATTACGCATTGCCACGCTCCAACAGCCACGCCACATAATCCGCGTCATCGGCGCGGGTTAATTTAATATTGCGGCTGTCGCCTTCCACCAAAAGTGGTTGAATGCCCAGCCGTTCTACTGCGCTGGCTTCATCGGTAATTTCATTAAAATCAATATTTTGTAATGCTTTTTGCAATAAGGCAGCCTGAAAAAGCTGCGGCGTTTGCGCTTGCCACAAACCTGCGCGTGGCACGGTTTCGGCAATTTTAGTTTCTTGATTTTGCTGACGTTTGAGCGTATCCGCGACTGGAATCGCCAAAATCCCACCATATGGGTGATGACCAGCCGTGTCCAATAATCGGTTTAACGCGCTTTGCGGCAAACAGCAACGCGCCGCATCGTGTACCAAAATCGTGTCTTTTTCGCCAACAATCTGATTTGCCAATAAAATATTCACGCCATTTGCCACCGTTTCGGCGCGGGTTTCACCGCCCACGCGGTACACGGCGGCGCGTTCAGGCAGCCTGATGAGCGTGTCCACAAAAGCATCTTGTGGCGACACAATAATGGCAATATGATGAATTCGTGAATTTTGATTAAATAAATCAATGGTATGTTGCAATACGGTTTGACCCGCCAATTCAACATATTGTTTCGGGCAATTCGCACCAAAGCGGCTGCCCACGCCTGCCGCAGGAATGAGAGCGATGTGTTTCATAAAATTATCATCCCTTGTTTACACGATTTCTTCGTAATGTTCTTCTTCGTCTTCTTCCGTTTCTTCGGGTTCGGGCAGTGGAGATGGTGGGGTTTCGGTTTCTTTTTCAATCGGCAAATCGGCGCGATACAGGCAACGTCCGCCCACACTTTTGTCCAAATCATCTAATACGGCTTCGTGAGCGGCGAGTTCATTTTCATCGGCGTAGATGATTTTCAGGCTGCCTGTACGTTCAAATTTTTCTGTTAATTGAATCATTTGGGGGCTATTTTCTTCGCCATCGTCCAAATCGCCCATTAAGCTGAATTGTCCGCGTGTCATGGCGAGATAGACTTCGCCGAGCAATTCGCAGTCTATGAGTGCGCCGTGATACACGCGTTTGCTTCTGTCCACGCTTAAGCGGTTGCAGAGTGCGTCCAGATTGTTTTTTTGCCCTGGATAGCGTTCACGCGCCATTTCTAGGGTGTCGGTGATGTCGCAGATGGTTTCCACTTTGGGCAAACCCACGCGGGCAAATTCGGCATTCAAAAACGCCACGTCAAATTTGGCATTGTGAATCACCAGTTCCGCGCCATTAATAAAATCAAAGATTTGTTGGGCGACCTGAGCGAAAATGGGTTTATCTACCAATTGGTCTAGGGTGATGTTATGCACCGCGCTGGCTTCTTCGGGAATGTCGCGCTGGGGGTGGACGAGCAAGTGGAGATTATTGCCCGTGAGCTGGCGATTTTTCATTTCCAGCCCTGCAAATTCAATGAGTCGGTCGGGGTTTTCAGCGTGATTGGGGTAGAGACCTGTGGTTTCGGTGTCTAGGATAATCAGGCGTTTGTTGGGGTCTAGTTGGGTGGGTTGCATATGATGTGATTCCAGAGATGATGATTTTCAGGCTGCCTGAAAAGGTTTTGCAAAGGTTTCCCACTATATTTTACTTCACTTTTTCATTCACAAAAATCACACAAATAAAAAGGACGCATTCCAGATAACTGGAATACGTCCTTTGCTTTATTGGCTTACTCCGATTTCAGGCAGCCTGAAAGCCACCCAAAATCTTCACGCACACATTACAAGATGGTTTCAACTTTCATGTCAGACTCAACATACACAGTTGCGGTGTTTGCGCCGCTACCGTAGGTGTAAACCGTGTACTTGCTGCCATCATTACCATAAGGATTGTCTTGATTTTGCGTTGTGCTTACTGGAGAGCGATCCAATTGCACAATATCAGAACCATCACCTTTGATAATCAAGCGGTTCAAGTCATCAGACATAGACAACACAGCACTTGCACTAATCTTCAAAGTTTGCGCCATATTGTTGGTCATGTCCACCGTTTCAATATTCGTTACCTTGCCGTATGCGGCTGGGGTCGTCAAATCAATTGGTAACAGACCATCTTTATTGGCGTTCAACTGACCGAAGATTGCCAATGACAAGGTGTCATTATCGGTATCACGGTTGTTGCCGACTGCGCTTGTACCGCCATTGATGGTTGCTTCTGGGTCGTAGAACAGTACATCATTACCACGTCCACCCAACAAGGTATCTGCGCCACCGTAGCCAACAATGGTGTCATCGCCATCGTTACCATTAATGGTTTCGGCTTTTGTTGAACCAATGAAGTAATCATTGGTATCGCCTACGCCATTTTGGTTACGCGCCGTACTCATCGCGGAATTGGTCAAGCCATCAAAATCAAACTTAATGCTTGATGTTACCAAGTCTCCATCGGTGTCGGTGTAGTTGTAGTTGAAGTTAAACGCACCTTTCGCACCTGCAGCCACCACATCAGACAGATTGTCCACACCTTTGAAGCTGTAGTTACCATCTACTTTGCCTGTGAAGAGACCGTATTTGGTGGTAATTTCTGTGCTTACCGCTTGGGTTTGGTCTGTTACCACCGCACCTGCTGCATTTTTATACACCACAGTTTCTACACCATCACGTCCTGCAACAGCAATCCATTTCACGGTTTTCGCTTCAGGCGCGTCTGCACCAATGTGAATCTTGCCTTGAATGTCCACGCTGGTTTCCAAATCCAATGGATCAATCAATGGCTCCAAATGGGCTTTCACGTCAAATTTATTATCTGTTGTTTCCACTGTAGTGATTAATGCACCATCTAACACAGTACGGATAAAGTTCGCTTTTACACGCTCACTGACATTGCCTGTTGCTGTGCCAACGGTCAAACCATTAATCGCATCAAACAAAGCTTGTATTGCGGGTTTCAGATTAGCAATATTACCTGTTGTTGCCACAGATTTGGTAGTCTCTGTACCACCTGCCGCTGTGTGTGCCACTTTCCACAGATTGTAAATATTAATCACATTACTATCTGTTTCAGGCAGCCCTACTGCTTTGGCAAAATCTTCCAAAGTCATAACCTTACCTGCGGTACCATCTTTATTGGTTGCACGCCACATATTGAGATTGTTATTCCACAAATTCATTTTTTCTACATCTGTTAACGCACCTACGCCGCTATCAGCTTTCCAAGCGTAGTTGGTTAAGCCATTAAATGCAGTAATAGCTGAATTGTAAATATTCTCACCAGTCTTAGTCAAACCATCAATCACCAAGCGATAAACGGTATTACCCACTTGAATCACTTCGCGGTTATTTTTCACAATCACAAAGTCATTAGACTGAACTCCCTGTAAATTGCTTGTATCATTACTTGTCTCCAAGTGTGTCAAAGCAAATTTAACCAATGGTGTTTGTGTGGATTGACCATTGATATTCACATTAAATTGCACAGCTAAATTGGTTCCAAACAACGTACCATAACTAGGCGAAATACTATTATTGCGATGCGTGAATGTACCCAAAGTAAAGCTTTCAGACAAATCTTTAATATTTGTTTGAGATAAATCATTATCTTCCAATACATAACCCGCATTCAGTGTAGTATTTGAGCTATAGCCCCAAGCCAATTGGTCATCCAAGTTATCCGTATCTGTATTAGCCAATTGGTTCAAGTTATTACGAGCATAATTAGCATTGGTTACTTCAGTTACACGCGTATTGCGATTGACCAAAGTCAAATTGGTACCCACAAGATAAGCATCATAACCATTATAAATAGTAACACCATCTTGTATCGCACTTGGACGCCCCATCACCGTATCCGTAAAGCCTGCAACCAAATTACTCAATTGAATGCTATCGTGAGCCACTTGGATATTATGCACAACTGTATCTTGGTCTGGCATATCGTCTTCCACCACCGTTACAATCTTGCTTTCATTCAACAAGACACGTCCAGTGGCTTTTTCCGATACTTCCACACTAAAGTTGATATCCAAATTGTCTTCGTAACCAACCGTAGAATTGGCTGGGTCAACTTTCACAGGGTGGTCAATGTTTTTGAACAATTCCACCGTGTAAGCATAAGACAATTTATCGCCATCTACCGTGCCAGAGCCGTTGTTTGCCAACTTAATGCTCAATACGCGGTTTGCATCGTTTTGCGTTGCATTTGGCACATACGCCGTCCACTCGCTCTTCGCATCGTTGCTCACCCAAGTTACAGGCTGCCCTTTGTATTGCACATCGGTCGGTGCAGTCGTCAATTTCACCAATAATGTGTCTTTCAACGCTTCTGCATTTTCCAAATTAGACAAACGGATATGACCTGAACTTGTACGGCTGTTCGTTTGGTCAACGCCAACTGGATTGCTATCTGGACGACCACCAGCCAAGCCTTCTTCAGACACATGCACAGGTGGGTCTACCTCAATGCGTGGTTTGTCTGGGTCTGGGTTAGGTGTATTTGGTGTTTTGCCATCGGTTGTGCCATTGTCATAGATGGTGGTTTCTACCACATCTTTGCCTTTGGTCGCGCCTTCTACAGACACCAAAGTAACGGTGTAACCTTCCGCACCCTCGTAAACCGTATCGTTCACAATCGGCAAGGACACGCTGGCTGAAGATGAACCCGCAGGAATGCGTACCGTGATGATTTCATCAATTTTCACAGTATCAGCAAAATCGCCTGCTTCAGTTGGGTTTTTGTCTTTGGTATTGCCATGTGTTACTTTGTAAGTCAGCACCACTTCTTCGTTAGACGTTGCAGGCTGCCCACTTACAGGATTAACCATAGTAAACGTGTATTCCGCATTACCCACGCTTTCAGACACGGTCGCTGGACCAGACAAGTTCACAATCGGTTTATCGCCTTTGTCGTCATCATCTGGGTTATCTGGTGTGCCTTCATTGTCCGCAATTACGCCTTTGTCATTGGCTTTGGTAATGGTCAATGGCTCGGTTGGTTTGCCAACGTATGCCACATCGCTCAAAGTCAAGCCCAAATCTTCGCTGCGTTCATACACATTGTCGTCTGTTGCCACAATGGTAATCGTTGGTTTCGTACCATCTTGCGGTGTAACCACATCAATACCATTTACCAATTGCTCGTAAGTAACTGTACGCGTACCGTTTGCGTCTTGCACGGTAATCGTTTGAACGTCGGCAGCCTGCAAGGTTTTGCTGCTGGCTGTGGTGTCCAGTTTCACTTTACCTGTTACCTTGTCGGTCAAGGTCGCACCATTATTATCAACGGTAAATACCAATTGATTATTCGCGGTGTTGCCCTCAATCGCCAATGGGTCGGTTGCCACCAAGCTGAAGCTTGGGTTGGTGTCGCCATTGATGGTAATGGTCAAGGTTGCAGTCGCGGTATCGCCATCTTTATCGGTAATGGTGTACACAATGGTATCCGTCAAAGTATCACCTGTGTTCAACGCACCGACTGCTGCATTGGTTTTGTCCAATGTATAGGTGTACTGACCGTCCGCGCCAATCGTGAATGAACCATATTGACCCGCTTGCTTATCCACAGGTGTGTAACCCGTGTTAGGCGCAGGCTGACCATCGGCACCAAAGTTATCATTGGTGTCTAATTTACCTGTAACGCTGGTCTCTTTTTCATTAATTGTGCCAACATCATTTGCCGCAGTTGGTGTCGTATCGGTGATGTTCACTACCACGTTTTGTGTCGCTTGTGCGCCCGTGCGGTCAGTCAATACAACTGCAAAAGTATCTACCTCGGTTTCGCCATTGGTGGTGTGTTGCAACACTTTTGGCGTATAGGCGTAGGTTACTTTGCCTTCTTCCATTGTCAGGATTTTCAGGCTGCCTTTATCGGTGGTAATCACTTTATTAACAGCCAACTCTTGTCCATTCACCGTCAGCGTTTGCATACCTGCTGCCGCTTTGTATGTGATGACATAAGTTTCGCCTGTGGTTTCAGGTGCATTTTCCACCAAAGTATGCGTTGCCGTTGTCAATGCCAACTCATCGGTTACACCATTAATGGTTACCGTCAAGATTGCGGTAGCGGTGTCGCCGTCTTTGTCTTGGATGGTGTACGTAATGGTATCAATCAAGGTTGCGCCATTACCCAAAGCATTCACAGCCGCATTGTTGTTATCCAATGTGTAGGTGTAATCACCGTTTGCATCAATCTTGAACGAGCCATATTGACCTGCTTGGTTTGTTACAGGTGTGTACGGATTTTGTACCGCTTCACCGTCTGCACCAAAGTTATCATTTGGTTTCAGGCTGCCTGTAACGCTATTTGGGGTCGCGTCTTCAGTAATGCTGGTCGCGTCATTCACCGCCAATGGCACGCTGTCGGTAATCGCAATATCAATTGTAGATACTGCGCTATTACCGTTACCGTCTGTAACTTGAACATTGATACTGTCCATTACAGGCGTATTGTTTGGCGTACCGCTTGGGTCTTTATGGTCTTGCGGCGTTGGGTCGTAAGTGTATTTCACTTCGCCTGTTGTCGGGTCGTAGCTTTCCACCACTAATGTACCGCCTTTTGGCGTATTGATTGGCGTTGATTTAATCGTACCACCTTCCACAGGAATCGCTGTACCACCCACATTAATCGTGGTAATGGTTGTGCTTTCATCTGTCTTCACAGTGAATGTGCCACCCACTGGACCATCACCTTCAAATACCACTTTATCCGTACCTTCTGGCACCGTTGGGGTCTCCACACTTTGCGGATTTGTTGGTCTGCTTGGGTCATTGGTTACCGTAATACCTGGCTCATCGCGACCTTGAATGGTTACTGTCAATACGGCTGTAGACTTATCACCATCTTTGTCTTCAATGGTGTACGTAATCGTATCCACCAAAGTCTCACCACGATTCAGAGCATTGACTTTCTCGTTCTCGTTGTTCAAGACATAAGTGTATGTACCGTCTGCAGCAATCGTGAACGAACCATATTCACCTGGCTGGTTCGCAACCTCTGTGTAGCCTGTATTCGGCGTAGGCTGACCGTCTACGCCAAAGTCGTCATTTACATTCAGTTTGCCTGTAACACTATTTGGTTTGGCATCTTCCGTAATTTCCGCTTTGTCGTCATTTGCCGCTGGCAAGCTGTCGGTAATTTCAATATCCAAGCTTTCAACCGCAGAACCACCACCTGTATCCGTTACCTTAATCGGGAACGATTCAACCAATGGCTCGCTGCCATGTGTTTGTGGCACAGGGTCGTAGGTGTACGTTACCTTGCCTGTGGCAGGGTCGTAGCTCTCTACGGTCATGGTGCCTTTGTCGGCTGGAATTGGTGTAGACGCAATGGTGCCACCCGCAACTGGAATCACCACACCACCCACTT
>NZ_JQKH01000030.1 GCF_000745955.1 Alysiella crassa DSM 2578 | reverse complement strand
CGAAAGTGGGTTATCCGTGTTTGCGGCTGATTCGGGTGGGCATTGGGCGCGTGAATCTGTTTGATTTGGGGTTGGGATTGGGCGAATGGCAGGAATGCCAAACGTTGCCGTGAATATTTCAGGCAGCCTTTCAGTACACGGCAATTTTTTGAAGTTACCACCAACCTGTCCCTCCCCCCCGTCTCCAACGGGGGAGGGCTAGGGTGCAGACCTGCCAAGTTCTTAAATTTCATACCGCGTAGGTCGGATACTTGTATCCGACAAAACTTGTGGTTTCGTCTGAAAATGTCGGATACAAGTATCCGACCTACGAAGAACTTGGCAACTCTGGGGCTAGGGTGGGGGAAATCTATGGAAACAAATCAATATTGTTAAAAATCAACGAACCACCCCTACTCTAACCCTCCCCCGCCAGCGTGGGAGGGGACAGGTTACAGGCAGCCTGAAAGATTTTGTCGTACTGAAAGGCAGCCTGAAACCCCATTAATTTTAATTTAATAAAAAATAATTGAACTGAAAAACAACCATGAAATTACACCAAAATTTATCCCCCATTATTGAACAAGCCTTTGAACAAACAGGACTTTCAGGCAGCCCCATTATTTTGCAAGCCGCGAAAAACCCAGATTTTGGCGATTTCCAAATCAACGGCGTGATGGGTGCAGCCAAAAAACTCAAACAAAATCCACGCGATTTATCCACACAAGTCGCTGATATTTTAAAACAAAATCCCACATTTTCATCGGTAGAAGTGGCGGGCGCAGGTTTTATTAATTTGCGTTTGTCGCCCGAATTTTTGGCGCAAAATCTTTCAGGCAGCCTGAAAATCACGCCCAATCCAACACCGGAAAAAATCATCATTGACTATTCTTCCCCGAATTTGGCGAAAGAAATGCACGTTGGGCATTTGCGCTCGTCCATTATTGGCGACAGTTTGGCGCGTGTGTTGGGCTTTTTGGGCAACGATGTTGTGCGCCAAAACCACGTTGGCGACTGGGGAACGCAATTCGGCATGCTCGTTGCGTATATGGTTGAACAACAACAGGAAAATTCGCAATTTGAATTGGCGGATTTGGAGCAATTTTACCGCAATGCGAAAATCCGTTTTGATGAAGATGAAAATTTTGCCAATCTTTCAAGAGATTATGTGGTGAAATTGCAAGGCGGCGATGAAACCGTTTTGGCATTGTGGCGACAATTTGTGGACATTTCTTTGCAACACGCCGAAGACGTTTACACAAAATTGGGCTTGCTGTTGGAGCGTGGCGATGTGGCGGGTGAATCGCGTTATAACGATGATTTGCATAATGTTATCAATGAATTAAGCGAAAAAGGTTTGGCGGTGGATGATGACGGCGCGAAAGTCGTGTTTTTGGACGAGTTCAAAAACAAAGAAGGCGAACCAGCCGCATTTATCGTGCAAAAACAAGGCGGTGGCTTTTTGTACGCGACCACCGATTTTGCTTGTATGCGTTACCGCGTGGGCAAATTGGGCGGCACGCGCTTGCTGTATGTGGTGGACACGCGCCAAGATTTGCATTTTAAACAATTGTTTACTGCATCACGCAAAGCAGGTTGGCTGCCTGAAAATGTGTCTGCCGAATTTATTGGCTTTGGCACGATGATGGGCAAAGACGGCAAACCGTTCAAAACCCGTTCGGGCGATACTGTGAAACTGGTTGATTTAATTGATGAATCCATTGAACGCGCTGCCGCTTTGGTGCAAAGCAAAAATCCCGATTTGAGCGCGGACGATGTGGCGAATATTGCGCGTGTGGTCGGCATTGGCGCGGTTAAATACGCCGATTTGAGCAAAAACCGCACCAGCGATTATGTGTTTGATTGGGAAAATATGCTTTCTTTTGAAGGCAATACCGCGCCGTATTTGCAATATGCCTACACGCGCGTGCAAAGCGTGTTCAAAAAAGCGGGCGATTGGGATATTCAGGCAGCCTGTGTTTTAAAAGAGCCTTTGGAACAACAACTTGCCGTAGAATTGTTGAAATTTGAAGACGTGTTGCACAGCGTGGCGGAAAGTTGCTATCCGCATTATTTGGCGACTTATTTGTATGGTTTGGCGACTTTGTTCAGTCGTTTCTACGAAGCCTGCCCGATTTTGAAAGCCGAAGGCGAAACGCGCAACAGCCGTTTGCAATTGGCGCATTACACGGGCGAAGTTTTGCGTAATGGTTTGAATTTATTGGGTATTGAAACGCTTGATGTGATGTAATTAAAATTTTGCCCAAACAGGCAGCCTGAAAGATTTTTTGCTTTCAGGCTGCCTGTTATCTTGATAATACGAAAATGGATAAATTTGTATGACTTTGATTAATTTAAAAAATGAAGAAAATGCGGCGTATTGGCGCGTGTTGGCTTTGGCGGTGGCGGCGTTTATTTTTAACACCACCGAGTTTATACCTGTGGCGTTGCTGTCGGACATCGGCAAAAGTTTTGCCATGCCTGTGGCAGACGTGGGTTTGATGATGACGGTGTATGCGTGGGTGGTTACGCTGCTGTCGCTGCCGTTTATGCTGCTGACAGCGAAATGGGAACGGCGTAAATTATTGATAGCTTTGTTTATTATTTTTATTGCAGGGCATATTTTGTCGGTGCTGGCGTGGAATTTTCAGGTTTTGTTGGGTTCACGGCTGATTATTGCGCTGGCGCACGCGGTATTTTGGGCGATAACGGCTTCTTTGGTCATGCGTGTCGCGCCAAAAGGCAAGCAACAACAAGCACTTGGCTGGCTGTCTATGGGCAGCGCGTTGGCGATGGTTTTGGGTTTACCTTTGGGGCGGATTGTGGGGCAATTATTGGGTTGGCGCACGACTTTTGCGCTGATTGGCGTAATTGCTTTGATGATTTTGATTTTATTATGGAAATTGTTACCTGATTTGCCCAGCAAAAATGCAGGCAGCCTGAAATCTGTGCCGATTTTATTTAAACGCCCTTTATTATTAGGCGTTTACACCATGACGATGTTGTGTGTTACGGCACATTTTACTGCATACAGTTATATTGAACCTTTTGTTTTACAAATCAGTAAGATGGGTGCAAATTTGGCAACGGTGGTGTTATTATTATTTGGCGTATCGGGCATGGTGGCGAGCGCGTTGTTTGGGCGATTACACCAGCGTTTTCCGAATCGGTTTATTTTTACCATGTTGATTTTATTGATTAGTTCATTGATTTTATTGCAACCTTTATCGGGCAATACAGTGGCGATGTTTGGGCTGATTTTTGCGTGGGGCGTGGGCATGGGTGGTTTGGCGTTGTGCATGATTGTGCGTGTGCTGCAATACGCCAGCGATGCGACCGATGTGGCGAGCGCGATGTATTCGGGCATTTTCAATATTGGCATTGGTGGCGGCGCGTTGTTGGGTGGCGTGGTGATGAAACAATGGGGGCTTGAGAATATTGCTTGGGTGGGCGCGGTGTTGGCGGTGTTGGGTTTGGTGATTTTTGCGTGGACAAATAAGCGGTTTGCCCACACCGCACCGAAGGTAGAACAAAAGGGCGGGCAAACGCCTTTGGCGCATTGAATAAAATAGGTTCAGGCAGCCTGCAAACTTGGTTTGATACAAAGATAGATGATTGACAATAATGGAGAAATTAGAGGATAAAAGTTAAATTTTGATAAATCATTTTGATATTTGGGATAATGATATGGAAATCATTGACAAAAAAGATTCATTTTTATCATCTTTATTCATGTTTTCTTTTATGGCTATTTATTTTTTATTAAGGGAAAAAATAGGATTGATTTTACTATTAGATTTAAATGATAAATTCTATTTGCATGCTTTTATTGGCATTATTTCTCTTTTTATTGGTTTTATTTTTTTAAAAATATCCATTCAGGAAAAAAATTTACATTATCGGGATGGATTTTGTTTTGTTTTTTATAAAAATAAATTTTGTTTTATTTCAAATTTAATTTATAGTATTTTTGCAGGTATTGGTATGGCTGCTATTATATATGCTATTGTTTTGTTGTAATTTTTAGTGAATTCAATTTAAACAAGTACCGCGTTGCCAACTCCCTTATGTACTATGTGTACACTGTGGTCGCTGTCGCCTTGTCCTGATTTAAATTGAATTCACTATATTTACATGTAAAAATCTAATGATAAGGAAAATAAGTTGTTTACCAGTCAAGTGGTGGTGTTGTAATTGTGCGTAAAGGCAGCCTGCAAACTTTTGCGTTACAATTCCGTTTTAGTTTTTGGAAAAAGAATTCACATGATTACCATCAATACGCTTCGCAATATGAAAACCAATGGCGACAAAATCGCCATGCTCACTTGTTACGATGCCAGCTTTGCCGCGCTGATGAGCCACGCTGGTGTGGACGTTTTGCTGGTAGGCGATTCGCTGGGCATGGCGGTGCAGGGCAAATCGTCCACCCTGCCCGTAACGCTGGACGAAATGTGTTACCACACCGCAGCCGTGGCGCGTGGCAACACCAATGCGATGATTATTGCCGATTTGCCCTTTGGCGCGTATCAGCAAAGCAAGGAGCAAGCCTTTGAATCATCAGCCAAACTGATGGCAGCAGGCGCACACATGGTCAAATTGGAAGGCGGCGCAATCATGGCAGAAACCACCCGTTTTTTACAAGAACGCGCCATTCCCGTGTGCGCCCACATCGGCTTGACACCGCAATATGTGAATGTGTTTGGCGGCTACAAAGTGCAAGGTCGTGGCGATGCGGCGGCGGCGGTATTGGCAGACGCTTTGGCGCATGAACAGGCTGGCGCGTCCATGATTTTGATGGAATGCGTCCCCAGCGCATTGGCGCGTGAAATCACACAGCGCGTGGCTTGCCCCACCATAGGCATTGGCGCAGGCGTGGATACGGACGGTCAAGTGCTGGTCATGCACGATATGTTGGGCGTGTTCAATGGCAAAACGGCAAAATTCGTCAAAAATTTTATGGACGGCGAAACCAGCATTCAGGCTGCCGTGGCAAGCTATGTCCGCGAAGTGAAAGCGAAAAGTTTTCCGAGCGCGGAACATCAATTTAATTGATTTTTCAGGCAGCCTGAATATGTCAGCTTAATCAAAAGGAAACGCTCGCTTACATAACATAAGCGAGCGTTTCAATCTTTGCCCATAATGTACCACGACTAGAACTCATCAATAAATCAATTTAGTGATAAGGGATGAACGAGATACGGACTGAATAACTTAAAACATATTGTATAATAATCCTTAACCATTTTGCAAGGGCATTTTCATGTACACAATCAATCCTACAACACTTCAATTGATTTCCACACCACGATTAAATGCATTTAAGCAAGGTTTGTTACGCAATCCCCATTCTCATTCACAAGAAGAACTCATCGGCAGCTACATTTGGAATCAACAAATGGCGGCTTGTTTGTATCCCTTATTACAAAATTTAGAGATATTTTTAAGAAATGCAATAGATGAAGCAGCACGGAAACAATATGGTGATTTTTGGTGGGATACCATTGATTGCCACAACCGAAATAATTATTTTTTCAGCAATATCCAAAAAGCCAAACAAAATTTAGACAATGAATGGAAGAAAAACCATTGGACGAGAACGCACAGACCCACACCGCCGCAATGGTCTCACGACAAAATCATTGCAGCAACAGAGTTTTCCACTTGGGTATATTTATTTGATAAAGACTTTATTCAAGCAGCCAATGCGACACCCACAACAAAGTATTTGTTCCCCAGTTTGTTGGGCAAAATGTTTCATCAATGGCACAAAATATTGGGACACAATAAGCAACATGTCGCCATCAAAAAAGACATTCGTGATTTATTAGAAGAATTGCGAATTTACAGAAACCGAATTGCACACCACGAACCCACTTGGCTAAAAGCACAGCCAACAATGACCCCAACATCATCACTGGCAACAATAGAAGACAAAATTAAGAAAATAGAAAAAATATACCAATTAATTCATCCAGATGTTCACAAATATATGTTAAGTAATGGTTTTGTTGATGCTGCATTCAATCATTGTAAACTGGATATTTTAGAAAAATATCAAGGTATTGCTTAAAAGTAGGTTTATTTAATTTCCAAAAATACAGGTAAAAATCATGCACAAGCCTTTACTCAAACAACAGTGTTTCATCAACGGACAATGGCAATCTGCCCTTTCAGGCAGCCAAATTGCCGTCATCAACCCAGCCACAGGCGAAACTTTGGGACACGTCCCCAATATGGGCGCAGCCGAAACCGAACACGCCATCGCTGCCGCCCAAGCTGCACTCCCTGCTTGGCGCGACAAATCCGCCAACGAACGCAGCAAAATCCTGCGCAAATGGTTTGATTTGATTGTGGCAAATCGCGAAGATTTGGCACACTTGTTGTCGCTGGAATTGGGCAAACCGATTGCCGAAGCGCGTGGCGAAATTGACTATGGCGCGTCTTACATAGAATGGTTTGCCGAAGAAGCCAAGCGCGTTTATGGCGACACCATTCCTGCTCTCAACCCCAATCAACGCATTGTGGTCATCAAACAGCCCATAGGCGTGTGTGCCGCGATTACCCCTTGGAATTTCCCCAACGCCATGATTACGCGCAAAGTTGCCCCTGCTTTGGCGGCTGGTTGCACCTTTGTGTTGCGCCCTGCATCGCAAACGCCTTTTTCCGCATTGGCTTTGGCGGATTTGGCGCAACAAGCAGGTTTGCCCAATGGCGTGTTCAACATCATCACAGGCAACGCCCAAGCCATAGGCAAAGTGCTAACCACCCACCCCGATGTGCGTAAATTCAGTTTCACAGGCTCAACCGAAGTGGGGCGCGAACTGATGGCACAATGCGCCTCCACCATCAAAAAAGTGTCGCTGGAATTGGGCGGCAACGCGCCTTTTATCGTGTTTGATGACGCGGACATTCAGGCTGCCGTGTCGGGGGCTATGGTCGCCAAATTCCGCAATGCTGGGCAAACTTGCGTGTGTGCCAACCGCATTTACGTTCAACGCGGCATTTACGATGAATTTGTGCAGCAATTTGTTGCCGCCACACAAAACTTGCGCGTGGGCAAACCTTTGGACGAACAAACGCAAATGGCTTGCTTGGTCAATGAAAACGCGGTGCAACACGCCAACGATTTGCTGGCAGACGCGCTGGCAAAAGGCGGCAGCCTGAAAACAGGCGGCACACATCAAGGCACATTTTATCAGCCCACCGTCATTGCCCATGCCCATGATGAAATGCGTTTGACCACCGAAGAAATTTTCGCCCCCATTGCGCCCATTTTCATTTTTGATGATGAAGATGAAGTGATACAACGCGCCAATGCGGTGGACGTGGGTTTGGCGGCTTATGTGTACAGCCGCGATTTGGCGCGTACCGTGCGCGTGTCGGAGCGTTTGGAATACGGCATGGTGGGCGTGAACACGGGCATGATTTCCAATGCCGCCGCGCCATTTGGCGGTGTGAAACAATCGGGTTTGGGGCGCGAAGGCTCACAATATGGCATGGACGAATATTTGGAAATGAAATATTTGGCGATTGGGGGAATTTGATTTTTCAGGCTGCCTTTCGGTACGCGACAAAAATAACAGTAGGGTGCACCGTGCGCACCAAACTCACCACAATATTCCAATGATTCCAGCCATTTGGTGCGCACGGCGTACCCTACATTTTTGCGATTGGAAAAATTGTCCTGTACGGAAGGGCTGCCTGAAAATCCCACATTTTTGTTAAAATCCCATTTTTATTTTTTATTGAAACGAGAATTTCACCATGTCCCACGTTTTCATTATCCAAAACAATGATTTGGCAAATTTAAACCTGCCACACACACAAGCCTATTTCAGGCTGCCTGAAAAACTGGCGGACAATGTGTTGCGCGTGCCTGTGGCGGAGGATTTCAGGCTGCCTGAAGATGTGGCGGCGGAATTGACCGCCGCACAATGCGATTTTGCCGTGTTGCCTGATTGGGTGTTTGGTGATGACGTGAAACTGATTGTCAGCGATATGGACAGCACGCTGATTACCATTGAATGCATTGATGAAATTGCCGCCCAAGCAGGTTTGAAAAACCAAGTTGCCGAAATCACCGAACGCGCCATGCGTGGCGAATTGGATTTTGAACAATCGCTGCGAAATCGTGTGGCTTTGCTGGCGGGGCTGCCTGAAAGTGCCTTGCAGCAAGTGTATGATAATACATTGACATTATCCGATGGTGCCGCATATTTATTGCGTGAATGCCATGAAAAAGGCGTGGCATTTGTGCTGGTGTCGGGCGGATTCACTTTTTTCACAGAAAAATTGAAAACGCGATTGGGTTTTCAGGCAGCGTTCGCCAATGAATTGGAAGTTGAGAACGGTGTTTTGACAGGGCGCGTATTGGGCGATGTGATAGACGCACAGACCAAAGCACGGATTTTGCAACAATTTCACGCGCAAATTGGCGGAAAAGCGGTGGCGATTGGCGATGGTGCAAACGACATTCCCATGTTGCAAGCGGCGGATTTGGGCGTGGCGTTTCATGCCAAAGCCAAAACACGCCAAGCGGCAGATGTGTGCATCAATTTTGGCGGTTTAGATGCGTTGAGAAAGTGGTTCAGATGATTCAGGCAGCCTGAAAAGGAAAAAACATGTCATTGCCCATCAATCCCGAATACCAAATTTGGCTCAATGATTTAAAAACGCGCATTTTGCAATCGCAGCAAAAGGCGATTTTATCGGTCAATCAGGAACTGATTTTGCTCTATTGGCACATAGGGCAAGAAATTTTGCAACGCCAGCAAGAACAAGGCTGGGGCGCGAAAGTCATTGCCCAATTATCGCAAGATTTATCGGCGGCGTTTCCTGAAACAAAAGGTTTTTCGGTTCGCAATTTGAATTATATGCGCCAATTTGCCGAACAATGGGCTAAGGCGGAAATTGTGCAAGTACCGCTTGCACAATTACCTTGGTATCATCAAATTGCTTTGCTGGATAAACTGAAAGACAGGCAAACGCGCTTGTTTTACGCGCAACAAGCCATACAAAATGGTTGGTCGCGCAATGTTTTGGTGCACCAAATTGAAAGTCAATTACACCAACGCGCAGGGCAAGCCATCAACAATTTTGCCCAAACGCTGCCTGAAAGCCATTCAGATTTGGCAAAACAAACATTCAAAGACCCGTATGTATTTGATTTTTTGGATTTGAGCCACATTCATCAAGAACGCGAATTGGAACGCGCACTCACGCAGCACATCACGCAATTTTTATTGGAATTGGGTGCAGGATTTGCCTTTGTGGGCAGACAAATTCATGTGAATGTGGGTGGCGATGATTTTTACTTGGATTTATTATTTTACCATTTAAAATTAAGATGTTATGTTGTGGTTGAATTGAAAACAGGCGATTTTAAACCCGAACACATCGGACAACTGAATTTTTACTTAACCGCCGTAGATAAGCAAATCAAAAGCGAACAAGACGCGCCCACCATTGGCTTATTGCTGTGCAAAAACCGCAATCAAGTGGTGGTTGAATACGCTTTACAACACAATACGCAGCCCATAGGCGTAGCCGAATATCAATTAAAACAGGCTTTACTGGATTTTGATGAACCGTTTCAGGCAGCCTGAAAACCCCATTTAATCAACAGGAAACAAAATGTCCGTCCCCGAATATTTACAAAACATTCGCATTGTATTGAGCCGCACCAGCCACCCCGCCAACATCGGCGCAGCAGCACGCGCCATGAAAACCATGGGTTTGAGCCAACTGGTTTTGGTTGCCCCCAATCTCATGCAAACGCCCATGACACCTGAACCACCTGAATTTTCAGCCGAAAATGCTGCCGATTTTAAGCTGCCCGAAGAAAGTTTCATACTCGCCTCGGGCGCGGTGGACGTGTTGGAAAACGCCAAAATCCTTGCCACCTTGCCCGAAGCCTTGACGGGAACGGTGTTGAGTTGCGCCCTAACCAGCCGCCGCCGTGAACTCACCACGCCTTTGCAAACGCCACGCGAACTCACGCCCAGCTTGCTTGCCGCCGCGCAAAATGGACAGCAAGTTGCGCTGGTGTTTGGCAACGAAACCTTCGGTTTGAGCATAGACGAAGTGCAGCATTGCAATCGCCTGATGACGATTTCGGGCAACCCCAATTATTTTTCGCTGAATTTGGCGCAGGCGGTGCAAGTGGTGTGCTACGAATTGTTCAGCCAAGTGAATGCGGATATGTCGCACCTGATTCCCGAGCGCAATCTTGCCACCGCCGACCAAGTGGCAGGCATGGTGCAACATCTTGAACAAACAATGGAAAATTTGGATTTTTTCCACAAACGCAATCAAGAACGCATGGTGCGCCGTTTGCATTCGCTGTTTAATCGGGCGGACACGACCACCGAAGACATTGATATTTTGCGCGGCTTTTTCAATAAAGTGCAGCAAAAAGTCGCCAAAAATCAAGAAAAATAATTTTCAGGCTGCCTGAACGTGGTTTTTACGCCATAATCAGGCATTTTCCGCACAAAAAAATTTCCCGAAAACAAAGAATTGTGATAAAAATACGCCCCTGAAAAAAATCGCAAAATCAAAATATAAAAAACTAGGAAAGTACATGAAAATCAATAAATTAGCTTTATTGGTCAGCATTGCGCTGTTGGCGGCTTGCGGCGGTGAAAGTGCTAGGCGTGATATGGCAAAAGTTGAACCGCAAACACAAGTCGCAGTCGAAACACCTACAAGCCAAGCTGCGGTGAGTGTGCCTGAAACGGTAGTGAGTGCTTCGGCGGTGATGGCAATGGCAGCCGAGCGCGACACTGCTTCGCCAGAACCTGCTGAAGCCGCACCAGCTTCAGCTTCAGCCAGCCCTGTGCCTATCGTGTCTGCTTCTGCGCCGACCGAAATCATAACCCACGCCGTGTCCAGCACGCGCCCAATGGTGATTACCGCCGATTTGACTTTCCGCACGCCCGATGTGCGCAAAACCGCGTTGGCGATTGAACAATTGGCGGCGAAACAGGGCGGTTTTGTCGTGTCCAATCAAACAAATACGGACATGGTGTCCAGTCAAGCGTTTGAACAATCAGATGGTATGTTGTTGATTATTGAAAATTATGTCAGCAAAACCGATTTGTTGGTGCGTGTGCCGCGCCAAAACGCGCAAACATTTTTACACAGCCTGCAACCACACATTGATTTATTGCAAGCACAAAATTTTTCGGCGGAAGACGTGGGCAGCCTGTTGCAACGCCAATTATTAGCCGCGCAACGTGAACAGCAACGTTCCAAAGATTTAGGTCATTTAAATCAATACACTAGGGGCAATCAAGATGAACGCCGAGCCACCATAGAAGCGCAATACCAAGCCAAAGAGCAAGAAGACGAAGCGAGAATCCAACAGTCTGAATTGCAAGACAAAATTAAATTTGCCACCATCAATTTGCATTTCAGCCAGCCTGAACAATTGGTGAAACACACCAAACCCAATCCCGAAGCGGCAGCGCGTGAACATCGCCCAAGTTTCTGGCAAAGCGCGAAATTGGCGATGTTGAGTAGTTGGAATGCGATATTGGCTATTGTGTTGTTTTTATTGAATACTTGGTTTGTGTGGGCGGCGATTGTGGGTGGAATTTACGGTATTCGCCGCTATCGTCAGCGCGTGCCGACCATCACCGAGTTTGAAGTGCAAGAATGGACGGCGGAAGATGAACCCAAACCATCACGCCGCAGAAATAAATTTAAAATTCAAAGAGATGATGAGTAATTAAATCATTCATTAAATAATTGGGGCGAGTGCAATACTCGCCCTAAATTTTCAGGCAGCCTGAAAATATAAATATCAAAATTTTATCTGGATAATAAATGACTTATTGCCAATTTTGTAATGCACTCCCTGCCGACACGTCCGACCCCAACAAATCCTATCACGATACAGAATACGGTTTTGCGCAATCTGACGATAATGTTTTGTTTGAACGGCTGATTTTGGAAATCAACCAAGCGGGCTTAAGCTGGACAATTATTTTGCGTAAACGGGCGGCGTTTCGGGCGGCTTATGCGCAATTTGATGTGGCGAAAGTGGCGGCGTTTGATGAGCATGATGTGGCGCGTTTGTTGGCGGATACGGGTATTGTGCGAAATCGTTTGAAAATTCAAGCAGCTATTTTTAATGCGAAACAAATTATGCGTTTGCAACAAGAATATGGCAGCCTGAAAGCATGGTTGGACACGCACCACCCACGCGACAAAGCGGCATGGGTGAAATTGTTTAAACAGCAATTTAAATTTGTGGGCGGCGAAATTGTGGGGGAATTTTTGATGAGTTTGGGCTATTTGCAGGGGGCACACGAAGCGAGTTGCCCCATTTATACAAAATTAAAAGAATAAAATAATCAACGATTTGAGTTTGTCTTCAAACCGTTGTTGATTTTTTTAGGCTGCCTGAATATTGCCAATTATTGAATTAGGCAATCCAAGCAGTTTTTACATAAGCTTTTGGCAAGTTGCTCCAATTCATGTTCAAAACAGGCGATGGAATAATCAATTTTATTGTGTAAATAATCATTCAAATCACTCAAAATGGCGTGGCGTTCTTGGTGAATTTGGTTTTCGTTTTGGAATAAATCTGCAATCATAATTTAATTAAAATCAATTGTTTAACTTGTTTTTATGGTGCTTAAATTTTAAGCAAGCGCGGATTATAATGAAAACGCCACACTACAGCAACTGATTTGATAGACTCTAAATTCAATCAAATAAATCCAAATTATGCTGTGTTTTTTCCACACGCACATCGCGCTCGCCATCGGCAAAAATCAGGCGCACTTTTTGCCCTGCTTTGAGCTGGGCGGCTGATGTGATGAGTTCGCCGCGTGGCGTTTGCACCATGCTGTAGCCGCGCTGCAAGATATTGTAGGGCGAGAGGGCGTGTAATACGGCGGTGCTATGTTGTAGGCGGGCGTGTTGCTGGGCGAGTGTGTGCTGGATTTGTTGGTTTAAGGCAGCCTGAAATTGGGTAATTTGTTGTTTTTGTGAATTTAATTTTTCTCGTGGGTGGCGCAATTGTTTGTTGAGAAAATCCAATTTTTGGCTGGCGTTTTGGTAACGTTGTTGCAGGCTGTGGTGTAGTTTTTCGTGTAATTGTTTGATTTTTCTTTGGGTTTCGGCAAAGTTGGGGCTGGCTAATTCGGCGGCGGCGGTGGGTGTAGGGGCGCGTAGGTCGGCGGCGAAATCGGCAAGGGTGAAATCGGTTTCGTGTCCCACGCCGCTCACGGTGGGAATGGGGCTGGCGGCGATGGTTTGCGCCACGATTTCTTCGTTGAATGCCCACAAATCTTCCATGCTGCCGCCACCACGACAGATGATTAATACGTCTGCTTGGGCGTGTTTGTTTGCGGATTCAATGGCTTGGGCAATTTGGTATTCGCTGCCTGAGCCTTGTACGGCGGTGGGATAGACGATGATGGGAATGTGTGGCGCACGACGTTTGAGTGTGGTCAGCACATCGCGCAGGGCGGCGGCGGCAAGGCTGGTAACAATGCCGATGGTGCGTGGGTTTTCAGGCAGCCTGCGTTTGCGCGTTTGGTCAAATAAGCCTTCGTTTTGTAAGGTGTTTTTGAGTTTTTCGTAACGCAAATACAAATCGCCTAAACCCAGCGTGCGAATATCGTTTACGGTGATTTGGTATTCGCCGCGCGCTTCGTAAATGCTGATTTTGCCTGTTAATTCAATGTGGTCGCCGTCTTTGAGTGGCGTGGCGAGACGGGCGGCGGTGTGGCGGAATAGGGCGCAACGTACTTGGGCGGTCGCGTCTTTGAGTGCGAAATAGTAGTGTCCACTGGTGGCGCGGGTGAGATTGGAAATTTCGCCGCTAATCCATAAGCCGTCTAATTGGTTTTCCAAAATTTGGCGGGCGATGGCGTTGAGTTCGGAAACGGTGAGTGGGGCAGGGGAGAATAGGTCGGTCATAATGGTTTTTTGGGGTAAAATGGATTTCAGGCTGCCTGTGTCCAATCTTCAATGATTAAACCGCTAATATTTTGAAAAATTTGGCTTTGATTGCTCACCAGCACTGCACCAAGTGAGCGTGCGTGGGCGGCAATCCACAAGTCATTATTGCCGATGGGTGTGCCTTGTTGTTTCAGTTGTGCGCCCAAACGGGCATAATGTTCGCTGATGGCTTCGCGTGGCAATAATACATCAATATGTTTTGCCAACAGTTCTAGTTTGTGCTTTGATTTTTCAGATAATTCGCTGCGATATACGCCTTTGAGCAATTCACTGTAGGTGATAAAACTCATGCACACTTTATCGTGGCGCGGTAAACTGGCGATTTTACGCGCCACGATTTCGGGGCGATTTCGCATTAAATACACTATCATATTGGTATCCAACAGATAAATCATAATGCATCGCGCTCCTGTGGTGGTGTATTATCGCGTTCTTCCACCGCACGGATAAAGTCTTCGTCAAATCCTTCAAATAACGCTAAAAAATCTTCGCCGCGTGTATCGGGTTGAATGGGGCGTAAAATCACATCGCCATTGTCGCCGTGTAAAATTTCCACCGTGTCCACCTTAAAACGGAAACTGATGGGAATACGCACCGCTTGGCTGTTGCCGCTTTGAAAGACTCTGGTGAGCATATTGCTTTCTCCGTGTATACATATTCAAAATCATGTTTATACTAATTTAATTGAATGGCAAAATCAAGGTTTCAGGCTGCCTGAAATTATACAAACATAAAAATAATGTAATAAAATCATGTACAAACTACTCCCTATTATTCATACCCTATCCAAATTAAGCCTATTGTTTGCCATGCTCACGCTGGTGCCTACGCTGGTGTCGCGCATTTTTGATGATTACGCTTTTGTCGCTTTTGCAGAAACGGCGGTGTTTACCGTATTGATTTCATTTATTTTATATTGGGCAACCAAGCGTTATCAACGCGAATTGCGTCCGCGTGATGGTTTTACTTTGGTGGTGCTGCTGTGGCTGGAATTTGCGGTGGTGGCGGCTATGCCCCTGTATTTGCATTTCCCTGAAATGTCGTTTACCAATGCCTTTTTTGAAGCGATGAGTGGCTTAACCACCACAGGCGCAACCGTGATTACGGGGCTGGACACGATTGCGCCGTCTATTAATTTTTGGCGGCATATGTTGAACTGGTTGGGGGGCATGGGGATTATTGTGTTGGCGGTGGCGGTGTTGCCCATGCTCGGCGTGGGGGGGACACAGCTTTTGAAAGCGGAAATCCCTGGTATTGAAAAAGACACAAAAATTGCGCCGCGCATTTCACAGGTTGCCAAACAATTGTGGTTGTTTTATTTGGGCAGTACGGTGTTGATTATGCTGGTGTTGCGTTGGGCGGGCATGACGTGGTTTGACGCGGTGTGCCATGCCATGTCCGCGTTTGCGCTGGGCGGATTTTCTACGCATGACAACAGCATTGCCCATTTCAATTCGCCCGTGATTGAAGCCGTGATTGCGCTGGCGACCATTGCGGGGGCGATTAATTTTGCTAACCATTTTAGTGTGTTGCGCCAAAAAAGTTTGCGGGCGTATTGGCGTGATGAAGAATGCAAACTCATGCTCTTGCTGCTTTCAGGCAGCATTTTGATGAGCAGTATTTATTTGACCTATAACGGTTTTTATCAAACTCTGCCTGAAGCCTTGCGTTATGTGGGCTTTAATTATGTGTCCATTGGATTGGCGAGTGGTTTTGCCAATGCGGATTTTGCCCAATGGTCGCTGATTGTGTCGCTGTGGATGTTTTTCCTGTCCAATGTGTTGGCGAACACGGGTTCTATGGGTGGTGGGGTGAAATTGGCGCGGGCGTTGGCGTTGGCGAAATTTTCTTTGCGCGAGATTACTTTATTGCTGCACCCAGACGCGGTGCGCACGGTCAAAGTAAACGGGCGCACGCTGCCTGAACGCACGGCAATGGCGATTATGGCGTTTATTTTTGTCTATTTTATGACGGTGGTGGTGTTTACTTTTGCGCTGATGATAACGGGGCTGGATTTTCTGACTGCGCTCACGGCGACCATTGCCTGTATTACCAATGCAGGGCCGGGTTTGGGTGATGTAGGGCCTAGCCACAATTATGCGAATTTGTCGGCGGTGCAAAAATGGTTGTGTACGGCGGTAATGTTGTTGGGGCGACTGGAGATTTTTACCGTGTTGATGTTGTTTACGCCGAATTATTGGAAGAAATAATGTTCAGGCTGCCTGATAATACACGACGATTTTTCTAACCATGAAAATGTAGGGTGCGCCGTGCGCACCAAACTCATCAAAATATTTAAATTATTCAGCTATTTGGTGCGAACGGCGCACCCTACATTTTAGGTTTATGAAAAATTTCGCGTACTGTAAAAAAGTAAGACAATGTAAAAAAGCCCAACAGTTTCATTCACAAAAAATATTTCAGGCAGCCTGAAATTTTAAAACATTTGAATTTGAAAAATATTTTTTTGATTTTATTGTTGTTTGGCTTACTTTTTCAAAAAGTAAGTCGCCGCGCGGCGATAGAGCGCACGCCGTAGGCAAATTTTAATTTTGTCGTGTATTGAAAGGCAGCCTGAAACCATAAAAACCGTTTCAGGCTGCCTGAAATCCCATAAAACCATTATAATCCCCCTTTTATTTCAATCATCAAAAATTATCTAAAAATATGAAAGCCAGCCAATTTTTTATCTCCACGCTCAAAGAAGCCCCTGCCGAAGCCAGCTTGCCCAGCCACAAACTCATGCTCCGCGCAGGTTTAATCAAAGCCAACGCTTCAGGTTTGTACACTTGGATGCCTATGGGTTTGCGCGTTTTGCGTAAAGTGGAAAACATCGTCCGCGAAGAAATGAACCGCGCAGGTGCAATTGAATTGCTTATGCCTGTGATTCAACCTGCTGATTTATGGAAAGAATCAGGTCGCTGGGATTTCTACGGCGATGAATTATTGCGGATTGAAGACCGCCACGATAATCCATTCTGTTTCAGCCCCACTTGCGAAGAGATGATTACGGATATTGTCCGCAAAGAAGTCAATTCATACAAACAGTTACCCAAAAATTTCTACCACATCAACACCAAATTCCGCGATGAACGCCGCCCCCGTTTTGGTGTAATGCGCGCGCGTGAATTTGTGATGAAAGACGCGTATTCTTTCCATGCCGATTTTGATTCTTTGAAACAAACTTATCAGGATATGTATGACACATATTGCCGTGTTTTCAATCGCTTGGGTTTGCAATATCGCCCTGTTGCGGCGGACACGGGCAGCATTGGCGGCACAGGTTCGCACGAATTTCAAGTATTGGCAGACAGTGGCGAAGACGTGATTGCGTACAGCGACAGCTCCGATTACGCGGCAAACGTGGAATTGGCGCAAACTTTGCCGCTTTCAGGCAGCCGAGCTGAACCCACGCAAACTTTGACCAAAGTCCACACGCCCAATGTGAAAACCATTCCGCAACTGGTTGAATTTTTGAATATTCCGATTGAGAAAACTTTGAAATCCATTGTCGTGGAAAGCGAAAATGACGGCGAACTCGTTTTGCTGCTTTTGCGTGGTGACCACGAATTTAACGACATCAAAGCGGAAAAATTGGCAGGCGTGAAATCGCCTTTGACGATGGCTGCACCCGAATGGATTATGGCGCAATTTGGCGCAAATGGCGGTTCGCTCGGCCCTGTGGGTTTCAAAGGCAAAGTGTACGCGGATTTCGCCACCGAAAAAGGCACGGACTGGGTCATCGGTGCAAACGATGACGACTTCCACTACACAGGTTTCCACTTCGGGCGCGATTCCGCCGAACCTGAATTTGTGGATTTGCGTAACGTGGTCGCTGGCGACCCCAGCCCTTGCGGTTCAGGCAGCCTGAAATTGGCGCGTGGCATTGAAGTGGGACACGTTTTCCAGTTGCGCGACAAATATGCCAAAGCGATGAACGCGACTTTCTTGGACAACAACGGCAAATCGCAAATCATGGAAATGGGCTGCTACGGCATAGGCGTAACGCGCGTGGTGGCGGCAGCGATTGAGCAAAACCATGACGAAAAAGGCATTATTTGGACGGAAGCGATGTCGCCATTCACGGTCGTGATTGTGCCGATGAATTACAAAAAATCGGACGATGTGAAAAACGCCGCCGACCAAATCTACGCGGAATTGCAAGCGGCTGGCGTGGACGTGTTGTTGGACGACCGCGATGAACGCGCTGGCGTGTTGTTGAACGACAGCGAATTGTTGGGCATTCCGCACCGCATTGTGATTGGTGACCGCGCTCTGAAAGAGGGCAATGTGGAATACGCCAATCGCCGTGCTGGGGAATCGGAAAATATTGCCGTGAGTGAAATTGTGAATCTTATCAAAGCCAAATTAGCATAATTTCATTACCATAAAAACTTCAGGCAGCCTGAAAAATCATTTTCAGGCTGCCTGAATATTTTTGAGCAGTTTTATTTAAATTTTACACGCGCCACCGACACAACCATCGTCTTGCAAATCGGTTTGCACATCGTCTGCGCCATCGCGCGTATTGTGGTAATACAATGTTTTCAAACCATATTTGTAAGCAGATAACAAATCTTTCAACATTTGATTCATTGGTACGCGACCGCCTTCAAAGCGTTTGGGGTCGTAGCTGGTGTTGGCAGAAATGGCTTGGTCAATGAATTTTTGCATCACGCCAACCAGTTTCAAATAGCCATCGTTGCCACCCATTTGCCACAAGGTTTCGTATTGTCCGCGCAAACGGTCAAATTCAGGCACGACTTGTTTCAAAATGCCGTCTTTGGATGCTTTCACGGTTACCAAACCACGCGGTGGCTCAATGCCATTGGTGGCGTTGGCGATTTGCGAGCTGGTTTCACTGGGCATTAAAGCGGTTAAGGTGCTGTTGCGTAAACCATATTTCACAATATCGGCGCGTAAACTTTCCCAATCCAAATGCAAAGGTTCGGTGCAGAATTTGTCCAAATCCGATTTGTAGGTATCAATCGGCAAAATACCTTGCGAATAAGTCGTTTCGTGGAATAGGGGACACGCGCCGTATTCTTTCGCCAAATTCACAGACGCTTTCAGCAAATAATATTGCATGGCTTCAAAGGTGCGATGGGTCAAGCCAATCGCGCTGTCATCGCTGTATTTCACGCCATTTTTCGCCAAATAATAGGCGTAATTAATCACGCCCACGCCCAAAGTGCGGCGGTTCATGGTCGCTTTTTCGGCGGCGGGAACAGGGTAATCTTGATAATCCAACAGCGCGTCCAAAGCGCGAACCGTCAAATCTGCCAATTCTTCAAATTCGCCCAATTCGCTAATCGCGCCCAAATTAAACGCCGACAAAGTACACAGCGCAATTTCGCCATTTTCATCGTTGATATTATTCAAAGGCTTGGTGGGTAAAGCAATTTCTAAACACAAATTGGATTGGTGCACTGGCGCAATTTTCGGGTCAAATGGGCTGTGCGTGTTGCAATGATCCACGTTTTGAATGTAAATGCGCCCCGTGCCAGCGCGTTCCTGCATTAACATGGAGAATAAATCCGCCGCAGGCAGCGTGCGTTTACGAATGTTTGGGTCGGCTTCGTATTGCGTGTACAGGCGTTCAAATTCATCTTGGTCGGCGAAAAAGGCTTCGTACAAACCTGCGACTTCATTGGGCGAAAATAGTGTAATGTCTTGATTTTTAATCAAACGCGTGTACATCAATTTGTTGATTTGCACGCCATAATCCAAATGGCGCACGCGGTTGTCTTCTACGCCGCGATTGTTTTTCAACACCAGCAAGCTTTCGGCTTCAATATGCCAAAGCGGATAAAACAGCGTTGCCGCACCACCGCGCACACCGCCTTGTGAACAAGATTTCACGGCAGCCTGAAACATTTTGAAAAATGGAATGCAGCCTGTGTGTTGCGCTTCGCCGCCGCGAATTTCGCTGCCCAAACCGCGAATGCGCCCTGCGTTAATGCCAATGCCTGCGCGTTGCGACACATATTTCACAATCGCAGACGTGGTCGCATTAATGCTGTCCAAACTGTCATCGCATTCAATCAACACGCAGCTAGAAAATTGGCGAGTAGGGGTACGCACGCCCGACATAATCGGCGTGGGCAGCGAAATTTTGAATTGCGACACGGCATCATAAAATTTCTTAATATAATTCAAACGTGTATCGGCTGGATATTTGGCAAACAAACACATTGCCACCAAAATATACAAAAATTGTGGGCTTTCATAAATTTGTTTGGTTACGCGATTTTGCAGCAAATATTTGCCTTCCAATTGTTTTACGGCGGCATAGGCAAAATTCAAATCTCGCTCATGGTCAATATATTGATTTAATTCATTAAATTCTTCACGCGAGTAATCTTGCAAAATATGTGGGTCATATTTGCCCAAAGTGGTTAATTTTTGTACATGGTCAAATAAATGCGGTGGTGTGTATTCGCCATAGGCAATTTTACGCAAATGGAAAATCGCTAAACGCGCTGCAAGATATTGATAATCTGGAGTTTCTTCGGAAATCAAATCGGCGGCGGATTTGATGATGGTTTCGTGAATGTCTTTGGTGTGAATGCCGTTATAGAACTGAATATGTGATTTCATTTCCACTTGCGACACGGACACATTATTTAAACCCTCCGCAGCCCAATCCAACACGCGGTGGATTTTGTCTAGGTTAATCGCTTCAAGTGTGCCGTTGCGTTTGGTAACTTTGATTATGCTTGTGCTTGTGTTCATGTGTCTGTCCAAAATAGTGAAAGGTTTGCGAAGCCGTTATTGCGGCGGCAGGAAATCATTAGTGGGGCATGATACGTTTTTTCAGGCAGCCTGAATAGTCTTGACAAAAAATAAGCTATTCTGGAGAAAGAATTATTTTTTTATTTTTTGAAAACATGGTTTTAGCTGTATCAGCTTGAAATCATTTAGGGTATTATTGCTTAAAAATGTGGCAAAATACACACAAAAAGGCAGCCTGAAATCACTCTTTACAGTGTTTCAGGCTGCCTTTATTTATGTGCAAAATAGGGCAGGTGATTGATGGATAAATCAACGAATGCTGTTGCCCACGCGCCCCATATCGCCCAAATTCAGCCAAATAAAGAATGCTTTACCCACAATCAAATTATCGTTTACAAAACCCCAATAGCGGCTGTCTGCGCTGTTGTCGCGGTTGTCGCCCATGGCAAAATATTTGCCTTCAGGAACGGTGCATTTGAAGCTGCTGCCGTCTTCGGCAAAATCGCAATAGCGTTTTAAGTCATTGCTGCCATCGTGATAATTGTATTTGGGCATTTCGCGCGACAAGTATTGGCGCAAAGTGGGCATGTGGACGGCGGGTGCATCTTCATCTTTTAAAACATGAAATTCGCGTTCGCCAAATTGCGAGCCATACATTTGACTGCTTAAGCTGTGTTGTGGATTAAAATCATCGGCATACTGATATTCGCCTTTAAGCGTATCGTTTTCTACTATGCCGTTGACAGTCAAAACTTTATTTTTGTATTCAACCACATCGCCACTAATACCGACTATGCGCTTAATATAATTCACTTGCGGCTGCACAGGATAATTGAACACGGCAACATCGCCGCGTTCCACTTTGCCTGTGGGAATTAACACCGAATTCAGCACAGGAATGCGAATGCCGTAGATAAATTTGTTTACCAAAATAAAATCGCCTTTCACCAAACCAGGTCGCATGGAGCTGGAGGGAATCTGAAACGGCTCGGCAACAAAAGTTCGCAACACAAACACTACCGCAATAATAGGGAAGAAACCTGCCATATAATCACGGAAGTGGTTGTTATCAGGTATGGTTTTATCTTTGCGTGATTTTTTTGCCCACAGCCACAACACACCTGTCAGCAAAGTAAATGTCAGCAAAATCGCGGTAAAACTCCACCCAAAGCCCGCCGATAAAATGCCAAATATCCCCACCATCACCAGTAAATAACCCCATTGCAAACCACTGCTCCACTCGCCATCGGCGGTGCGCTGTTTGCTGCCAAAAAACAGCAATATTGCGCCTGCAATCATTGCGCCAATAGCCAGATAAGTAAAATTCATGTCCACTTTTTGTCCTATTCAATCAAAAAAATATTGAGGCAGCGATTCAAATATTCAGGCTGCCTGAAAATTAGGTGTTGCATTTTACCATTTTCAGGCAGCCTGAACGAATTTAGGTTGGTTGCTTATTTAATTTGATAATCCAATACAAAGCGCGCTTGATTATCTTGTGCCAATATTTTGCTTAATTTAGGCATAATCTGTTTCAACATTTCAGGCAACACATAAGGCGGATTGATTAAAAACATACCGCTTCCGTGCATACCAAAACCATCAGCGCGTGGCGCGTGGACGTGTAATTGCACATCTAAATAATTATTTGGGCAAAGTTTTTTCAATTTTTCAGGCAGCGTTTGGCTTTCTGTGCGGCTCAAACAGGGATACCACACGGCATAACAACCTTGCTCAAATTTTTTCAGTGCGTCTTTGAGCGTGTCCACCACGCGCGTATAGTCTTGTTTTTGTTCATAAGGCGGGTCAATCAACACCACCGCGCGGCGTGTGGCAGGTGGCAACAACGCCAACAAACCCGCAAAACCATCTTCTTGTTTCACAATACATTTTCGCCCCAAATTCAATTCGCGCATATTATTGATTAAATGGTGAAAATCGGTCGGGTGCAATTCAAACAAACGCATTTTGTCCGCTTCACGCAATAAACTTTGCGCCCAATAGGGCGAACCTGCGTACAAATTATTTTCTGCCAACATTTCGTCCAAATGCGCCACAAAATTTTGTAAACTTTCAGGCAGCCTGAATAGATTTTCGCGCAATTTGGCAATACCGTGCTGGTATTCGCCCACTTTTTGCGCTTCATCGCCGCGCAAATCGTACACGCCTGCGCCCGAATGGGTGTCTATATACCAATAGGGTTTGTCTTTTTGATTGAAATAATGGAGCGTTAAAAACAAAATAAAGTGTTTTAAAACATCAGCATGATTGCCTGCATGAAAGGCGTGGCGGTAACTTAACATGGGAGTTTTTCCTGTTTTCAGGCTGCCTGAAAGAAATGGAGATTATTGACGAGATGGAGACTGTTTCGTCCAATCAATCTGTTTAAAATCAAAGCGTAACAAAACACGTCTGTCGGCAGGATTTTCGCTGGGACTGGCGTCATTTTCGCCGCGCCCAACCGCCGTCATTTTCGCCAATAATTCTGCTTTATGTGGAAAATCAGGCATTTCCGTATCAATATACGTCAAAACCGCATTGGCGCGCTCCGTGCTTAATTTCATATTGGACGCGTAGCCGCCCACGCTGTCGGTATGCCCTTCCACAATCAGGCGCGTGATTTGCTCCTGCTGCTCGCCCGACAATTCCGCAAACACGGTTTTGGCAAACACGGGCATTAATTGGTCTAAAATCGCCTTGCCTTCGGGCTTTAACACCGCCTTGCCCGACTCAAACGCGAAATCCGCAGCAATATTCATATCGCCCGTGCGTGGGTCGGTTTCAATTTCCAAGCCACTGTTTTTCAAAGCCATTTGTACATCTTGTACAATTTCATCGCGTTGCGCGTGTTGATTCACCAAAATGGCAATGCTCAAAGTTAAAAAAATCGCCATCAAGCCCGTCATCAAATCCGACAAGGCAATCCAAGTGGTCGCCTCGTCTTCTGTTTCCATTACTGGTTCTTCATAAGGTTGTAACATATTGTTTTTCCAAATTATTCAGGCATCCTGAAAATTAACTTGAGAATTTATTGGCAAATAATTTCTTGTTTTCATTGCTTAATTCTGCCAATTCCATTTCCAATTTTTTGAATGGGTCTAATGGATTGCTGATGGTGCTAGATGTGCTGGTTTTCACGCTAACAGGCTCGGCAATCGGTGCAGGCTGTTGTTGCAATTTTTGCATAATTTCTTGATTTATTTGGTTTTGTGTGTGCAATTGCTGGCTAATTTGTGCCAATAATTGCGTTTGCGCGTCCATTTTTTCCGCAAACGTGTTCAGCAAATGATTTTGAAATTCCGCGCTGTGATTGGTGTACGGAATCAATAATTTACTGACCGTTTTGCTTAAAGTTTCCTGAATATGGCTCAATTCCGCCAAATAGGGCGCAAATTCCGCTTGTTTTTGCAAACTGTGTTGCGTTTCTGCCGACAAACTGGCATTCACAGGCGCATTCAGGCTGCCTGAAAATTCTTGTGGTGTATAATTTTGATTTTGAAGTGTTTTATTTAATTGTTGCGTGGCATTGAGTTGTGCGGCTAGGTATTGCAACACTTCTTCATTATTCTGTTGTACGGTTTTATTTTGTTGATTATGTTGTTGAATAATTTTATTTTTTTCAGACTGGGCGCGGTGGTGGTAAATCGCGTTCACCACCACATTCAAAATCATAAAAAACGCCGCCGAACCAATCCCCAAAATAGAGTAAATAAACACCGATTTGAGTTCGCCTACAAATATTTGAATTTGTTCAACTTCTGTACCGAAATTCCGCAGCGATTCAGTCAAGCCATAAAATGTGCCAAACAAACCCAATGCCGTCATAATGCTGGGGGCTTGGCGCAATAAATTTCTACCCCATTGATTTAATAATCTAAATTTTTCAGGCAGCATTGCCCAAATAAACGAAGCGCAAAAAATCACCGCCGCCAATACCATCAAATTAAACACGGTAGGCAAATGGCTACGCGCAATCATTAAAATACTTTCTGAATTCATACATTTATCCTAAAAATCCATTATTTTTTTCTTGTGTAACAATATTATATAGAAATTCATCTGTTGCCGCTATTTTTCAGGCAGCCTGAAAATAGGGGGCAATGGCTTATCGTGGGGTGGGCAGCGTGGTACGCGGCGCAACGCGTGTACAAGGCAATGATATATCGCCCATTTTTCTGTTTTCAGGCTGCCTGAATGTTTATAGTGAATTCAATTTAAACCAGTACAGCGTTACCAGCTCCCTTATGTACTATGTGTACACGGCGGTCGCTGTCGCCTTGTCCTGATTTAAATTGAATCCACTATAAATTTGCGCCCAAACCTTTCAGGCTGCCTGAAAATATCGTAATATCAGGTTTTTTTACCGAAAATAATATGGTACAACGCTCAAAATCTTCCCCCGCTTGGATGCACGAACACGTGAACGACCCTTATGTGCAACGCGCCCAAAAAGACGGTTATCGCGCCCGCGCCGCGTATAAATTATTGGAAATCAATGAAAAAGACAAATTAATCAAACAAGGCACGGTGTTGGCGGATTTGGGCAGCGCACCAGGGAGTTGGTCGCAGGTTGCCGCCAAATTGGTCGGCAAAAACGGCAAGGTGTTCGCGCTGGATATTTTGCCTATGGATGCGATTGAGGGCGTGGATTTTATTCAGGGCGATTTTCGTGAAGACGATGTACTCGCCCAATTGGAAAATTTATTACAAAATCGTCCGCTAGACCTTGTAATTTGCGATATGGCACCCAATATGTCGGGCAACGATACAATAGACCAAGCACGAAGCTATTATTTATGCGAATTGGCATTGGATTTTGCTCAAAATCATTTAAAAACAGGTGGTTCATTTTTGGTGAAGGTGTTTCAAGGTTCGGGTTATCAAGAATATTTGACCGCCATGCGCCAAATTTTTGCCACCGTGCAAACGCGTAAACCTGATGCTTCACGCAATCGTTCCAGCGAAATTTATTTATTAGGCAAAAATAAACGCTGACAAGCCTGTATTCGTGTTTTACAATCCAACTTCATTTTTTTAGATAGGAGCTTGTTTCTGTGGGAAACAATTTCAAAAACATACTCGTTTGGGGTGCGCTGTTTTTAGCGATTGCGGCTGGCGTAAACGCCATGCAAGAGAAGAAGGCTGATTCCAAACAAATTGAATATTCACAATTTATTCAACAAGTTAAATCAAAAGAAATCAACAATGTGAACTTGGAAGGTTCACCCGCAGGGTACACGATTAAGGGCGAGCGCAACGATGCCGAAAAATCCACTTTCGTTACCCACGCGCCGTTGGACGACAAATTAATCCAAACGCTGACTGAAAATAATGTCCGCGTGAAAGTTACGCCTGAAGAAAAACCCAGCATGTTGAGCAGCCTGTTTATGAGTTTGCTGCCTGTATTGTTGCTGATTGCCGTGTGGATTTACTTCATGCGCGCGCAAACAGGCGGTGGCAAAGGCGGCGCATTTTCATTTGGCAAAAGCCGTGCGCGTTTGTTGGACAAAGATGCCAACACCGTGAAATTTTCAGACGTGGCAGGCTGCGATGAAGCCAAAGAAGAAGTCCAAGAAATCGTGGATTATTTGAAAGCCCCCAATCGCTATCAATCTTTGGGTGGACGTGTGCCACGCGGTATTTTGTTGGCAGGCAGCCCTGGTACGGGTAAAACCCTGTTGGCAAAAGCCATTGCAGGCGAAGCGGGTGTGCCATTTTTCAGCATTTCAGGTTCAGATTTTGTGGAAATGTTCGTGGGCGTGGGTGCAAGCCGCGTGCGCGATATGTTTGAACAAGCCAAGAAAAACGCGCCTTGTATCATTTTCATTGACGAGATTGACGCGGTGGGTCGCCAACGCGGTGCAGGTTTGGGCGGTGGCAATGACGAACGAGAACAAACCCTGAACCAACTTTTGGTGGAAATGGACGGCTTTGAAAGCAATCAAACCGTGATTGTGATTGCCGCCACCAACCGCCCAGACGTGCTTGACCCAGCTTTGCAACGCCCTGGACGTTTTGACCGTCAAGTGGTTGTGCCATTGCCGGATATTCGCGGTCGTGAACAAATTTTGAAAGTGCATGCCAAAAAAGTGCCTTTGGACGAAAGCGTGGATTTGGTAACGTTGGCGCGTGGTACACCGGGGTTTTCGGGTGCGGATTTGGCGAATTTGGTCAATGAAGCCGCCTTGTTTGCAGGTCGCCGCAACAAGAAAAAGGTTGACCAAAGCGATTTTGAAGATGCCAAAGACAAAATCTACATGGGACCAGAACGCCGCAGCATGGTAATGCACGAAGACGAAAAACGCGCCACCGCCTACCACGAAGCAGGTCATGCGATTGTGGCGGAAAGTTTGCCGTTTACCGACCCTGTTCACAAGGTTACGATTATGCCGCGTGGACGTGCGTTGGGCTTGACGTGGCAGCTGCCTGAACGCGACCGCATTTCCATGTACAAAGACCAAATGTTGAGCCAACTGTCCATTTTGTTTGGCGGACGCATTGCGGAAGATTTGTATGTGGGACGCATTTCCACAGGCGCGTCCAACGACTTTGAACGTGCCACCGCTTTGGCGCGTGAAATGGTAACGCGCTTTGGCATGAGCGAAAAAATGGGCGTGATGGTGTATGCGGAAAATGAGGGCGAAGTGTTTTTGGGTCGCAGCGTAACGCGTTCACAACACATTTCTGAAAAAACCCAACAGGAAGTGGACGCGGAAATCCGCCGCATTTTGGACGAGCAATATGCCGTTGCCTACAAAATTTTGAGCGAAAACCGCGACAAAATGGAAACCATGTGTAAAGCCTTGATGGATTGGGAAACGATTGACCGCGACCAAGTGCTTGAAATCATGGCTGGCAAACAGCCTTCTCCGCCCAAAGATTACAGCCACAATGTGAAATCGGAAACGGAACAACAAGCCGACCAAGACAATTCGGAATTTGCCGAATTGCCTAAAATGGAAAGTGAAAAATTGGCTGAACCAAGCACGCAAAATGAAGCGGTAAAATCCGATAATTCGGGTAATCAAAATAAAGCGTAATGTGAAATCATTCAGGCTGCCTGAAACCGAACAATAATGGTTTCAGGCAGCCTGAATGATTTGCAAAATTGATTTAATCATATCATAAAAAATTCCCCATTTTCATGAAATTTGCATAGACTTACTTTTTGTGTATCCATTTGAAAAATATTTAAAATATTTCTTGATTTGTCTTTATTTTTACATTACATTAAAACCTGTTTTTCAGGCTGCCTTTCAGTACACGACAAAAATAACTGTAGGGTGTGCCGTGCGCACCAAAATCCACCACAATATTTAAATTATTCAGTAATTTGGTGCGCATGGCGCACCCTACATTTTTGTGATTGGAAAAATTGTCGTGTACTGTAAGGCTGCCTGAAAA
>NZ_JQKH01000029.1 GCF_000745955.1 Alysiella crassa DSM 2578 | reverse complement strand
TTTGTCCACCAATTGACCGCGTAATCTGGTAATCATGATGTTTGTTTAACCTATCCAAACGCTTCAGGCTGCCTGAACACTTTAGGCAGCCTGAAACTGATTTACAAAATAATCGCCGTGCCGCTCACCGACACCATCATCATGCCATTGGTTTCGCCCAAAACTTCGTAGTCAAAATCAATGCCAATCACGCCATTTGCGCCCATTTTTTTCGCGCCAGCAATCATATCGTCCAAAGCCGCTTGGCGTGCGCCCGCCAACGCGCTTTCGTAGCCGCTCGCACGACCGCCCACAATATCGCGTATCGATGAAAACATATCACGGAAAATATTCGCGCCAATAATTGCCTCGCCGTTCACCACGCCGAGATATTGTTGAATTTGCACATCTTTTGGCTCAATGGTTGCCAAAAACATTTGATTGTCTTGATTAGATGAAAACCAGCCCATCATTTCACTCCTATAAAAATCATGATAAATAATTGAAGAACCTATGAACAATAAACAATATAAGTATATTCAGCCGATTTTTCAAGTTTGACACACCATAGTCGTTTTTCCACAGATTTGCCTATTTTTTAAGCAATCAAAATTATTCTGATAATTCAATTCGCTAATTCACTTATCCACAGACTTATCCACATTTTTTGGGGATAATTTAACGGTAGAATGCGGCTTTCAGGCTGCCTGAATCCCACCAAACTTATCCACAATTGCCTGTGCATAAGCCTGTAGATAAGCTGTGGATAGTTTTTCAATTATCCACAGGCAGCCTGAAAATTGGAAAAATTATCCACATTTGTCCACACACTATCCACAGGCTTATCCACCGTTTTTCCACAGACTTATCCACAAGTTAATTATATGATTTTAATGAAATAAACCCACTTATCCACAGGATTTGGCTTTACTCATCATACATCATCATCATTTTTAATTATAAATATATCTTTTTTATGGGATAACTTTTTTTGCAAAAAAGCAGTTTTAATACTCCAGATAAAAAGCGTACAATGCGCCGTTTTCAAATCTTTTTGATATTCAACTCACAAACAAGGAAAAAATATGAAAGGCGATATTGGCGTCATCGGCTTGGCGGTGATGGGACAAAACCTGATTTTGAACATGAACGACAAAGGCTTTAAAGTCGTAGCGTATAACCGCACGGTGGAAAAAGTAGATGAATTTTTAAATGGCGCAGCCAAAGGCACAAATATTATTGGCGCAAAAAGTCTGCAAGAATTGGTAGATAGCTTGGAAAAACCACGAAAAATCATGATGATGGTACGAGCTGGTTCAGCAGTTGATGATTTTATTGAACAAATTGTGCCGTATTTGGATGAAGGCGATATTTTAATTGACGGTGGCAATGCGAATTACCCCGATACCAATCGCCGTTGCGAAGAATTGGCGGCAAAAGGTTTGCGTTTTGTGGGTGCTGGCGTATCGGGTGGCGAAGAAGGGGCGCGTCATGGGCCTTCTATTATGCCTGGTGGACATTTCTCGGCGTGGGAACACATTAAGCCCATCTTCCAAGCCATCGCCGCCAAAACACCCACAGGCGAACCATGCTGCGATTGGGTAGGCGACAATGGCGCAGGTCATTTTGTCAAAATGGTGCATAATGGCATTGAATACGGTGATATGCAGTTGATTTGCGAAGCCTACCAATTTATGAAAGAAGGCTTGTGCATGACCCACGAAGAAATGCACGCTGCATTCCAATCATGGAAAAACACAGAATTAGATTCTTACCTGATTGACATTACCGCCGATATTTTGGCGTACAAAGACGAAGACGGTTCACCTTTGGTGGAAAAAATCTTGGACACGGCTGGGCAAAAAGGCACGGGTAAATGGACAGGGATTAACGCTTTGGACATGGGCGTACCGCTCACGCTGATTAGTGAATCGGTGTTTGCGCGTTGCGTGTCGGCGTTTAAAGAGCAGCGTTTGGCGGCGGCGCGTTTGTTCCCACACACACCAGCGCAAATTTCAGGCAGCCGTGAAGAATGGTTGGAAGCCTTGCGCCAATCTTTGCTTGCCAGCAAAATCATTTCCTACACGCAAGGTTTTATGTTGATGCACGAAGCCAGCGATACTTATCAATGGAATTTGAATTATGGCAACACGGCTTTACTGTGGCGCGAAGGCTGCATTATTCGCAGCGTGTTTTTGAGCAATATCCGCGATGCCTATGAAAACACCCCTGATTTACAGTGGTTGGGTCAAGACGAGTATTTCCGCAATATTTTAAACAAGGCTTTACCGCAATGGCGCAAAGTGGTGGCAAAATCCATTGAATGCGCGATTCCTATGCCGTGTATGGCGGCGGCGATTACTTTCTTGGATTCGTACACATCGGCGCGTTTGCCCGCCAATTTGCTGCAAGCCCAACGCGATTATTTCGGTGCGCACACTTACGAGCGCATTGACGCAGAACGTGGCGACTTTTTCCACACCAATTGGACAGGGCGTGGCGGCGATGCGGCTTCCAGCACCTATCATGTTTAATTATTTTTTGGTCGCGTAAAAAAATCAATCAGGCAGCCTGAAAACGGTTTTCAGGCTGCCTGATTGATTGTTTGATGGCTTAATTTTTCTTGGCTTTGAAACTAAACAAATGCTGCGTACTCGCCAGCCATGAGCCCAAAATGCCCAAAGCGCATACACCAGCCAACACAATCGCCATTTCTTGTGGCGTAAAACTGCGCCATGTTAAATGAATGCCGTAGGGTTCAAAAATTTGCGTTACCAAAGGCTGACTGGTTTTCATCACCCAAGTCGCCAAACCCAAACTAATCGCCGCCGACAGCAAACTCTGCCACGCCGCCTGATATAAAAATGGACGGCGCACAAATGAAGACGGCGCACCCAATAATTTCGTGATTTCAATTTCTTCCTTGTGGGTCAAAATTTGCAAACGAATGGTGTTGTGCGCCACCAGCACAAACGCCAAACTCAAGGTAATCGCCAAAAACCAAAACACTTTTTGTACCAATTCATTGACCTGATACAGCGTTTTCATCCATTCCGAATCCATTTGGCTGCTGGCGACCATAGGAAATTGCTCCACATCGGTTTTCAGCGCGGCAATGGTGTCAGGCGTGCTGCTGGCGGGGGTGATGATGAATGAGTCGGGCAAAGGGTTTTCGTCTAGCATAGACACAATGTCTTGCGAATCCAAAGCTGCTTTCATTTCTTCCAAACCATCGTCTTTGGAAACAAATTGCGCTTGTTTGACACGTTTGTCTTCGCTGAACATTTTTTTCAGCGTGTCCACATCGGTTTCGGTGGAATTGGTTTCCAGATAGACGGTGATTTTGGGCGTTTCGCTTAATTTGCTTAACACCGTTTGGCTGCTTTGCACGCCCAAATACAGAGTGAGTGGCAAAGTCATGGCAATGGCTAACATCGCCAAAATCAGCAAAGTGGCAATAGGCTGCCTGAAAAAATAGCCTGCGGCGCGTTTGGCACTTTCCGTGTGCAGCGATACATAATGGCTGATACTCATGCGGCAAACCGTCCTTCCTGCAAACGCAAAATGCGATGACCGTAATCTTGCATTAAAGTTTCATCGTGGGCGGACACAATCACCGTTGTGCCGACTTCGTGGAATGTTTTGAACAATTCCATAATATCCAAAGCATAAGCGCGGTCTAGGTTGGCAGACGGCTCATCGGCAATCAACAAGCTGGGCTGGTGTACCACCGCACGGGCAATGCACAAACGCTGCTGTTCGCCGCCCGACAAGCTGATGGGGTCGGCGTTTTCACGTCCACCCAAGCCCACTTTTTCAATGGCAAGACGGGCGCGTTTTTCCGCCGTTTTGCGGTCGTAGCCGATAATGCGCAGGGGCAACAAGACATTTTGCAATACGCTGCGGTCAAACAAAATTTTGTGGTCTTGAAACACAATGCCGATGTGTTGGCGCAAATAGCCCAATTCATTATCGGACAAGACGCTCAAATCGTTGTTGTTAATCATCACTCTGCCTTTGGTGGGTTTGGTGATGCCTGCGATGAGTTTTAAAATGGTGGATTTGCCTGCACCCGAATGCCCAGCTACGAAAATCATTTCGCCTTTTTCAATGGTAAAGCTGACATTTTTAAGTGCTTGAAACCCCCCTGGATAAACTTTGGAGACGGATTCAAAACGTATCATAATAAAAAATGGGTCAAAATAATGAGAATGGCGTGATTATACGCGATTTATCGCCGTTTCAGGCAGCCTTAATCCGAGAAAACGTGGTTATTGCGCGACAAAAGCGTGATAAAACTAGACGTGTGGGGGAATTTATGCGTATAGTCGCAGAACTGAAAATACAGTACGGCGTTGTCGCCTTGTACTGTATTTTTATTTCTACGACTATACAAACACAAAAGGGGACGGATTGGATTATCCGTCCCCACACATTTTCAGGCAGCCTGAAAACCTTTACTCGTATGTTTTGCAGACAATGTCTTTGTCTTCACAAAACATAGCGGAATGTTTCGCCAAACATTGTTTTTTGACGGCTAATTGGGCTGCGCCACGATTCACATGCTCACTGCGGAAGGTTTCCACAAACGGTTTAAGTTCGCACACATGAACAGATTTTCCAGCTTCTGCGACCAAAATCGGCTGCACCGCCACCACAGGGGCTTGCCCTTGCACAACAGGAACGCTACACGCCGCCAAACTCATGCTTAACATCATTAAACCCCATTTTTGCATCATGATTATTCTCCGTTGGAAAAAAGAGAATAATTATAGCGATAATGGAGTTAATTTTAGTTAAAAATGGTTCAATTATTAAAATAATTGGCAGATTTTGCTTTTCAGGCAGCCTGAAGATTATTTCAACACCGTTTTTGTCCAACGCTGTAACCATGCTTTGCGATTTTGGTGCGCCCTTTGCTCATTGGGCGCAAAATGCACACGCGGCACGCTGGCATGACGCATCACATCGGGATAACGCACCCCACGCACCGCAGGATACACCCACATATTCACAGGAATCGCGCTTTGCACGGTGGGGCTTTGCAGATATTGCACCAGTTTGGCGGCTAAATCAGGCTGTTTGCCGCCTGCCAACACCGCCGCGCCTTCTTTTTGCAAATACACACCGCCGTTTAAAAACAAATTGCCCATAGTCGGCGTGGACAATTTGCCTTCGCTGTAGAATACTTGCGCCGCAGGGCTGCTGGCATAGCCCACCATCATCGGGCGCGAGCCGCCATTGAGCGAAAATTCCTTGTAATACGCGTCCGACCAGCCTCGTGTGATTTTCACCCCATTGCCGCGCATTTTCGCCCACCACGCAAACGCCCCTTCTTCGCTCAAGCCGCCAATATTCGCCAATAAAAAGCCATACGCTGGTGTGGAAGTAGATGGATTTGGCACGACCAATAAATCTTTGTATTCAGGTTTGGTTAAATCGTCCAAAGATTTGGGTAAGGGCAAACCTTTGTTTTTAAACCATTGCGTATCATAATTAATCGCCACAAAACCAAAATCCACCGCCAAGGCATTGGGCATAGACACCACCGTGTTGGCACTTTCAGGCTGCTGTTTGGCTAATAAACCTGCTGCTTGTGCTGCTAAAATATTGCCATTGTCCAAACCATAGACTGCATCAGCAATGGGTTTATGTTTGCTAATCAATAATTTGTTCAGTAATTCATTGCCATCGCCCACTTTAACCACGCGCACTTTTGCGTCATATTGCCGTTCAAATGTGGTCAGCACATTTTCAGGCAGCGCAAAACTGTCGTGGGTCGCCAAACGCACTTCGGTCGCCGCCCACGCATTGCCACACAACACCGCCCACATTACCAAACCTAAATACTTTGATTTCATAGAATATTTCTCTTTTAGACATGAAAAGTGTTTGATTTTATAAAAATATTGTTTGAAAGACAAGTTTTCAGGCTGCCTGAATGATTGTGTTTGCCGCAAAAAAGTTATCCCATAAAAAAGATATATTTATAATTAAAAATGATGATGATGTATGATGAGTAAAGCCAAATCCTGTGGATAAGTTGGTTTATTTTATTTGAATCAATAAGTTAGATTGTGGATAAGTCTGTGGAAAAGCTGTGGATAAGCCTGTGGATAGTGTGTGGACAAATGTGGATAATTTTGCCAATTTTCAGGCTGCCTGTGGATAATTGAAAAACTATCCACAGCTTATCTACAGGCTTATGCACAGGCAATTGTGGATAAGTTTGGTGGATTCAGGCAGCCTGAAAGCCGCATTCTACCGTTAAATTATAGTCGTAGAAGTGAAAATGCAATACAAGGCGACAACGCCCGCCGTGTACGAACAGTACATAAGGGCGTTGGCAACGCTGTAGTGCTTTTCCAATTCTGCGACTATATCCCCAAAAAATGTGGGTAAGCCTGTGGATAAGTAGATTAGCAAATTGAATTATCAGAATAATTTTGATTGCTTAAAAAATAGGCAAATGGGGGATAAACATTGTACTTTTAGCGTATTTTCAGGCAGCCTGAAAGCAACATACAATCTCATTTTCCCAATTCAAACAATCTGATTGACCATTATGGCAAAAAAATTCCCCATCGCCCCCAAACACCCCGAACGCATTTGCTGGGGCTGCGACAAATATTGCGCTGATGACGATTTGCGTTGCGGTAACGGCAGCGAGCGCATTCAGCACCCCATAGAATTGGACGGCGAAAAATGGTATGAACGCGGCGATTGGTCAGATTTGTTAAACGAAAGCCAAATGCGCGAATTAGGCTTGTTGCCCGAAACCCCATCTGCCACCAAACCACACATCAAATTGCCACTCATCAAAAAATAAAACAGCAGCCTGAAATCATTTGCAGGCTGCCTGAAAACCCATTTTCATAAAAATAATTGATGATTTAGGGCAATTTGGTGCGTGGGACGCACCCTACAAAGCTGGGGTGCGGCTTTCGCCTTACCGCCAGCCTACGCCACTCAATGCGCCGCGTCCCAATTTTCCCCCACGCCCACTTCCGCCAAAAGCGGCACGTTCAACACGCCCTGCCCCACGCTCGCCATGATTTCAGGCAGCCGCGTTTGGATTAAATCCACTTCTGCCACAGGCACTTGCAACACCAATTCATCGTGTACCTGCATGATTAAACGCGATTTCAGGCTGCCTGAAACCAAAAATGCCTGCACCGCAATCATCGCCCGTTTAATCAAATCGCTGGCGGTGCCTTGCATGGGCGCGTTGATGGCGGCACGCTCTGCACCTGCGCGCGCCACCGCATTTTTCGCGTGAATATTGGGCAAATACAAACGTCTGCCCAACACCGTTTCCACAAAACCTTGCTGTTGCGCTTGTTCTTTGGTGCGCTGCATGTATTCTGCCACGCCCGTGTATCGCGCAAAATAGCGTTGAATGAACATTTTTGCCGACACATTGTCAATGCCCAAGGCTTTTGCCAAACCAAATTCGCCCATGCCGTAAATCAAGCCAAAGTTAATCGTTTTCGCATAACGGCGTTGTTCGGGCGTGATGTGTTCGGGGGCAACGCCAAACACTTCCGCCGCCGTGCGCCTGTGCACGTCTTCGCCCGACTGAAAGGCAGCCTGCAAAGTCGCATCGCCCGACAAATGCGCCATAATCCGCAATTCAATTTGCGAATAGTCTGCCGAAACAATCACATAACCCTGTGGCGCATCAAAAGCGCGGCGCACCAAACGCCCTTGCGCGGTGCGAATCGGAATGTTTTGCAAATTCGGATTGCTGCTCGCCAAACGCCCCGTAACCGCCACCGCTTGCGCGTAATGCGTGTGCACGCGCCCCGTTTGCGGATTGAGCATTTCAGGCAGCTTGTCGGTGTAGGTGGATTTGAGTTTTGCCAAACTGCGGTTTTGCAACAAAATTTTAGGCAAAGGATAATCATCAGCCAATTTTTCCAACACACTTTCATCGGTGGAATAGCCGCCTGTTGCCGTTTTTTTCACGCCTTTGGTGGGAATGCCCATTTTGTCAAACAAAATTTCTTGCAACTGTTTGGGCGAATTGAGGTTAAACGGTTGTCCAGCCAAATCATAGGCTTGCTGTTCCAGTTGCAACAATTCCGCGCCCAAATCCGCGCTTTGTTTTGCCAATTCATCGCGGTTGATGTGCACGCCCACACGTTCCATTTCAAACAAAACTTGGGCAACGGGCAATTCCATTTTTTCATAAATTTCAATTTGTTGTGCGTCCATTTGTTGGCGCAAATGCCGCTCCAAACGCAAAGCGAAATCCGCGTCTTGGCAAGCGTATTCGGTGGCTTGTGCCACGCCCACATCGGCAAAGGCGATTTGCTTTTTGCCTGTGCCACACAAATCCTCGTATTTGATGGTGGTCAAGCCCAACCAGCGTTCTGCCAATTCGTCCAAGCCATGCCCCAAATGGCTTTCCACAATATAGGACGCGAGCATGGCATCGCCCACAATCCCTTTTAAATCAATGCCATGATTTTTGAAAACGTGTTGGTCGTATTTGAGATGTTGTCCGATTTTGCCCAGCGTTTCGCTTTCCAAAAAAGGTTTCAAACTGACTAAAACCTGTTGTTCATCAAGCTGTTGCTCGGTAAAGCTGTGATTGAGCGGAATGTACACCGCCTCGCCTGCCGCAAACGCGATGCTGATGCCCACCAATTTCGCCAACATGGGGTCTAGCGATGTGGTTTCGGTGTCCAAGCCTATGGTGGGGGTTTGGCGCAATTTTTCAATTAAATCATTCAGTTGTTCTGTTGTGGTAATGGCTTGATAATGCAGATTTTCGGGTTTGGCGGCAATGGGCGTGGCGTTTTCAGGCAGCCTGAAAACGGGTGTTTCGCTTTGGGCAAACAAATCGGGCGATATGGGATTTTGCACTTGGCTTTCCGCTTCTTTGAGCCACGTTTTGAAACCGAGTTCGCGGAAACGGGGAACGAGTGCCGCCCAATCGGGATTTTGTCGCGCCAAATCCGCGAGACCTTGTGGCAATTCCGCGCTCAAATCCACATCGGTTTTAATCGTAACCAATTCATAAGAAAGGGGAAGTTGCGGCAAAGCAGCGCGAAGGTTTTCGCCAATTTTGCCTTTAAATTCATCGGCACGGCGCATGATTTCGTCCAGCGAACCAAATTCGGCTAACCATTTGGCGGCGGTTTTTTCGCCGCATTTTTCCACACCAGGGACGTTGTCCACTTTATCGCCCATCAGCGCGAGAAAATCTTTGATTTGATTGGGTTTCACGCCAAATTTTTCAAACACGCCTTGTTCGTCCAGCGTTTCGTTTTTCATGGTATTGACCAGCGTGATTTGCGGATTGACGAGCTGCGCCATGTCTTTGTCGCCTGTGGAAATGACCACATTCATGCCCTGCTCTGCTGCCTGAACCGCGAGTGTGCCTATCACATCATCTGCTTCCACATTGCTGATTTTTAAGACTTTCCAGCCCATAAGTTGCACCAATTCAGGCAGCATATCGGCTTGTGGGCGCAAATCATCGGGCATGGGCGGGCGCGTGGCTTTGTAGTCGGGGAAAAGCGTGTGGCGGAAATTGTTGCCTTTGGCGTCAAACACGCAGGCGCAGTAATCGTGCGGCTGTTCGGCACGGAGCCGGCGCAACATATTCAGCACGCCATACACGGCATTGGTGGGCGTGCCATCTGGCGCGGAAAGGTGGGTCATGGCGTAAAACGCGCGGTAAAGGTAGGACGAACCGTCCACCAAAAGGAGGGTTTGTGGGGTAGTCATGTTCAGGCTGCCTGAAAAAAAATGGAAAGGGGAAATTATACGCGAATAGATAAACAGGCAGTCTGAAAATCGTTTTTGTGGATTTTCAGGCTGCCTTTGAAAAAGTGATTTGAATATTGATGATATAGGTTTATGATTTATCTAAACATATCACCATGCATGATGGGTAAAATCATCGGTTCGCCACTCATTGTATGGTCAACCAAGCCTGTACCTGTAGGATGAGAACCAAATGCAGCCATAGCTTGAATTAAAGTATCAGCAGAAGTAATAGACTGGTTGGCTAATGCTTCAAATTCAGTCGCCAACATTTTACTACCATCAGCAAACTGAATTTCATCCACTTTAAAATGTTGTGCTGCTTCAGATTCATCAAATTGATTATTGATAATGACTTTATCATTTTCATTATATTGAATAATTAAGTCATTATTGGAACGATGATACTGAATATTACTGGATTGTACACCTTGTCCAAATCGAACAATATCATGAGAAGCGGCAAAATAAGGGTTTGCTCTTTCAGGTGTACTTTCCATCAATACATCGGTTCCATCGCCAATATCAAATGTATAAATATCATCAGCAGTACTACCATACAATAAATCATTACCCGTTCCGCCATGAATGATGGTGTTTTGATTAGATATGGGCATTCCTAATTCCCAGCCAACAAACATGATAGGACTACGCGTATCGATGACATCATTATCAGCCCCACCATTTAATTGACCAGAGCCATATAATGTATCACGTCCTTCACCACCATTTAAAATAACACTATTGTAATGTGAACGTAAAACATCATCACCTTTACCAGCATGAATGACATCATTTTCTGATACACTCTCAATTTGGTCTGATAAATCAGTTACTTCAATGGCTTTCCTCATCATATCTTCTGCTGCCCATGTTGTGCTATCAGCAAATTCTACGGCTAGAGAATATCCATCTTTTTCACTAAAATATTGATTAATACGGATATTATCTAAACCATTTTGATGTTGCAAAACCAAATCTTGGCTTTCACGGCGTACAGAAATTTGATGAGCCAATGCCTGTTCTAAAGCAATGGTTTCAATTTTCTTGTTGCCATAATCAGGGGATAAATACACATTATCTTGCCCCCAATCTTGAGAAAACACATAGCGATTTTGTCCACCATCGCCATATAATCTATCATTACCTGTGCCGCCATTTAATACATCATTGCCTTCTCCGCCAGATAACATATCATCACCAGCAAAACCATTAATCACATCATCACTGTCAAAACCATTTAAATAGTCATTTTGGACAGAGCCTTGCAGCGTTTTTTGTTTAATGGTTTCATAATTCCATACCACACCATCAGCAAATTCTATTGTAAATGCTTCAATAGATTCTCTACTAATGCGAACCACATCTTGTTCATTGACATGAGTCAGGATAACCCAATCCCAATTACGTTGAACAGTAATTTCATCGGATGTAGCTTGTGTAAAGACAATGCGTTCATTATGTGCATTTCCTTTGGTTTCTGAAATGGAATCGTAGCCCCAATGTTCATCAAATACATAAGTATCAGAACCTTGTCCACCAACCAAAAAGTCATAACCTTTACCACCATTTAAAGTGTCATTACGAGCAAAGCCAATAATTCGGTCATCTTGGTCTGTGCCAATCAACATTTTTTGCAAAATGGTTTCGGTATCCCATACTGTACCATCTGCAAACACAATACTGGAAATAGAGGCAGCCTGAATATTGGAGCCATCATTTTCTGCAATAAATTGTTCTTGAATGGTAATGGTATCGCCTGTGGTTTTGTGGGTAATGATTACATCTAATGAGTTATTATTCTTTGCTTGATAACTTAATTGGATGTCTTCAGGTAAGGTTGCTTCCAATACAATACGATCTGTATTGGCATAACGAGTTTCACGTAAATAGTGTTGAGATAAAATGGTATCTTGTCCCCAATTGCTTGAGAAAACATAGGTATCAAAACCTGCATCACCAGATAATTTATCATTGCCTTCCCCACCATTGAGTGTATCATCTCCTTGTCCAGCAGATAGCCAATCTTGTCCCAAGCCACCGTTGAGGGTGTCATTACCATCCTCCCCTGATAAGGAGTCATTACCTTCCCCACCAATTAAGGTATCATCTCCATGTTCACCAGATAATCTGTCATTTCCAGTGCCACCATGTAACGAATCATTCCCATTTTTACCATATAAATAATCATCACCCTCTTCACCATACAAAATATCATTCCCATCTTTGCCGTGTAGTGAATCATGTCCCATACCAGCATAGATTGCATGATCAGCATGATTAGCTGCATGCAAGCTATCATTACGATTTGTACCCCTTAACATTTTAACTGGGTTCAATAATTCAATTTCCTTTTTACCTAAAATGACACCATTATCAAAATGAATTTGATATGTAATCAATTCAGAATAGAAGAAATCTTCAATCGTTACTTGATTATCTCCAGTTTTTGTTAAGATAATTAAGCTATTTTCATTATTTGATTTAAAAAATTCTAAATCTGATGCTTGTATACCATCAATAAATTGAATGATATTTACATTATTTTCAGATTGTCCCCAATTATAATTAGAAGATACTACATCATGACCAAAATTCAATCCAAAAATGTAACTATTTGAACCAGTTCCACCGCGTAAGCTATCATTACCTTCCCCACCAATTAAAATATCATTGCCTGCTCTACCATCTAAATAATCATTACCAGCACCACCATCTAAATAATCATTACCATTTTTTCCATTTAAACTATCATTACCTAATCCTGCTGATAATGTACTACCTGAGTCGTAAGCATATAAAACATCATCATTATCAGTTGATTGCTGTACAATTGCCTTAATATCGTCTAAAGAAAAAATAGTACCATCATCAAATTCAATAGACTGGATACCAAAGAAATCATTATGATAAATACTGAAAAAATCATTTATAGTAATTTTATCTAAATTATTATGATGCTTAATAATTAACTTGTTATCAGAACGAATGAAACTTAACTCTGATAATGTAATGCCTTCAACAAAGCGAATAATATCCCCAATACTATCCAAATTATTGATTGTATCTTGACCAAAATGACGTCCAAAAATGTAAGTATTTACCCCTTTTCCACCATATAGAGCATCATTACCAAGACCACCAATTAAGACATCATTACCATTATCACCATTTAAATAATCATTACCATCATCGCCAACCAATACATCGTTTCCAGTACCGCCATCTAAAGAATCATCCCCCTCACCACCAATTAAAAAATCATTTCCAAATCCACCTCTCAAATTGTCATTTCCTGCATATCCCAAAAGAACTTCATCACCCTTACCTTCCCAAGTGGTAATATCTTTTAAAACATCATCTTCACTTGTACCATATATTATAGTATTTTTACTTAATAGCCCAAACAATTCTATATGATGAGTATCATGAGAAATTAACCCAATCATTTCTTTTAAGGTCTCTTCCAAAGAAGAACTATAAGTAGTTAAACCATGTGCAATATGGGCAAGTGAAATAATTTTCTCTTTTTCATTATTACTAAATAATTCTTTAGCATGATGAATTAATGCAGTCCAATCATAAGTTTCTACATTTTTTTCTGTATTAATTACTTTAGTAAATAATGGGTTTTGATATGCTTTTAAATTAGCATCTACATAATGTACAAATTTCTCAAACTCTTGTTCCAAGATTTGAGTAGCATTTTGATATGGATTGGCGGTATTGTGCAAAATTTGATAGAATTTCTCACCAACTAAACGCTCTAATGTCTCTAAAGTGCGAGCATCTTTTAAGTAAGTACCACGACTATTAATCGCAATATCTTCTACTCCTGCCCAGCGATAAATCAATGGCAAAAGTAAATTTTGTTTTTCCACATCAGAGGCGGCTAAATAATTTTGTACTTTTTCTTTTAAAACAGTATCTTTTGCCATTGCGATATGTAAATCGGGGACATTACCAAAAGAATAAATATTGGGTAATGCTTTAATTTCATCTGAAAGTGATACTTTCTCCCCCACATAACGTGTGTCGGCTAAATGGGTTTTAAACCAAATATCGGCAGCCTGTGAAGTACGCCCATCTTCCCATGTAACATGGCTGATTTGTTTATGTTCATTGCCATGTTCATCAATATGTTGCGACTCTGTATAATCAATAGACAAGGCTTTTAAGCCAGATTCTGTCAAATCTTGTAATTCATTGGCATCTACTTTGGCATTTTGATTGATATCACGCCATAATTTCAATTCTGCCCATGCAGCATCAGATTCAGTAATGACTTTATCATCATTACTGTCTAATTCTGCCAAAGCAATAAAACCATTATCTGCCTGAAGATTATTATTCAGCATGGTACGGTTACCAAATAACTCCAAGCCATTATCAATTAAACCATTACCATTTAAATCACGCACAAGCATTGCATCGCCCTGTGCCACCCAGCCAGTGCGTTCTGCAAAACCATTCGCATCTAAATCAAAATACACTTTATGTGCATTCATAGACGTAGTTTGTACACCATTACCATCCATATCAATGATAATGGGTGAATATGTTTTAGGTGCGCCACCATAAGTAGGCGTACGGTCATTAGGATTGGGTGGTGGTAGTGGAGGGGTCTCTTGCATCAATTCAATATCCAAATCACCATTGTTAAAATTATGGATAACCAAACCACCATCCACAATTAATTTACCGCCCTTACCTTCCCAGTGATAAACTGTGCCATCTTCTTGATTGATATAAACGCCACCTTCTGTTGCTTTCTGACTTCCTTCTCCTCCTCCTGTTAATTTTTTCTTGGTTTCACTAACAGCATCAAATAATTCCACTGTACCCTTACCATCTTCATCGGTAATTTCATCTAATTTATCAACAATATAACGGTCTTTCCCTTGACCACCAAATAGTTCATCTTTTCCTGCACCTGCAATCAAAACATCATCGCCATGATTGCCTTTTAAAATATCATCGCCATTAAAACCAATTAAAATATCATCTTTCAGGCTGCCTGACATTTCGTCATCACCCACATTCCCCTGCATAAACTGGGTTTTATTTTCATCAAGCGCAGAAACAACACTAACTGCTTTATTGGTAACAAAGCTCCATTGCTCTTTATCATTAAATTTTGTTGGTTCTTCTAATTTAACTACACCTTGAATAATAATCCCTTCTTCATTTAAATATTTATTAACAAAGTTTAAAGTGTTATTTTTCCTTTCTACCTTAAATCCTTCACCTGCTGCAGTTGTATATCGCAATACATCAGTAACAGTTTGAAAAAAATCTTTTTCATCATAATTAAAATTTGTACCAATTTTATGGTAAAACCATTCAATCATTTGTGCATAAATAGCTTCTTGTAAGACAAAGTTCTTACTTGGAAGAGATGATACACTTTCTGAAAGATGATTTAACCCTTCTGCAAACTGATCTAAAACTGTTGTTTTCTTAACAGTTTGACCAGTCTTAGATGTAGGGCTAGCAAGTAATACACCACCTACATGTTGTTGAACAATGCGAATTAAGAAATCATGAAATAACTCTTCTTTCTCTGTGTCTTCAGCAGCATACAAATTTTTATCAAAAATTAATTCTAGTGCTCTGGTAAGTGGTGTTTTATTAATAGCTTGTTGAAATTTTGGACTTTCTGTTAAAGCTTGCAATAAATTAATACTATGTCTATTAATAAGGTTTAATGTTTGTTCTGTTGATAATTCAATTTTATGGTCTTCATTACCAATTGTACCAAAACCTTGTAAATACATTGTTCCTGCTGTTGCTATACCTCCGTACATAACATGCATTCCAATGAATGCAAGAGGAATTGAAAGAGTTGGCATTGCCACTAAAGCAGCACTAGTAGCCGCAGTAGCCATCACCAATTCCTTGTTATGTATTTTGCTAGCATCTAAAAGTCCACCTTCATTATTTCTTAATAAAGATAGAATTTCTCCTTGTACATAATGACTAGAAATATTATTCTCACGTCTTTTGTATTCATTTAATAGCTCAGTATAATCCATTCTAGGATTTTCAGGATATGGTGATGGTGTTATTGCGTATGGATGTTGTACTGCCATTGCCTTTTCAATGCTTGCAGAAAGTTGTATTTTATTTGCCATCTCAATATATTCAGACAATGAATCTGAAATATTAATTAAGTTTTTATTTTTGAGATAAGTTTTTAATTTACTAATTAAATCATAATCTAATGCTGCTGCTTCAAATGGAGCAGTATCAAAAATATAAGCAGGTCTATCAAACAAAACACCCATAAGAGATGCCAGCCCACCTCCCAAAGAATGCCCTGTAAAACTAATAGTTGCATTTTTATTTGTACTCATAATTCCCAAAACGAAATCAACAGCTTGAACTAGTTGACTGTTTTCATTAAATGTGCTACTTAAACCTAAACCCATTTCTCCATTATTTTTCCAATCTTTAAGAAAAATGGCTAAATTTTCTGTATCCTGCTCATTTGTCCCCGCGAATGAAATCACAATTTCATCCCCTTTTTTATATGCACCAGCAGAAAAGCCTGTAACAGGGTGATCTTTTTCCCACTCCAAAACCTCAAAGCCGTCAGGTAATGTCATGCGGTTTTTATCATTTGTTTTATGATAAGCATGTGCAGATAAGTGAGCATAAGTTTGGATATTCATAATACTTTCCTTTAGTAAAAAATATAAAAATAATTAAAGTATAAAATTTATTCACAAGGGAATCTATGTGATTCAATTTCTATATGACTCGTTGAGCGTTTATAACGTATATCATGACCTTTCATTTCATGGAAATTTAAGTAATGACGTTCATTGTCATCAATCTTTAATATTTTAGGCAAATCTTTATAAGCATTTGAATTAAATGTTACAGGGAAATCGTGATATTGATAAATATTATAGTGCAAATTATTTCTTCTGCCATCTAGTTTTGTATCAAATTCAACTAATTTCCATTGTCCATTTATTGCTTTATATTGTTTGTAATACAATTTTGCTCCCCATTCTGTACATAATTCCCCAGCTCGTTTTGTAACAATATACCAAATCCCATCTTTATCTTTATCTAAAAGAAAAATAAATTCATTATTAGACCAAGTAGGTGGTGCATTCAAGCCTTTTGTATCAAGTATACGCAGTGAACTGTGTCGATTTTTTTTAGTACGTTCCACCAAAATAATTGAACCATCAGCCAGCCGTACTTCTTCCTGCCATGTGTGTGGTGGATATCGGTTAGGTCGGGTAAAGGGAAAGAAAAATTGTATGACTTGAATCGTTGTTTTCAAATTGCTCTCTATAATTCGTGTCATGTTTTCAATGGGTTTACACCCACTCAACCCCAAAACAATCGCAAAACAAACAAACCATTTTTTCATGATATTTTCTCATTTGGAGATTCTTTAAAAAGAAAAAGTAAAACAATTATCATCACTTGTCAAGCAATTTACAGGCAGCCTGAAAGTTCATAATCTTGTTGCTTATCAAATATTTTCAGCCTGCCCACCCCAAAATTTCGCGTATAATTTCATTTTCCTCAAAACCATCAAATTGCCATGACCGAATTAAGTTTTGAAACCGCATTGGCGCGGCTAGAAGCCATTACGCAAGAAATGCAAAATCAAGCACTTGGATTAGACCACGCGCTCGCACTGTATCTGGAAGGCAGCGAATTAGCCCAGTTTTGCCAACGCAAATTGGCTGATGTGGAACAACAATTGCACCTATTTGATAATCAGCAATTAAAGGAGCTAAACCTAGATGAATCCTGAATTAAAACAATGGCAACAACGTGCCGCCGCCCAAACCGAAATCTTATTAGAACGTGCTTTGCCCCAGCCCACCCAGTCGCCCGAAACCCTACACGAAGCCATGCGCTATGTAACGCTGGGTGGCGGCAAGCGTTTGCGCCCTTTGCTGGTTTTTGCGGCGGCGGAATTGGGCAATTCGGTTCAGGCTGCCTGTGAAGCGGCGGCGGTGGCGGTGGAGTGCATACACGTTTATTCGCTGGTGCATGACGATATGCCCGCTATGGACAATGACAGCCTGCGGCGCGGCAAACCCACTTGCCATATCCAATATGACGAGCCAACGGCTTTGTTGGTGGGCGATGCTTTGCAAACTTTGGCGTTTGATGTTTTGTCTGTGCCAACGGATTTGGCGGCGGCGCGACAAATGCGTATGCTCAATGTGTTGGCACGGGCTTCGGGCAGCGTGGGCATGGCGGGCGGTCAAGCGATTGATTTGGCGAATGTGGGCGCGGATTTGTCGCAAGCCGAATTGGAAAATATGCACAGCCTGAAAACAGGCGCATTGATTCGTGCGGCGGTGGCGTTGGGCGGTTTGAGTTGCCCCGATTTGAATGATGAACAATTGGCGCGTTTGGACGTGTACGCCAGCAAACTGGGTTTGGCGTTTCAAGTGATTGATGATGTGTTGGACTGCGAAGCCGACACCGCCACGCTGGGCAAAACCGCAGGCAAAGACAGCGAAGCGAATAAACCCACTTATGTGAAATTAATGGGTTTGGCGGCGGCGCGAAAATATGCGGAAGATTTGGTGGCGCAAGCGGTGGACGCGCTCGCACCGTTTGGGGAGCGCGCGGCGCGATTGCGTGAATTGGCGGAGTTTGTGGTGGTGCGGCAGAATTGAGTTGTCCGCAATAAAAAAAGGCAGCCTGAAAAGTTTTCAGGCTGCCTTTTGTTTTGGTAGCTTGGCTTGTAAACTCAATATGGTGATGGGTTTATTTTCAGGCAGCTCCGTAGGGTGCGTACCACGCACCAAATCCCCACAAAAATCATTTTTTCGTGAAAATTCGGTGTGCACGGCGCACCCTACATTTTGCCGTCCGCTAGGACTTTCAGGCAGCCTGAAAATCAACTCTCCACATGTTCAGGCAAAAATCCGCCCGATTGGTGCGCCCACAATTTCGCGTACAAACCGCCTTTTGCCAACAATTCCGCGTGGCTGCCTTCTTCCACGATTTTGCCTTTGTCCAGCACAATCAATCTGTCCATTGCCGCGATGGTGGACAATCGGTGGGCAATCGCAATCACCGTTTTGCCGTCCATCATCTTGTCCAGACTTTGCTGAATGGCGGCTTCCACTTCGCTGTCCAACGCGCTGGTGGCTTCGTCCAACAGCAAAATGGGCGCGTCTTTCAACATCACACGCGCAATGGCAATGCGTTGGCGTTGTCCGCCCGACAATTTCACGCCGCGTTCGCCAACGTGTGCGTCATAGCCTGTTCTGCCTTTTGCGTCCGACAGTTGTGGAATGAAATCTGCCGCTTCCGCTTTTTGGGCTGCCTGAAACATTTCTTCGTCCGTTGCATTGGGGCGACCGTAAACAATATTGTCGCGCACCGAACGGTGCAACAAACTCGTGTCTTGCGTAACCAAACCAATTTGAGCGCGTAAACTTTCTTGCGTGATGTCGTTGATGTTTTGACCGTCAATGTGGATTGCGCCACTTTGCGGCTCGTAAAAACGCAACAGCAAATTCACAATCGTGGATTTGCCCGCGCCACTTCGCCCAATCAAGCCGACTTTTTCGCCCGCCTTAATGTTTAAATTGAAACCATTGAGCAAAGGCTTACCGCTTTCGTATGAAAAATCAACGTGTTCAAAACGGATTTCGCCACGTTCCACTTTCAAAGGCAGGGCGGCGGGTTTGTCCAAAATGGTGTGCGGTTTGGACAATGTGGTCATGCCGTCTGTTACCGTGCCGATGTTTTCAAACAAAGCCGCGCTTTCCCACATGATGTATTGCGATAAACCGTTGATGCGGAACGTCATCGTAATCGCCACCGCCACCGCGCCAGCCGACACGCTGCCTGAATGCCACAACCACACACCAATCACGGCAGTGGATAAAGTCAAAAACGCATTCACGGCAAAAGTGCAAGTGTCCAACAAAGTTGCCAAACGCATTTGCGCGTGAACGGTTACCATAAATTCTTCCATGCTTTCTTTGGCATAACGCGCTTCGCGTGCGCCGTGCGAGAAGAGTTTAACCGTGGCAATATTGGAATACGCATCGGTAATGCGACCCGTCATCAGGCTGCGTGCGTCTGCTTGGCGTTGGGCGGTTTTGGCGAGTTTGGGAATGAGCAATCTCATCGTCAAAGCAAACAACACCATCCACAAAATAAACGGTACGAGCAACCAGCCGTCCAGCGCAACCAAAATCACGCCCGTACTCAAAAAATACACGCCCACATACACCACCATGCCCACAATGGTCATGACCACTTCGCGCACCGCCAACGCGGTTTGCATGACTTTGGCAGACACGCGCCCCGCAAATTCATCTTGGTAAAAACCCAGCGATTGCGCCAACATCAAACGGTGGAAATTCCAACGCAAACGCATGGGAAACACGCCTTGCAAAGTTTGCAAACGCACCACCGAATTGAAAAATCGCCACACCACCGACAAAATCAGCACCAAAGCCATGCCAAACAACGCCCAACCGTGTTCGCCAAAAAAGGTTTGGGGGGAAGACGCGCCCAGCCAGTCCACAATTTTGCCCATAAACTGAAACAGCAGGGCTTCCAAAATGCCCATGCCTGCGGAAAACACCGCCAGCACCAAAATCCAGCCACGCAAACCGTCTATGCACGACCAAATAAAGGGAAACAGCCCTTTGTTGGGGGTAACGGGTTGGGTGTCGGGATAGGGTTCAATGCGGCTTTCAAACCATGTGAATAATTGGGTTAATTTTTGTTTCATCGTCATCATTTCTGGATAAGTTTAGGCAGCCTGAAAATTTCAGGCTGCCTGATTGAATTAAATAAAGTTTTGTATTTTAACGCAAGCACATCAATGGGAAAAGGGCGAAATCAGTTTGTTTGGCAATTATGTTGCTGGAATCTCGCTTAAATCCAAATCTTCGCGCCAATTTTCAAAATCGTTTTCTGAATAGGAAATGAAAACCACATTTTTGATTTCACAAACCGTCTATGATTTGCGGTGCAAATTAAAGTGCCTAGTTAGCCAATAACGAGGCAGCTTTAGTTTATCAATTTGGTTTTTTCATAACATGATTTCGCCTACGATTCTTCGCAGGCTATGAACATTTTTTAACACAATTCCTGCGTATAATCGCGCTTTCCCATGTTCAGGCAGCCTGAAAGTCAGTTTGCCTGATTTTTTAAACTTTTTGATACTAAGGAACTTTTATGTGCGGTATCGTTGGCGCCATTCGCGCAAATCACAATGTGGTTGAATTTCTCACAGACGGCTTGAAACGTCTGGAATATCGTGGCTATGACTCATCAGGCATTGCCGTGTTGCAAGACGGCAAAATCAAGCGCGTACGCCGCATTGGTCGCGTGGCAAACATGGAAGCCGCCGCCCACGACAAAGGCGTAAACGGACAAATCGGCATTGGACACACACGCTGGGCAACGCACGGCGGCGTAACCGAACCCAATGCCCACCCCCATATTTCGGGCGGCAAAATCGCGGTTGTCCACAATGGCATTATTGAAAATTTTGAAGCGGAACGCAGCCGTTTGCGCGAATTGGGTTACGAATTTGAATCGCAAACCGACACCGAAGTGATTTCCCACAGCGTGCGCCACGAATACGAACAAAACGGTGGCGATTTGCTCGCCGCCGTTCAGGCAGCCTGCGCCCGTTTTCATGGCGCGTATGCCATTGCTGTGATTGCCCAAGACAATTTTGAAAACATGGTGGTGGCGCGTATGGGTTGCCCTTTGCTGGTGGCTTTGGGCGAAAATGAGACGTTTATCGCGTCCGATGTGTCGGCTGTGATTGCGTTCACGCGCCAAATCAGCTATTTGGAAGACGGCGACATTGCCTTGCTCAACGCCAATGGTTTTGTGAAATTGTTGGACAAAAATGGCAGCGAAATCCAACGTGAAATCAAAACATCGGGTTTGTCGCTGGCTTCTTTGGAATTGGGCGTTTACAACCATTTCATGCAAAAAGAAATCCACGAGCAGCCACGCGCCGTTGCCGACACAGCCGAAGTGTTTTTGGACGGTGGTTTTATTCCCGAAAATTTTGGCAAAAACGCGCCACAGGTTTTCCAAGAAATTGACAGCATTAAGATTTTGGCGTGTGGCACATCGTATTATTCCGCTTTGACCAGCAAATATTGGCTGGAATCCATCGCCAAAATTCCCACCGATGTGGAAATCGCCAGCGAATACCGTTACCGCGATGTCATCGCCAATCCGAAACAGTTGATTATCACGATTTCGCAATCGGGCGAAACGTTGGACACGATGGAAGCCTTGAAATTCGCGCAATCTTTGGGACACAAACACAGCTTGTCCATTTGCAATGTGATGGAATCGGCTTTGCCGCGCAACAGTGAATTGGTGTTGTACACACGCGCTGGGGCGGAAATCGGTGTCGCGTCCACCAAAGCGTTTACCACACAATTGGTTGTTTTGTTTGGTTTGGCGGTAACTTTGGGCAAAATGCGTGGTTTGGTTTCCGATGAAAAATTGGCAAGTTACACACAGGAATTGCGCGAGCTTTCAGGCAGCATTCAGCACGCTTTGAACCTTGAACCGCAAATCGCGGCTTGGGCGCAGAAATTTGCGCAAAAATCCAGCGCATTGTTCTTGGGTCGCGGCATTCATTACCCGATTGCTTTGGAAGGCGCGTTGAAATTGAAAGAAATTACTTATATTCACGCGGAAGCCTATCCTGCTGGCGAATTGAAGCATGGTCCATTGGCTTTGGTTGATGAGAATATGCCGATTGTGGTGATTGCGCCGCACGATGGTTTGCTGGACAAAGTGAAAGCGAACATGCAGGAAGTGTCGGCGCGTGGTGGCGAGCTGTTTGTGTTTACCGATTTGGACAGCGATTACACCAGCGACAGCGACACGGTGCATGTGATTCGCACACCGCGTCATGTGGGGACTTTGTCGCCGATTGTGCATACGATTCCTGTGCAGTTGTTGTCGTATCATGCGGCTTTGGCGCGTGGCACGGATGTGGATAAACCGCGCAATTTGGCGAAATCGGTTACCGTAGAATAATCATCGCCAATTTAATTCAGGCAGCCTGAAAATCACAAAAATGGTTTTCAGGCTGCCTGAATTTTTGTTAGACTACTGGGCAAGTCTTTTTTAGGAGAACAATCATGATGAAGAAAATGAGTGCAGTTTTGCTGTCGGGTTTGTTGGCGAGCCAAATGGTTTGGGCGGAAACAGGTAAGAAAGACGCCGAAATCTTTGGGGCAACACTTTTTGGTTTTGGCGATGGGACGGCACAATCTAACGATAAGGAAGTATGGGCAGGTGGAATTGGTGGTGTAAGAGAACCAATCAAAAAACCTGTTTACCAATTAACCAGCCATGTTTTGGACATCAATTCGGGCATTCCTGCTGCCAATGTGAAAATTGAACTGAAAAAATGGCAAGCTGGCGGTTCGTGGAAATTGCTGGACACCAAATACACCAACGACAACGGTCGTATTCCCGATTTCCTGCCCAAAACCGATGGCAATGACAATGCCAACGATGGCACTTACAAACTGGTTTTCCACACGGCGGATTATTATGGTAAATTGAATGTGCCAACTTTCTATCCGTATGTGGAAGTGGCGTTCAACATCAAGGGCGGCAAGCATTATCATGTGCCGATTACCTTGTCGCCATTTGGATACAGCACTTATCGCGGCAGTTAATATTTTTGTTTTGTGAATCAGGCAGCCTGAAAAATCATCCATAAAAATGGTTTTTCAGGCTGCCTGTATTTTTGCGCTAAAAACCTGTGGATAACTTTTGTATTTTTAGTTTAATTATTTGAATTATTTTAATAAAAATATAAATTTCTCCTGTGGATAAGTCTGTGGATAAGCTGTGAGTAAGTTGTGGATAAACTGTGGATAAACTGTGGATAAGTATGCAGGCTGCCTGAATCAGATAAAAAGGTTTACAATCTAAATTTTCACATTCAGAAAGTTATCCGCAGATGAAAACAGTTGTATTATTGAGCGTATTGGCATTGTCGGCGTGTACTTGGGAATTCGCGACCGACCAACACGGCAAAACGCAAATTCGCCAGAAATACCCCACAGGCGCAGGCGTGTATTACACCAATGGCGCGGCTTCGCAAAATACGCATTATCATGAAATGCGCCCACAACAACACGTTGTGTTACCCGATTGATGGTTTTTTCAGGCAGCCCCTATATTCGCAGGCTGCCTGAAATGTTAGAATTGCCCCATTTTTTAAAATCAATATTTATCCAAATTTACAAGGAACCCCAAAATGTCGCTCAATGTCATCATACTCGCTGCGGGAAAAGGCACGCGCATGTATTCCAAATTGCCCAAAGTGCTGCATAAAATCGCAGGCAAATCCATGTTGGAACACGTGATTGATACCGCCGAAACGCTCAAACCCAGCAATATTAATGTGGTTATCGGACACGGCAAAGAACAGGTTTTGGCACAGCTTGCCCACAAAAAAAACATCACTTGGGTAGAACAAACCGAACAATTGGGTACGGGTCATGCCGTGAAAATGGCTCTGCCGCATATTCCGCCTTATGGTCGCACGCTGGTGTTGTATGGTGATGTGCCTTTGATTAACACAGAAACTTTGGTGGATTTGCTGGACACGGCTGGCGAACAAGTTGCCCTATTAACCGATGTTTTGAACAATCCCACAGGCTATGGGCGCATTATCCGCAACCGTGAAGGCAAAGTAGAAGCCATCGTAGAAGAAAAAGACGCGCGTATTGAACAAAAAGCCATTCGTGAAATCAATACGGGCATTTTTGTTTTGCCCAATAAAAATTTAGAAAATTGGCTCAATGCCTTAAGCGCGGAAAACGCGCAAGGCGAATATTATTTAACCGATGTGGTGGGTTTGGCGGTGCGCGATGACGTGGACGTGTTGCCGATGGCGGTACGCGCTTCGTATTTGGCGGCGGGCGTAAACAATAAAATGCAATTGGCAGAATTGGAACGCATTTATCAAAATCGCCAAGCCAGCGAATTGCTCAAACAAGGCGTAACCCTGCTTGACCCCATGCGTGTGGACATTCGGGGCAGCCTGAAATGTGGGCAAGATGTGATTATTGATGTGAATGCTGTGTTTGAAGGCGATGTGGCATTGGCTGATGGCGTGCAAATTGGCGCAAATTGCGTGATTAAAAACGCGAAAATTGGCGAAAATACCGTGATTGCCCCGTTTAGCCATTTGGAAGATTGCGAAGTGGGAGCAAATGCTCAAATTGGTCCATTTGCCCGTTTGCGCCCCAAAGCGGTGTTGGCGGACGAAGTGCATATTGGCAATTTTGTGGAAGTGAAAAACACCACCATCGGCAAAGGCAGCAAAGCCAACCATCTCACTTATTTGGGCGACGCGACCATTGGCACGAAAACCAATATCGGCGCAGGCACGATTACTTGCAATTATGATGGCGTGAACAAATACCAAACCGTGATTGGCGATGAAGTGCGTATTGGTTCGGACACGATGTTGGTTGCCCCTGTGAAAATTGGCGACAAAGCCACCACAGGCGCAGGCAGCGTGATTACCAAAGATTGCGAGCCGAATAAATTGGTGGTAGCGCGTGCGCGTCAAACTGTGGTGGAAGGTTGGGTGCGCCCCGAAAAACCCGCCAAAGACCAGCCAGCCGCCGCGCCAGCCGAAACAGAAAAACCAAACGAAGCCGCTAAACCTGCCAACCAGTCTCATTCACGCCGTAAAAACAAACGGTAAGATATTCAGGCAGCCTGAAAATACAACAAAATTCATGTAGGGTGCGCCATGCGTACCAAATAGCTGGAATCATTGAAATATTGTGGTGTTTGGTGCGCACGGCGCACCCTACTGTGATTTTTATCGTGCACCCGAAAGCAGCCTGAAAATAAGGAAATACAATCCATGAATCAAATTTTAACGGTCAAATGCCCCATTTGTGCGGCGGCGGTGGCATGGCTGCCTGAAAACGCGTTTCGCCCCTTTTGCAGCGAGCGGTGCAAATTGACCGATTTGGGCGAATGGGCAGACGACAGCCGCGCCATACCCTGTCCGCCCGATGAATTGGCAGATGAATTTGCCTAGTTCAAATAGTTAATCAGGCAGCCTGAACGTTTTTTCAGGCTGCCTATTGATTTTCTGCAAAATAAGGCTGCCTGAAAACCCAAAAATTCGTTAAAATAGTCAGACACATAATGCAAAACCATTTGATATGAATAAACAATTGCTTGTCCGCCTGTCCAGTATGGGCGATTTGATTCACACCCTGCCTGCGATTACCGATTTGTCGCGCCATCGCCCCGAACTGGAATTGCATTGGTTGTGTGAAACCGCGTTTGCCGATATTGCGCGGCTGCATCCTTTTATTAAACAAGTGCATACGATGAGTTGGCGCAGTTGGCGCAAACAATTGTTTCAGTCGGCGACTTGGCAAGAAATTAATCAGTTGAAAAATAATTTACAAAGTTATCAATTTGAGCAAATTATTGATAGTCAAGGGTTAATCAAATCTGCCCTCTTTGCCAAAATGGCGAATGCGCCGATTGTGGGTTTGGATAAACAGTCTGCGCGTGAGCCATTCGCCGCCCATTTTTACACACAAACGTTTGCCGTGAAAAAAGGCGAAGACGCGGTGTGGCGCAATCGGCAATTATTTGCCCAAATATTTGATTATCCATTGGAAAATGCGCCTGATTTTGGTGTGGTCGTGCCGCCCGAAGTTTCAGGCAGCCTGCAAGATTTGCCCAATGACTATTATGTTGCGCTACACGCGACCAGCCGCGACAGTAAATTGTGGTTGCAAGATAATTGGTTGAATTTATTTAATAAAATATACAAACAAGACGGCTGCCCCATTTTATTGACATGGGGCAATGAAACCGAAAAAGTGCGTTCCGAGCAAATGGCGGCGGCGTTGCCATTTGTGCGCGTTTGCCCCAAATTAAATTTATTACAAGCGGCTGATTTATTAGCAAAATCGCGTGCGGTGGTGGGGGTGGACACAGGTTTGTTGCATTTAGCGAATGCGGTCAATGTGCCTTTGGTCGGGATTTACACCGACAGCGACCCTGTGAAAACGGGAGTGCAAGTATCTGATTGGGCAAGAAATATTGGCAATATTGGGCAAATGCCGAGTGTGAATGAAGTGTTTGATTTATTGCAAATGTGTATGCACAATAAAATTCAGGCAGCCTGAAAAATTATTTTGTTATTTTAATATTATTTTTAATTAAAACAAGTATTTAATATGAAAACTTATTTACTATTGCTTGCCAGTGCGTTGGCATTGACTGCTTGTGGCGATGACAATAAACCAAAAAAGAAAAAGGCGGAAACCCAACAAATTAAGCCGACTGAAACCGCACCTACTGCGCCTGCCCCAGTTCCACAAGCTGTACCACCAGCCACAGTCGCAACGCATGATGTTGCAGAACCCACGCCTGTTGCCTTGCCGACAGACGTGCAAAGTGGCTATAAAGAGTATATTGAAATGCCAATGCAAACAGGATCTGTTACAGCTAATCCGCAAGTAATTAATACATCAGAGGAAATTAGCCAGAGTTTGCCTATGGAAACCCCTAGTAACACGCAAGCTACCACTCCTATGCCACAAAATCCAACGATGATTGAGATGGTTATTGATGGTAAAGTGGTAATGCAACCCTTACCTGAAGGCATGACTTTAGATTTTAGAGAAAATTATTTAAAATAAAAATATTTTTATATTTATGATTACTTAAGTTATTTTTAAGTTGGTCTAAAATCTATGAATACAAAGAAAATTAACCCGAAACATAGCAATCAAGTTCGTATTATTGGTGGTGAATTGCGCGGTCGGAAAATTCAATTTCCCAGTGTTGAAAGTTTGCGTCCCACACCTGATTATGTGCGTGAGCGATTGTTTAATTGGTTGGGACAGGATTTGACGGGGCGGACGGTGTTGGATTTGTTTGCAGGTAGCGGTGCGCTGGGCTTTGAAAGTGCTTCGCGTTATGCAAAACAAGTGCTTATGTGCGAAACCAATCGTTTGGTTGCAGGCTGCCTGAAAGAACACGCGCAGATTTTTAAAGTGCAAGAGCGTGTGCAAATTTGCCAACAAGATGGTTTGCAATTTTTGGCACAGACTACGCAAATATTTGATTTGGTTATGCTTGACCCACCATTTGTGTGGCAAGATTGGGCAAAATTATTTCCCTTATTAAAAGATAAATTATCGCCCGAAGCGCAGCTGTATATAGAAGCGGGCGCGTTGCCCGAATTGCCCGATTGGTTGGTAGTGTTGAAGCAGGGCAAAGCGGGGCAGAGTATGCAGGTGTTGGCACAAATTTCATCTGAAGAATAACAAGCATTCTCAAAGTGTTAAAACGCATTTTCAGGCAGCCTGAAAAACAAAATATGCTATAATTTCGCGCTTTTTTAATTTTACGAGAACACCAAAAATGTCTTTATTCATTACCGATGAGTGCATTAACTGCGATGTGTGCGAACCAGAATGCCCCAATGATGCCATTTATCAGGGCGAAGAAATTTACGAAATCAACCCAAATTTGTGTACGCAATGCGTTGGACACTACGATGAGCCGCAATGTCAGCAGGTTTGCCCAGTTGATTGCATTTTAATTGACGAAGAAAATCCCGAAAACCAAGAACAATTGATGGAAAAATACCATAAAATTATCGCGGCAAAATAAAAATAATCAGCAATAAAACAATATAATAATAAAATAATATCAATTTAGGCTTGACCGAATGCGCGGTGTACCGTATAGTTCGGTTTCTCTTCTGGTGGGATTCCCGAGCGGCCAAAGGGGGCAGACTGTAAATCTGTTGCGAAAGCTTCGAAGGTTCGAATCCTTCTCCCACCACCAAAAATTCCGTATTTGGAGCAGAGACAAGCGGGTGTAGCTCAATGGTAGAGCAGAAGCCTTCCAAGCTTACGGTGAGGGTTCGATTCCCTTCACCCGCTCCAAATAAAAATAACATAGCTACAATTTATCATTAAATTGTAGCTATAAGAATGAATAAGCCCATGTAGCTCAGGGGTAGAGCACTCCCTTGGTAAGGGAGAGGTCGGCGGTTCAATTCCGCCCATGGGCACCATTTTATGAATTTATTTTTGACAATTTATATATTTTGAAGGAATTTTGCCATGGCAAAGGAAAAATTTGAACGTAGCAAACCGCACGTAAACGTTGGCACCATCGGTCACGTTGACCATGGTAAAACCACTTTGACTGCTGCATTGACCACCATTTTGGCTGAAAAATTCGGCGGCACAGCAAAAGCTTACGACCAAATTGA
>NZ_JQKH01000028.1 GCF_000745955.1 Alysiella crassa DSM 2578 | reverse complement strand
CGGACTTTTAATCCGTTGGTCGAGCGTTCGAATCGCTCACGACCCACCAAATTTTACAAGCCTAAACAGTTGTTTAGGCTTTTTTCTTTGCTATCCAAATTGTCGGATTTTTTGGACTGTGTCCAAATTGTGTCCCAATTTAACAGCAAATTATCCGCGTGGTCTTGCAAGTGTTGTGATGAAAGATGTGCGTATTTCTGCACCATTTCCAAACTTTCCCAACCGCCCATTTCTTTCAGAGCCAAAAGCGGTACGCCACTTTGCACCAACCAACTTGCCCAAGTATGCCGCAAGTCATGCCATTTGAAATTACTAATTCCAGCTTCTTTCAAGCCTTTTTTCCAAATACGATGACTGACCGCTTTTACAGGTTGCCCTTTGCTGTTATTAAAAACAAAAGGCGTGGTTCTCTGTCGGACTGCCAAAACCTGCAATGCCACCTGATTAAGCGGTACGCCCAAAGCCTGACTGTTTTTGGTCTCATCAGGATAAATCCATGCGATACGCCGTTTCAAATCAATCTGTTCCCATTTTAAATTCAACACATTACTCTTTCGCAAACCTGTTGCCAGCGAAAAAATAATCATGTGCTGCATATAGGGCAAATTTTCAAAGGCATGAATCAATTTTTGGGCTTCCTGCGGTTTGAGCCAGCGAATGCGTTTTTTCGGCTCTTTGTACAATGTGAGTTTGGGAGCTTTACTCAACCAATCCCATTCATTCACGCATTTGTTCAAAATGGAACGAATTAACGCCAAATAGCGGTTTTTGGTGCTATTACTACATGGTAAATCGCCTACTACTTTCATAATGGTTTTGCGGTCTAAATCTTGCAAATACCGACCACGCAAGGCGGTTAATTGCCGAATGCGACAAATATCGTCTTCAATACTCTTTTTGTCTTGTTTCTCCTTAATCCATTTGGCTGCGGCTTCGTCCCATAAATGTTTTGGCAGCACACCTAAACGCTGTTGCTGCCAAATTTCATGTTCTAACTGTACTCTGTACGCTTGGGCTTTCGCCTTGTCGCTGGTGCCAGTAGAGCGTCTAATTCGCTGATTGCCTGCTCTGATGTCAAGATACCAAATGCCGTCTCTTTGATAGAGACCTTTGTTTTTACTTTGCTTTTTTGACATTGTTGTTCACTCCGTTGTTGAAGTGATGTCTGTACGACATCATTTTCAAGTGATTGAAGAAACTCGTCAAGTTTCGCCTGACGAATACAATAGGCGCGCCCGATTTTTGCTGCAACCAGTTTTCCTGCTCTGATGTATTCGCGTAGGGTTTCTGGGTGGCAATGGGCGAGTTTGGCAGCTTCGGTTACGGTGTAGGTTTTCATGGTTTTTCCTGTTTAGGTAGCCTATTAAGGATATATTCCACGCCATCAGCACAACGATAGTGTGATTTTCTAACTGATATATCCTGTTTAATTAGTTGGCATTTTTCTATAATTTCAACTTCTTTTTGGCTTGGAGTAATCCATGCAATCAGCGAAACTATTATGGAAAGTGCTATGGCAAAACCTAATATAATCCCAAACCCGTTTTCATCTTTATCCATATTAATTTTCCTTTTGAACAAAATTCAGGCAGCCTGAAAAAATCCAAACTGCCCGAGCCATTACAAAATCAATGACGCAATCAACACACCCACCTGTACCACCAGCAAAATCATCATCAAGCGAAAGGTGCGTGTTTCCAAGTTTTTGAACAAATCCACCGACATTTCACTAAATTGGTCTTGAATGCGCTTGCTGACTTGGGCAAACAATTTGCTTTCGTTTTCAGCCAGCGTTTGTGTGTTGGTATGCAAAATTTCCTGAATAACCAAATTTTTTTGTTGGCTGAATGCGTCCGCCGAGCCGACAATCGCATTGGCTTTTTTCGTCAATTCATCAAGGAAAAATTGCTGTTGGGCTTCGTGTTGCGCGACCAGTTCCGCCATTTCGCGGCGTTGAATTAACATCATTGCAACAATCGGGTCATCTGCCGATACCTTACAACCTGTTAATTCAAATACCGAGACAATAATTTTTTGGATTTCATCATTCTGTTGTGGGTTCATGATGAATTTCCGCATCGGTTAATGGTAGGGCATCTAATTGTTCAAAAACATATTCTTTGAATTTTTTGAGCCGATTTTTTGCCATAATTCGGAAATCGGGGGAGGTTTTCACTTCTTCAAAGGTCAAATTGAGCGATGTCATTTGAGCAATGTCTTGTCCGTAGGTATCCGCCGAAAAACTTTCCAGCTTCACAACACCCAAAATATCATCTTGATATTGTTGGTAAATGCCAAATTTTTCAAATGATTTGCCGTCTTGCTCCACTTTGCCGTTGTGTTCGTTGAGCCAAATCACAAATTCCGCGTTAATGGTTTGCAAACTTTGGTTCAAGCCTTTCAAGCATTCATTCAAGGCTTGTCCACCTGTTACAGGAATATGCACGACAAGGCGGACATTGTTTTCAGCCAGCATATCCGCCACATCGTTTTCCGCCATGTATGACATTAAGGGAACGAATGTTGCCGCTCCATTGTCCACCACCGCGATACCGTCCAAATTCAACAAATCTTCCAGCAAATCATCAAAAAAGCGTGTGTTGATGTTGTTGTCTTCGGTCAGAATGTTCACGACTTTGGGATTTAAAGCCTGATAGTGGCTGAAAGTCGGATTAACTGGGTCGGTATCGTAGCAATGCAATTCTGCTGTTTTGGGTTGCAAATATTGGGCAATAAAACTACTGATTAAAGATTTCCCCACACCGCCCTTGCCTTGTGCTACCATGTGAACTTCTTGCATAAGATTATCCTTATGTGAAAGCCCCTTATGTGCCGATAAGGGGCTATTTGTTTATCAAAAAAAGAATGTTTGAGAATATTCAGGCAGCCTGAAAATTATTTCACGTCCACCCAGCGACCGCCTTGTTTTTCCGTACCCACAAAACGGATTTTGTCGCCTGTAGTCGTCCATTCGTGATTGAAGTATGCCGAACAATAGGACGGCAACGCATTACGAACATACGATTTTGTTACCCACGAACAACTGTTACTGTGCCGACTAATGCGTGTACACTCTTGTACGCGATAGGTTGCCATCATTACGCGGTTGAGTTCAGTCGCATCACAACGCCCTGCGCCATTCGCCAACGCATCAATCAGTTTGGGCATATTCGGCTCATTGCTGGACGGACACAATTTCAGGAAATCTTTACGCGCTGAAATCGTTTTGTGTGGTTTTTTAAATTTGATGGAAAAATAGCGTCTCAAAGAAGAAGCGCATTCGCTCGGACGCTCGCCACTAGACAAGCACAAAACCGCTTCACACGCTAAACGTTTATCCCCAGTCAGTAAATCGCCTGAAGCCATTGGAAGAGGCGTAGCCGATTGTGGTAATGGGTTAGCTGATGCGACCATCGGCGCAAAAAAAGTGGCAGAAACCACAGTCGCTGCCAGCAAGTTTTTCATTTTCATGATAAAACACTCCTGAAAGTAGGTTGGTTAAACTTCAATTCCCTTGATTTTCCTTGATAAGGATTTTCAAGGTACAAACGTCATCATCTAGTTTCTCCAGTAATTCATCAAAACCAGAGTTGCCACCATATAATTCACGCAATTCCAGTAAATTATCTGAAATTCTTTCCAATAGTTTGATTTTATTCATATTTAATCCTTTTTGGGAATATGGTTACACACTCAAGCCAACTCAATCAAAACCAACGAATTAGCTTGGATTTGCAACCATTTCAGGCAGCCTTAAACACTTTTTCATCAGAAAAATAAGTGTTCGGATAGCGGCGATAAATACTTTTCCGCAAACGCTCATACGCTGCTCGCACATTTGGCAATTTACGTTTTTTCTTACTTCCGACCATTTCTAGCGTTGCCTGACCGCGCCCATTTTTCGGCGGACGGCATACGGCAATCACTTCAACAAGACCGTTACGCTCGCGTACCAATGTGATGATTTCCTTGTTCAAATCATCATAGGTAATTTTGTCGTAGTTGCCAGTCAAGCTGTCCACGCTAAATTGCGCGTGTGCCAACGCGGTTTCGCGGCTCATGCCATTTGCCAGCATTTTTTTGAACTGTTTGTGAATGTGATTGCGCTGCTCTTTATATTTGGTAGCAGCAATTGGGCGCAAAATACGCGCCAAATTTTGATTTATCTTTTTCATGGTAAATCCTTAATTTTTTTAATTTTGTTTTGTAACTGTCCGACCATTTCAGGTTGCCTAAAAAAGCACAACTGAAATAATCGGACAGCACAAAAATATGATGAAAATGAATTGAAATTGCTTCAAAAAAGCAAATAAAGAACAGACAATGTTTCATCGCGGAGCATGGCTCAACGCTGCCTGAAACCTTGTATTCGCTTATCCATACTGCCGATAGCGTTAGAACAATTCCGTAGATATGTTCCAGCATTGGGAATACGTCCCAATTAAACAAGATACGTTCAAATTGCCGCCTAATTCACGGACGCACAACGCGCTACCCGTATGCACGGACATTTCAACTGCTTGGGGCTGATTGAATGCAGCCTGTAACCCAATCACACGACTTACTTTCTGAAATCAATCAGGGAAGTTGGGTTACTTGCGTTACTGAATTGTTAAAGAACCGTTAATTACTTCAATAATTGAATATTAGCAATCTAATTAAGTTGTGTCAATTAGAATTTTAATAATTTGGCAAAAAAAAATATTGGTGTGGGAAAAGCACACCAATATTTTTAAATGGAGCATAAAATTAATTAAAAGAGTTGTCCCCTCCACGCCATACAACCCGACCTAAAATCTCATCGCCAATATTTTCAAACACATCTGAATAGCGTGTTTTATCTAAATTATCACTCCGATAAATCCAACGTTGAGATGAATCTAAAATTAATCTTCTGATGATGATTGTTCCACTCGTCCGTTTAATTACAAAAATCCCATTTTCCTGTTTATTGGTCTCCAAACGATTGAAGACAACATCATCAAAAGTAGTAATGGTGGGCGACATACTTTCATCATTTGCTTTCATAAATTCTAAATATTCACAATCCCAATTTTTTGATACACAAAGGCTTTTCTTTAATGCGATACCACTAGCAGTATTGGTAACAAAATCCGAACTGGTTTGCGTATCGGCTGATTTGGTTAATTCACTTGGGGGATTTTTACCATATAGCAGCCATTCAGGACTAACGCCTAATGCAAATGCCAAGTCCACAATTTTTCCTGACCCCTGACTTAATCCTAATTCAATTTGTGCGATTGTCCCCTGACTGACTTTTGCTCTTTTGGCTAATGCTGATTGGCTTAATTCTAATTCGGTGCGGCGTTCTTTTACACGCTCTGCGAAATTTGTACCCATGATGATTTATCCTATTTTTTGATAAATCATCAAGTCTAAATGTTTGTGCAATTATTTTTTTACTTGAATTTTATTAGTTTTCTAATTAAAATCGTGCTTATTTAAGCACAGCAACACAAGGATTGATACAAATGGATTGGTCTAAAATCATTCAAGATATTCAAAACATTGGAATGACACAGAAAGAAATAGCGGAATTTTGTAATTGTTCACAAGGCACAATTTCACAAATCAAAAACCGTTATGGCAAAAAGGACAATGCCCAAATTTCCGTATCGTATGAAATTGGAACGGCATTAAAAAATCTCCATGACACAAGGGTTTTGGAGAAATAAATAAAGTCCTTTGGCGGCAACCAAAGGACTTTTAAGTAGCCAGCAATACAAATTTGCTGCCCGTTAAACTTACGAATAATTATACCACAACATGAGCCATAATCAATATTTTGAAGTTAATCCGCAGGGGGTATTTTGTACGCCAATCAAAGATAACGTACCGCAAGCCCCTATCCGTTTGTCGGATTGCATAGAAATCATTGGGCGCGGTTTGGACGAATACAAAAATCACTATCGCGTTATCCAATGGACTGACCCAATTACCTATCAAAAAGAAAAAGCGGTTTTGAGCATGGGCGAAATCGGCACGTCTGCAAGCTGGCTGAATTTGCAATCAAAGGGTATCGCCATTTTGTCAGGCAAACGCAAACGTGAGCTTTTGTCAGACTATTTGCAAACAGAATGCGATGGTGCGCCTGAATTTATCGTTTGCAATAAAGCTGGCTGGAATGCCGATAAATCCGCTTATATTCTGCCAAATGGCGACATTATCAGTAAAAATCACTCAATTCAACAAGCCATTTATAACGGCGATACGAGCCAATCCCACGCCTATACCGTTTCAGGCAGCCTGAACGAGTGGAAAGAGCAAATCGGCAAATACATGAGCGACAATAGCCGTTTGTGTTTAGCAATCGGCACAGCGTTAGCCGCTCCGCTTTTGTATTTGACTGGCGAACAAAACGGCGGTTTTCACATCTATGGCGATAGCTCGGACGGTAAAACCACCGTTGCCAAAGTTGGGTTGAGTGTGTGGGGTAATCCTCAAATTTTGGCGTTGTCGTGGCGCGGTACAGATTTGGGCTTTTCCAATGCCGCTTTAACGCGCAATGATAATTTTTTGGTACTGGACGAAATCGGCGAAGCCAACGCGCAAACCATTTCTAAAACCGCTTACTCCGTCATCAATGGCAAATCTAAAATTCAAGCCAATAAAGACGGTGGCAACCGCCCACAATCGGAATGGCGGATTTTGCTGTTTTCCACAGGCGAATACGCCTTAAACAGCTATATTGAGAAAAACGGTGGTACTTGGGAAGCAGGTCAGGCGGTACGTTTACCAAGTATCCCAGCTTCAACGGTACATGGTGTTTTTGAAAACTTGCATGGTTTCAAAAATGGTGCGGAGTTGTCCAATCATTTGCAAGATGTGGTTGAACGGCAGTATGGCACAGTTGGACGCGCTTGGTTAAGCATTTTGAACAGTACAAGCACCCAAAGAATACGCGAAATTCAAGCTGAATTTTTGGCTCGGCTACCTGATGAATTACATCAAGGGCAAGTTGGACGCGTTGCTAAACGCTTTTCATTGGTGGCAACAGCGTTGGAAATGTCGCGTTCTATCACAGGTATTCAACAAGGTATGGGTATGTTAATGGTGCAAAAGTGCTTTGATGATTGGCTCAACCGAACAGGGGCTGGTAAACAGGAAGATTTGAAAATCATCAAGAAAATGGCGGACTTCATGCAACTGAACGCGGATAATGGGCGTTTTGCTCAATGGGACGCAAAAACCACATCGCCACACCATGCAGGGTATTTCAGGGAAGTAGATTATGGCAAGAGTACCCAATATTGGATAGTTCCTGCGGTATTTGAACAGGAAATTTTTCAGGGCATTGATGTTCAAAAAGCGTGTCAGGTTTTGTGTGATTTGGGGTGGTTGAAACGATTAGATGAAAAGCGTTGGAAACACCAAAAACGTGATAAAGGGCGTTTTTATGTTATCAATGGAATTGAAATTCCTGAAAAAACATAAATTTATAAAAAAGTCGTCAAATCTAGCTTAAAGATTTGGCGACTTTTTTGTGAATACTGTAACCACCATAACCACTATGGAAATAATGTGTAACCAGTCAATTTGAAATTAAATTTATTAAAATTCAAACAATTATATATTTGTAACCATTGTAACCACCGTAACCACAAAAATTTATCAGAATAAAAACTAGGCTGTACTAACTCACATGATATATAAATTCAGGTGGTTATGGTGGTTACAATGGTTACAGTATTATTTTTACTGAAAAATACTTAATAATTTAGTTGGTTACAAGGTGGTTACATAGTGGTTACATCTATTTTTCAGAGAAAAAATTTTAGGGGAATGGTGCAAATATTTGGGGCGGCTGGTTTCTTTTTCTGATGAAAGGTTTCAGATAGCTTGAAACAACAAAAATAGCCTATTCCCACAATGGAAATAGGCTATTTAAATTATTCCAAATATAATTCAGTTGGTAATGAAAACGGTGGGTGTTCTGAAAAATCCACAATTCTAATGGCATTATCCCATTTCATATAGTGCAACACATATTTTGATGTCTGCTCGCCAAATGGTTTATTCACATCATATTCAGGAATGCCGATGTGGTAATGCCAAAGTCTATGTTGCTGGGCATATTGGACTTTTTCTAGCCACTTGGGGTCATCTTTTGGGACTTCGTGAGATGGTTTATTTCTGCCAGCTAAACCAGTAAAGCCATGCTTTTGAATATGCAGGATAAAATCAGCAATTTTGATTTTGTCGGCGGTAGGGTAGTTTTTTAACTCTTGTTGAAAGCGTTTTCCTAATTCTACGTTCATTTACTGCTCCAACCACTTGATTAAATCATCTCTATTTTCAAATTTAGGAACAGCCACGAAATCATCTTCAACCCGTGATTTCATGCGTTCTAAATCAAAATTAAATGGTTCATCAGTATTTTGGCTATGAACGTGGTTAATTAACAATTCTGTAACATATTCTGATTTGTTTTGCCCCTTAATAGAAACCAATTTTTCTAATTTTTGATTGATTTCATCAGACAAAATCAAATTTAAAACAGCACTCATGATTTTTCCTTTCTTAAGCTAAACCGTCCGAAGTGGCGTTTTTCCAGTCAAATTTTTTGATGCCTTTTTTCAGTTTGGGCTTATCCGTAGGTGTGGGCTTTTCCTGCTCGGTGGATACTTCGCTGTTTTGTGTGTTGGGTGTATTTTTGGGAGCAGGTGCATTAGGTGGAGAAACCGCTTTTTCCTTTTGATGAATAATCGGCTTGGGCGGTTCAACAACCGTTTGGGGTGTCGGTGTTTTGGGCTGAATGTTTTTCACGATAAAAGCGTGTAGCGTTTTTCGTGTAACCACGAGCATTTTTTTCTCGGACAAATAACGCAGAATATCAGGCTCGGAATAGCCGTGTTGCCATAAAATTTGAATATCACTCAAATACGGCTGTAATTTTGAGCGGAAAGTCGGCGTGTTCTCTGCCATAAAATCATCTAAATCACTCATAAGCAAAATTCCTAAATTACTTCCCTAAATCGTACCATATTATTTCCAAATTAGGAATTTATTTTATCAAGAAAGGATTTTTTCCCCTAATTTACTGTTTCATTTTTACCATAATTGGATTTTTAATTTCCTTTTGATGAAAATTATGTATCTTAATTTACCAAAATATTACCAAATTACTACCAAAAATGGCTAAATTTGTACTAAATAGACGGGGTGGGCTGATTTTTCTTTATTTAAAAACCTTAAAAATTTAGAACGCAGGATAGGCACAACGTGCCAAAAACACCGCTAAATGCGATGTTTTACATTCCGCTTTCGCGGAAACGCCCCTTGTGGGGCTGGGTCATCAGGCACAAAAAAAGGCACTCCGAAGCCCATAGTGGACTTCGGAATGCCTTTGGTATCAGAAAGAAAGTAGGGCAGCGCGTCAGCGTTCCATTTCCCAATTATCACAACTGGGATTTTTCGGCTCGGCTTTCGGCTCGTTGGTTTGGGTTTGAGATTGTTGGAGAGAATGCGCGTGGCGGTCGTAGATTTGTTGGGCTTGGGTGTCCAAACTTTTTCCTGAAACTTCGTTGGCAAAATCTTTCATGATTTTGGCTTCGGTTTTGTACCCCAATTTGTACAATTCCCTTGAAATCAAGCTGTACTGCTCGGTAATGTGGTCTTTGGCTTGCTGGGCTTTTTCCTGAAAAGGGTGTTGCGGTCGCTGTTGCGCTTTCAGGGCTTCTAAAATCGCTTCAACATTGGCTTGGGCAATGTGGCTACGCTTGATGTTTTCAGGCTGCTTACCCTGTTTTTCTTCCTGCATGGTGCGAATGATAATTTGGCGAATGTCGGCTTTCTGCCCCTTAATGCTCTGACCGCGATGTTGTCGCCGCGTGGCGGTGCATTCTACACCTTGTTCACGCATTTTTTCAGCAAAGCGGACACGCCATTCAAACAAATCATTTTTGCGTGGATTTAAGCGGATACCGTCTTCATCACGAACCATGACACACAAGTGGACGTGTGGGTGGGGTGGCTCGCCGTCTCGCTCGCTTTCGTGATGTAAGGCAAAGGCATATTCATGTTTTTCAAACTGTTCAGCCGCAAATTGACGAGCCGCATTCAGTACGGCTTGCGGTGGCGTACCTGCTGGCATGGACAGCACAATGTTAATCGCTTCGCGTTTATCGGAATTTTGGGGAATGCCTGATTTCTGCCAATGGTTCATCAGGGATTGAATGGCTGGATTACCTTGAACTTTGTCGCCATGATTGGTTTCAAGTGGCAATTTGCCATTGCGCGAAATGTATTTCATGTGGTTTTGTACACCGTTAATTCCTTTGGAATTTTTGCTCACGCGCTTGGCGATTTTAACCATAACTTCGGGCTTTTTGGCGGCGGCTGCCTGTAAATTTTTCAAACCTGTACCCGATTTCAAGCCTGTTTTGGCAAATGGCTTGGGGCTGCGGTTTGGACTGCCACCAGCCAAAGAACTGCGCTTGGGCTTCACGGCATGGGTTTTGTAGCCGATAAACCAATCATCAATCTGCCTGTTTAGATGCTGCATACATCAATCTCCAACTTTCACTAAATTTAAGCGGTTTTTCTTGCTTTTCCAGCACCCTATGAACAATATCCGTGTGATAGTCCAAATATTCCACAAGTTCATTAAGCTGTTTGGTGGTAAGTGATTGGGGCGACATTTCATTAAATTGTCTTGCTATCTGATTGATATTTCGCCCAATCCGTAAAAGCTGGTAATTGTATTGAAACAGAGCTTGAACCGCGTCATTGCCTAAAACAGGGTTTTTAGTAATGTATTCGGCGATGATGTCTCGGGCTACTTCGTTTAGGGTGCTATGTTGTTCTTTGGCTTTTTGAGTCAAATAAACCTGTTGCTTGGGCGGTAATCGCAAGGTTAAACGCTCAAATAATTGTTCTTCATGTGTATTTATTATTTCAGGCTGCCTGATTTGCGCTTGCAACAATTTTTTGGCGAGCAGAGAAACGCTGGCTTTACCGTAGCGTTCTTTGGCGATTTGCCGCAACTGCTGAATTTCATCAGTTGTTAAGCCGTAAACATCTATTTTCTTTGATGAATTTTTCACTTTTTTCTCCGACTATTGCGTTTTGAAGTGCGCCGCCAATACTGTTTTTCACAGCGTTGGCAGCAATAGCGAAAGCGACGGTCGCTGGTTTCGGTAACGACCACACCCACACCGCAATTTTGGCAATAAAATTGACGTGGTAAAGCCAAGTCGCCACTAAATTGATTGACTTTCATTTTCCAAATCTTTCAATAGATTACGGTAGTATTCGGCAATCTCATCTTGTTGGCTGGCGGATAGTTTTTGGGTTGCATTTGGCAGGTTTTTCAGGCGAATAAGCTCATCAATTTGGCTTTGGTTCAATCGCTCATGTAACCACGCAGCACTTTCCAAAATATCCTTGCTAAACCAATAATTATGACAATGGTGGCAGAGTGCAGCCGCATTGTCGGGGTGGTAGCGAATGCTGTAAAAACGCCTTGAAAAATGGTGGGAACATTGCAAACCTTTTGATTTTTTGGGATATTGCTTACCACAACGTTCACAACAATAATTTGCCCTTGCCCTGATGTAGTCCGAAAAGGCTAAATCGGCGGCGGTGTGGGTAAATTTTTCGGTGGGGGTGTTGGGTTTTTCTTTGTGCAATTTTTTCATTAAAACAATGGTTTCACTCAATAAGTCGTAGAGCGCGGTTTGCTGAAATTTTTTGCAATCACGTTGCCAAATTTTCAACTGGGCGATATGTGCTTCAATCGGGTTACTTTCTTTGAGTTTAATTACGGTCATGGTATTCTCCCAAAAACAAAACCCTGCTTAACCATTTGGCTAAACAGGGCTTTTGGTTTCAAAAATCAACAAATCAAATCAGCGTTCCATTTCCCAATCATCACGGCTGGGCACGCGCTCGTGGGCTTTTTCTTGCGCTTTTTCAGGCTGCCTATCTTGCGTTTTGGCAGGGTCGGGCGCGTGGTATTTGCCATTGCGGATTAAATCCGTTTGGTTCTCGTAAATGGCTTGGCGCGTTTTTTCGTGAAATTCGGCTGGCATATGGCGCATGGCTGCCAATGCTTGCCGCTCGTAAAAACGTGCTTTGTGCTGCTGTTCGGTCGGCAAGGTTGCCAATTTGCTTTCGTATTGCGCTTTGGCGGTGTCGCTGGGTTTGGGGGTATTGGTCTGTTGCGCTTGCGCGGCATGGGCTTTGACCGTGTCCGCCGCTTTAACTGCTTCGGTAGGAATGGTTTTCATGGTGCTTTCGGGGCGTTCAGGGGTTGCGGATTGCTGTTTCAGCTTTTCGGCTTCGGCAATGCTGTTGGTGGCGCGTTCTTCGCGGCGGCGTTCCAAAATGGCTAAATCTTCGGGGCTGGGTTTGTAGCCTTTGGTGGCAATGCCGCGACTTTCGGCTTCTAACCACATCTGCTGCTTAAATTCTTGGCTGCCTGAAATTTTGATACTGTCCCAACCTTTGGCTTTTGCTACGTCTAACATATCCTGAATGGTTTGTTTGTCGTCTCGGGCGGTTTGAATGGTTTTACCCTTGTCTTCAAACAACACGGTTTGGGGATTATCGGGCGCGGTGTAACGCAGCAAATGTGCGCCCATTTCGTAGTTGGCAACGCGGAAACGCTGGGCATCTACGGCAATCATGCGACTTTGCAAATGGGCTGGGATTGTGTAATCCAAACCTGTATTGGCTTGGGATTTTTCCTGCTCGGGGGCAGGGCGTTCAGGTTCGTTTTTTTCTTGCTTGGATTCTTCTGTTTCAAGCTCGGTCGTGGGCGGTGTTTGCGCTACGCTGGGATTTTCAGGCTGCCTGAATTCGGTTTTTTCGGGTTCAGCAGGGTCAATTTCACGCTGGAACGCTTCGTATTCAATGGTATTGTGCATTTCCTGTTCGGGTTCATCAGGTTCAAGGTTGGGGCGTTCAGGCTGCCCGATTTTTTCGCTGGGTGTTTCTTGTTCAGCTTGATTGGTTTCTGAAACGGAAACAGCCACATCATTTTCTGATGTGGCTGTCTCGGGTTCAGGCTGCCTGAAATCGGCAGGGGTGGTTTCGGGTTCAGGTGTTTGGGCTTCTTGCTGATTTTGTGCGACTTGCGGACGCTCTTTGGGCAAATCTTCAAAATTGTAATCGTAGAAATCGGGGGTGCGCTCGTTTTCAGATTGGCTGAATAATTGTTCAGATACAACGTGTTGTCCCTGTTGTAATTCATGATTTTTAAGCCATTCATTAGACTGTTGTAATGCGGTATTCAAATCATTGGTGTATAAATAATCCACGATTTCTCCCTTTTCATGAAAAGAAACCGTAAAATCACGCGCCGCTTCATAAATGGCTTGGCTGCCATGATTTTTAAATTGCCCTAAAATTTCAACATGATAATCTGAATTTTCAAGATATTTATCTGCTTGAAAAGTCCCTAAACCGCCATGTTGTGATTCAATGTGTGTAGTAAATCCCTGTTGTTTTGCCATTGAATTGAAGTCAGCCAATCGGCTATCTGTTAATGGTTGGCGAGCTTCCCAATCATCTGCGTTTTGGCGTACTTCATCATCGTGGGCTGCCCATTCTGCATAGGGATTGTCGTGTGAATAAGATTTTTGGTTTTCCATGCTGTTTTCCTTTTCAGAAATGGAAACAGCCACATCTTTTTCTGATGTGGCTGCTTGATTGGTTTCGTTGGGTAATTCAGTTTGTGGCTCGGTTTTGCGTTCGTATTCAGGCAAAGGGTCGTAGCCATTTGCCACGCGCCAATAATTGTTTTTCAACAATTCTTCACGCGATAATTCGGGCTTGACGTGTTCCATTTCAGGCTGCCTGAAATCCGTGTCCGCTTCAATTTCAGATTCTTGCGCCATTGCCAAGCCATCAAAACGTTCACGCACCGCGTCAATTCCTGCCAATTTGTGCAAATCGTTGAAATCGGTGGGGATTTTGTTTTCGCCAAATTTTTCTTGAAATTCAGCGATTTGTTTATCGCTAAATTCAGGCAGCAAAATTTGAGCGCGTTCGCCCCACACTTCGGCGGCGGCTTGGGCTTTATGCAAACCCGTTTGGCTGGGGTCGTTGTCGGCAGCAAAATAAACAGGCACATTTTCGGGCAGCACGTTCAACAGCTTTTCCGAAACCGCTTTCAAATTACCAGCGTCAAACGCCACCACAACAGGCTTGCCAGTCGCTTCATGAACGCTGGCGGCGGTCGCAAAACCCTCCGCCAAAATAATGCCTTGTTGATTTTGTTTAAAATCGCCAATAATCGTGTACGCGCCTTGTTTTTGACCGCCATTCAGGAATTTTTTGTTGCCGTCTTCATCAATGGTTTGCACGTTTACCAATTTTTTATCTGAATACAAGGGGATAATCAACTGTTTTTTACCGTTGTATTCGTTTTGGCGCAGCACACTCATGGCGGCTTCGCTCAATCCCAAGCCTTTGTTTTGGGCGTAAGCGTGTTTGGGGTCAGCAGGACTGGCATTTTGCCAAATGCCGTAGGCGGTTTTTTCCGCTTTGGCGTGGGCTTGGGTAATGCGTTCTGCTTCGGCACGTTGTTTTTCTTGGGCGATTTGGGCGCGCTGGGCGAGCGTTTCGGGGCTGGGTGGGGTGTAAGGGCGTTCAGGGCGGTAGCCGTTTTCACGCGCCACTTTAAACAAAGTCGCAATGTGAATGTGTCCTGTTTTAATGGATTTCCACACCGACTGCGCGTCCGTTTGCTTGTAATTGTCGGCTTGGCGCGACCAGTTGTCCCACATTTCAAAGCCGTTTTCGCCCAATTCATCTTTAATCGCCGCGCCCATGCGAAACCATGTCTCGCGGTCTTGTGGGTCAATGTGGTTCAGGGCGTTTTGAATGTTGTCATAATCGCTCATGTTTCATTCTCCGTTGTTTCTATTGAGTTTTCCGCTAATAAAGCTGCGGTTTCGGGCATTTTGTCCAACAGCCACAAATCGGGCAGACCTTGCACGGCAGCCTGAATATCGGGCGCATCATTCACGTTTTCGCGTATCATCAAAGACAAAACACTTGCGCTAACCGCTTCTTTGTTCACGCATTTTTCCCATACAAAACTGTCCATTTCTTCTGCGCTCAATGGCGTAGTGGGTGGCGGTGTTTGCTGTCCGCTAGGACTTTCAGGCTGCCTGAAATCTTGCGTGATTGAATTGGCTGGATTAGCAGGTTGATTTTGTGTTTGATTTTCTTGATGAATTTGATTTGGAATTGGCAAATCCAATTCAGGAATTTTGGGAACTGGGTATTTTTGTTTGTCCAAACGCTCTGTAAAAACAGGGTCTTGCCAATAAATGATTTTTTGCGCGTAAATCGGACGGACTTTGTTCAGCGTAACAATGCAATCGCTGGCGGGCATGGTTTTCATCTCGTCAGGGTTCATCACAGCGCGTTTTTGGTCGGAAATGCTTTGGCTGCGGCTCGTGCCACGACCCGAAGAACGCGAACTGGAACGGCTTTTAAAGGTCTCGTAACCGATGATTTCGCTGTATTCTTGGGCATCTTTTTGGTCGCGTGGGGTGTACAGCACCCGACAGGCAAAATTGGTTGTGAGCGTTCGTGCGGCTTCTTTGCCGTAGATGTCTTCAAGTTGCGATGGCGATTGATTGATAATCAGCAAACGCAAATTGTAGCCAGCGATAAACGCCACAGCGTTCACAATAACCGACATTTTGCCCAATGCTGGGAACTCGTCCATCAACAGCAAACATTGGTATTTCAGCGCAGGATTGTTTTCAGGCAACCCTTGTTGGACATTTACGTCTATCAGTTGGCTAAAAAACAAATTCATCAAATTGCGAAACGTCCCCATTTCCGTAGGCACAATGCCGATGTAAATGGTCATGCGCTTTTTCCGCAATTCATCAAGACGGAAATCATCGGAAGACGTGGCTTTTTCCACAACAGGGTCAAGAAACATACCCAACGGCGCGGTCAGCGATGACAAAATGTCCGCCCCAGTTTTGGGCGAACCGTTCACAAATCCCAACAGCAAAGTTTGGCATTGCGAACTCAAATAGGGGCGGCTTTCAATTTCATCTTTCAGCCATTCATTGAGCGGTCGCCCATCGGTCGGCGAAGTCAGGCGGAACAAATTTGCCAATGTGGTGCGTTGGCGGTAGTCGCTTAAATCGCGCTCGTGTTCGGTTTCAATCAGAAACAAACTCAATCCGACAAACAATTTACGCGCAGATTCCGTGAAAAACGTGGAACTGCCGCTATCGTTGTTGCCCGAAGCGAGCAGAATGTGCGCCATATTCATTAAGTCTTTGTAAGTAAAGCGTGAATCTCGGCGAATATAGGTGTATGGATTCCAACAATGCGACATCAGGGGCGACATGGTTTGTAAAGTGGGGTCGGGGTTCTCTTCGCTGCTCGGCAACACCCCTGCTGGATTGAACAAATAAACTTCTTGCCCATTTTTTTGCCGAAAACCGCCTGTAATCAAAAAATTTTCATATTTGGGGTCGTAAACCACCATACTGTCCCGATAATGCAGACAGTTGGGAATAACAATGCCGACACCTTTACCCGAGCGCGTAGGCGCGTCCAATTCAAAAAATTCATTGCCAAACCAGCGCAAATATTGCCCTTTATGTTTGCCAATCAGAATGTCGGGCATTTTTTGTTTTTCGCGTTCTTTGGCGTTTTGGAGCAGCCCAGCTTGGCGGATTTCCATATCGTTTGCGAAACGCGCCGAGCCGTGCAATTCACGTTTGGGTTTGCCCAAAACCAAAGCCAACATCACAACAATCAAAGGCAAAAAGCCCAACAAAGCCGATAACACCGTAGAAACGACCAAAGGCACAAACATGATTTCAGGCAGCCTGTTCATTTGCCAATATTTCAGCAATAAAAATGGGCTGGGTTCGGTTTTTTTGAGCGAGAGCCAATCCACAAAAACGGTCGCGCCCAAATAAAAACCGCCTGCCAAAGCAAGCGGTTCAAGCACGACCAAAAAAATAACCAGGGGAAGTATGGGGCGTTTCGGTTCAGACATGGTTTTTCCTTTTTGATGATTAACGCCCTTGCAAGGCGTGAAGTTTGGCGACTGGGTTGTAATAAAGTTCCGTCATGTAGGTTCGGTTAAAAAAACACACAACATCAATGGTGGAACGGACGGTATTTAAAATAAAATCATAGTCCATCGTGCGACCTGTCGCGGATTCTTTGGCAAGCTGGGCAATGCGATAAAACACAGATTCAGCATTGTTTGCATGGACGGAAGTCAAGCCTCCTGCGTGTCCTGTATTCAGAGCCGACAAGTAATCCCATGCTTCATCGCCGCGTAACTCGGTCAAGAAAATGCGGTCGGGTTTCAGGCGCATACAAGCAGCAATAATCTGTTTTGCCGTGATGTGTTCTTTGTAGAATAAATGCACATGGTTGGGGTGTTTGGGTAAGTCCAATTCGTGCGTGTCTTCAATCGTGATAATCCGCGTTTTGGGGTCTATCAGGTCGGCAATGGCTTTGGTAAACGTGGTTTTGCCCGAACCTGTACCGCCCACCATGCAAATGTTCAAATGCTTTTCTACCGCCAATTTAAAGAAACTGTTTAAATCACGATTTTCTTTGTATTCCAATAATTTGTATTCCCAATCTTGCAATTTCACATCGTGGGTCAATTTCAGGCTGCCTGAAACATCGGCAAATTGGCTGCCGTTGATGTCTGCCACGTCCGCAAAACCGCTCAATCGCTGCGTTTTGACATAATCATCAAGGGAAAAGCGGCTGTTGGACGGTTTGCGAAACGAAAACACGATTGTCCCATTTTCGCAAGACGGCGGAATAAGGATTTGTCCGCGTTCGCCGTCAGGCAAAGTTACGGAATGAATGGGGTCTTTTTCGGTCAAATGTTTTTGGTTGAATGTGGTTAAGATATTGGCTAAATGGCGCAATTTATCCAACGACAAATCGGGCATTTCCAGCCGCTCCGTGCCTGTTGCGCGTTCAATAAACAGTTCATGTGGACGGTTTATCATCACTTCGGTTACGCCGTTTTGGTTCAGTAATTGGGTAATGCCGAGATTGTCCAGCAAATTGCGAGCGGACGCATCGGCTCGGATTGATTGATTTTGCATGATACCAAACTCCTTTTATTTTTTTAATAAATCATTTGATTTGTGGAAATAGGCTTCCAGTTCTTGGTCTTTTTTGGTTTTTCTTGGCTGTGGCTTTCTCGCTTGGATAAAGCAATCAATCGCATACCCAAAAATGATTAAAATCGGTATAAGCATCGCAATTTTAATTAAAATTTCCATTTTGTTCATTTATTCATATTCCTAAATAAAAATTCAGGCAGCCTGAACAATCAAGCTGCCTGAAAATCATTGATTAAATTAAAATTGATACGGATTAACCACTTCATACACGCCGCCAAAATCCACATCACGCGCCACCATGATGTTGATTAACGTACCATGATTTATGTAGGCGGTCGGCGGAATGTTGATGCTGTTTTTCAGGGCTTCGGTTGCCATGTCCTGTGCGGCTTCGGACGAGTTTTCAAAGGAAATGCGCTGTCCGTCCCCTGAATTTTGGCGGTTGGCGTAGCTGTCGCCCAAGTCGCCAATCAAGCTAATCATGATTGCCCCACCAAAACGCCGCCAAAAATGGTATTTCACTCGTGCGCCCACGCCAGCCGCGCCCAGTTGCCCTGCGGCAGGACTGGCAAGCTGTACCGTAACGCCTTTGGGCGTGGTAACTTCGTTCCACAAAATCCCCACGCGCGCCTGACCTTGCAACATGGCGGCGGTTTGCTCGCCGATGATTTTTGAGCCTTTTTCCAGCAACAAAACTTTGCCGTTTGCCGAGTAAATGTCTCGGGTAATCAGACAACGTGTGAAACCTGCTCGGGTTGTGATGATTTGCGTGTCCAATGTACAGAGAATGTTTGTGCCTTTGGCTAACACATAATCCATTTTACCGCGTTGCATGGCGCGTACAGACGGCGTTTGGGTGGGTTTCAGGCTGTTGGCAAAGGCGTTTTCTTGCGGTTTGCGCTCGTCATCATCAGCAAAATCAGTTTGTGAAGATTGTGAAGCGGTTGCCATAAATGGGCTGTTTTCGGCTTGATTTTCCGCATTCAGGCTGCCTGAGTTGTCCGCGCCACCGTCCGCCGATAAACCACTCCCCGAACTAACCAGCACATCGCCCAATAAACGCGGATTGATGGGCTTTTCTTTCGGTGGCTCGGGTTCGCGTTCCACCTGAACAACTTGGGTTTCTTGAACAGGCTGGGACTGGGGTTGTGGCTGCGCTTGGGTTTCTACCGTTTGAATGGGTGGGACTTCCTGCGGTTGGGACGCGGCGACCGCTTCCGAAGCCACCGCCAATTCCAAACTTTCACGCTCTTTGATGTCGGATTTGTCTTGGTTGAAATTGTGGCTTTGGTTGTTTTGCACCATGTCCATTTCGGGCTTGGTGTTGGTGGCGGTTTCTTCATCGCCGCCAGTAAACACAATCGCCCCAGCCACAATCAGCCCAGTTGCAAACAGCAAACCCAAAAACAAGCCCACTTTACCCATATTGGACTTGCCTTGTGGATTGTCCAAATCGGGCATACCTTTCTCAATTTGGCTGTCGCCGATTTTTTCCGCCAAGCTCGGTTCGGTGGTTTCGGGTGTGGCTTCGGTGGTTTTTTTCTTGAAAAATGCCATTGTTTATTCCCCTTATTTCAATAAACGCACGGATTGATTGTCGTCCGTGCCTGTATGGTTGAACGTGCCTTGTGGATTGAAACCACGATTTTCAATCAGCAAAACCGCGCGACCCAAACGCAACATGATTTTTTCGTTCACTTCATGAATGACGGTGGTGTCATTTTCGCGGTGGGTGTTGAGCAGCGTTTCCGAGCCGTCTGTTTCCACGCGGTAAACGGTGGGAACATCGCGCCCATTGTTGAATTTCAGGTAAGTAAAACGTCCGTTGTCCCACATCGCGGTCGGTGCAAGTTTTTGGCTACCTTGCCCAAAATACAACTGATTGGACGACATCACATCATGCACCGCGCCTGTATCGGTCAAGGTTTTGAGTGCTTGGTCTTGTTTGGCGCGTAAGGCTGCCTGTTTTTGGCGTTGTTCTGCTTGTTTGGCTTTGCGTGTGTCGGGATAATCAAAGCGCAGAATGTAAGTGGGCGGATTTTTTGGATTAGCCATTTTCAAATCAAAGGCATACGTCCGTTTATTGGACACGATAATCATATTGGTAACAGGGTCGGCGGATTTGGGCTTGAAAATGACATTGTTACCGCGTGTTGCGTGTGTCCATGCTTCGGAATGCCCAATCCCCACCAAAGCGTTTGCATCGCTCACGCGCTCGTCTGCTTCAAGCTGCACCATTGCCGCCTTACCAATTTCCGCGTAAATCGGATAAACGCGGTTTTCGCTGTACACTTCGGTACGAATGCGCCCATCGGCAACCGCCGAAAAAGAAGCCGCCACAGTTAAAGTGGCGGCGGTGGTTTTCATCAAAAAATGAGATTTCATTGAATATGCTCCTTATCCACGCGGTAGCTGGTAACTTGGAAGCCCAAAGGATTGATTAAGCGGTCTTCGTCTTTCATGCCAGCGTTTTTGTACTCGTAGGCAATGGTGGCGATGTAGCGTTGTGGTTCAGGCTGCACATCGCTTTTATTGAGCGGAATAACCGCTTTTTCAAACCGAACTTGCGCCATATTCCCCACAAAGGCAATCGCGTTCACTTTAACCACCACTTTTGCGGTATCGCGCAAAATTTTGTGTGGGGCGTTGGGATTGTCTTTGTAGATTTGGCTGAATTGGGCTTGTTCTTGTGGCGAACTCAACAAATTGGTCGCGTCAAACGTATCTTGTACGGTTTGCCAATCGTAACCCTCCCGATAGCGCACATATTGCCCCAGCCAAAACTTGTCCATGACTTCGCCATAGCTTTTTTCCTGTTTTTTCATGGTGGTAACAATGTCGGTCGCGCCTGTATTGTTGTCCACCCGAATAACAAAGGGCTGCACGGTTTTAAGCGGCGTTAAGCCCAACACCGCGCCCACCGCCAAGCCAGTCAAAACCATAGACCCCCCTGCCACATACCAAGCAATTTTCGCCACTTTTTTTGTCCGCTCAATGTCGGACTGATGAAATTTCTTGGCTTCGTCCACCATTTTCAGGGCGGTACGGTGGCTTTGAACCTGCGTTTGTGTTTTGTTTGACATACAAAATCCTTTTTCAAAATCAGTTAGTAAACTCAAATTTCACTTGTTTGTTTTCACGGTCAATTTTCAGTTTGGCGTTAAACGACTTGCCCGATTTGCCCACAAATCCCTTGATTTCGTCCGTGTGTCCGTTTTCAATCAAGACGTGGATTTGTTTATCGGTCAAGGTTTTACCAGCAATGGTTTTCCACAATTTGAAACCGCAATCGCATTCCAAAAGTTTGTTTTTGTCGTTCAGGCTGCCTGAACAGCATGGGCAAACAAAGGTTTTGGCTTGTTTTACACCGCTCAAATCCACAAAGGGCATTTTGTGGGTTTGCAAAATCTGCACCAACTCGCGCACCGCCCACTCAATTTCCGCCATAAATTGTTCGCGCTCACATTGCCCTTTTGCCATTTGCGCCAATTTCCGTTCCCATTGCGCCGTAACCATTGGATTGACGAGCAGGGGATAATGTCGCCGCAAATGTTCAATCACGGCAATGGCGCGTTCGGTGGGGATAAGCTGGTTTTTTTCCACCACCACAAACGGCGGTTTATCGCCTTTGGCTTCTTTGAGTTTGGCAATGGTTGGAGGTCGTGTCGCCGCCGTTCCCAAGCCGCCTGTTTCGCGCATGATGTCGCTCAATTCGTCATCGTCCAGCTTGCGCCCTGCGGTTTCCATTGCTGTGAGCAAGGAACTGTCATTGAGCAATTTGGGGGCTTGGGTTTTGAGTGCTTTTAAATCAATGGTTTGGGCAGATGTGCTTTCGCCATTTTGAATTTCAGGCAGCCTGAAACCTTTTTCTTCGTCTTCGTCCATGCCACCGTACACCGACAACCAACCCCACACTTTCAACACCTTGCCTGTTGTCTGAAACACCACATCGCCCGACTGCGCCGTTCGGGTTGTAACCGCGTATTCGGCTGGCGGAAAAAATGCCGCCATTGTCCGCAACGCCACCATATTGAAAATGGCGTATTCATCGGCTGGCAAAATCTGTTTCAATTCACAATCAGACAGTTGCGATAAAGGCGTTTCCACACCGTTTTTCACAATAAATCCTGTTGGAACAATGGCATAGTGTGAATCAATACGCGAATTATCAAAAACACGCGGATTTTGCACAATCAAGTTTTGATTGTTCATATTCAAAACAATATCTTGATATTCCTGTAATGCGCCCAAACCGTTCAAAGTGGCGGTCATGGTCGGTAAAAAATCTTCGGGCAGCGCGTCAAAATCGGAACGCGGATAAGTTAAGCATTTGTAATCCTGATACAAATTTTGCATGATTTGCAAAGTTTTATCCGCCGAAAATTTGAATTGCTTATTGGCTTGTTTTTGCAAAGCGGTTGCCGAGAACAAATACGGCGCGGATTTTTTGCTGACCGTGAAATCATCTTTTACCATAAAATCAGGGATTTGCTGAATGTTCACCAAAGCGGCTTTTGCCTGATTAAAATCATCAAATTTGGCGACTTTATCGTTTTTATCCAATAATTTAGCGGTAAAATCACCACCGTTCACCGTGAAATCACCGTGAATTTCCCAATAATCCTGCGGTTTGAAATTTTTGTTGGCTTGGTAAGCGTCCACGAACATAGCCAGCGTGGGTGTCATCACGCGACCGACCGCATGAAACAGGGCGCGGCTGCCGTTAATGCCCAAGAGCCAGTCGGCTTCCGCTCGGCTTTTGGCTGCCATGTGCAGGTGGTGGACTGCTGCGCCATCTTTCAGATTGCGCCATGCGTCCAAATAGCCGTCTTGGGTCGTGGACGTAATCCACATACGTTTAACAGGTTTCAGGCAGCCTGAAAGCTCGTAAACGCGGTAAAAAATGCTCTCGCCCTCGCGCTCCGCATCGCAAGCATTGACAACCACAGAAACGTCCGAGCGGTGCAACAAATGTTTCAATAAATCATATTGTTGCTGGGTATTTTCTTTGGCTTTCAGTTGAAATGGGCGTGGCACAATCGGCAAAGGCACATTTTTACTTTCCAATTCAGGTACATACAAATCCACCAAATGCCCAATGCAGTTGCTGATAATCAATTCATTGTTTTCATAGTAGTTTTTACTGCGTGGCACACCCAAAGCGGCGGCGATTTCTTTTGCTACATTGGGCTTTTCGGCGATGATTAGGGTTTTACTCATGTTTTAACTCCAATGGTTGATTATTCATGTTCATCAAAGAATTAGGGGCGGCGTAAACGGTTTCTTGACCGTTAATCGGAAAGAATTTGCCGTATGGTTTGGGCGGATTGTGGCTACACGCTGCCAAACCGAGCGACACAATCATCAAGAAAAAAGTGTGTTTCATGGTGCGATACTCCAAAGAAAAAAGCCTTAAATCGTTGGGATTTAAGACTGGGTTTAAAAAGAGAAAAAATCATTTTTCTAATTGATTTTATTGAGAAAAATGTGTATAATACGCAGTAATTTCAAATTAAATGGGTGTTTACTATGAAAAGCCAAACCATTCAAAATAAGCATTATTTTATTGAGATTTATTCAGGTACTGTAACCGATTTTTCTCAACGCTCCGAAACGCACGTTTCAGGTAGTGGCTCGGAGGGTTCGGTGGAAATCAATAGTCAAGTAACCAATCATTTGCGTTTTTTTCTTGTTGATGAAAATGGTGTGGAAAAGGATTTTCAAGTTACAGACTGGGATATTCCTATACGTGTAGGGCATAAACTAACCATATCAAAACTATCTAACAAAAGAAATGTAGGTGGTGTGGTAGTTGGGGTTAAAAATCTCAATACAGAACAAATTTATATCAATAATAAAGTTATAAATCATTTTAGTGAGACAAAATATGGCGTGTTTCGTATCTTGAGTGGGTTCTTATTTATTTTGATATTAGTGTATATGGTTGGTACATTTGAAGGTACATGGATAGAACCGTTTGCACCCTATCTTTTTGGTTGGGGGTGTGTCATTAGTTTTGTTTATGGATTTATTCAAGATATAAGATTGTCTTCAAAAATAGAAAAATCATTATATTCTATTTTATCAAATATTTAAGATAAAAAACTGCATTCAATAATCAAATTGAATGCAGTTTTCTACTATTTCAACTATCTATTTTCTCCCATTTCCAATATGGTTGCCCATATAACCCATAAATTGCCTTGCTTTTCCGATTGCTGTTTTTCCCTGTCCATAGGCTTTCTGTACACCTACACCACTTAAAGGGCTTGAATGTTTACCGCCATTCAATGCTTGGCGTACAAAATTGACCATTGTAGAGAAGCCCCCTGCACCTGCGCCACCAGTCAGAGCGGACGCAATAGATGGAATACTGAACGCAACGACAACAAGCAAAATCGTAACCAACAAGAACACAGGCAAAATACCAAAAATTTGCAGGCTACTTGCCCAATGCTCTGTAACTAAATTCTGTATGTGGTTTTCAAAAATCTTCATTTGCACAGACATTAAAATGGTAAAAAGTGCAATTGTTACAGCATAATTAAAAATTTGACTAAACCAATTCATTGCGTATTGTCTAGTAGATGAAAACAACATCATGCCTAAAAAGAGTGGACCGATTAACAAAACCATTGCCAATGAAATTTTTGCCACCAAATAATATGCTACTACAATCCCAAAAAAGACAATACCACAACAAATTAAAAACCCTGCTGCTATGTAAAACATTAATTTATCCGCAAAATCAGTCATGCCTAAATCTGATGCTTGCTCTGTAATTTGACTAACCGCCTGCGTTATACTGTCCCATGCGACATCAATCGCGCCCACGTCAAAATTGCCATTGATAATCCCTGCAAGCCACTCGGGAAATTCGTATAGCATACCTGCTATTTTTTGGTATTGTGTTGCATTAAACGCGCAGGCAATAATAATTAACCAAGCCACCGTTTTTTTTGCAAAATCAATGGCATTCCCGTCAAAACCGCGCCCATAAGCGTTTAGAATAATTATCATGAAATAAATGCCAAAACCCATTGAAAATAAGGGCGCAATACTGCTGATTAAATTGGCACTTTGGGCAAATAAATTTGTTCCCAAGCCATCGAGCAGAAAATCGGTGGTATCTTTCCAAAATGTCCCTGCCATTTTGTTTTTCCTTTACATAATTCAGGCAGCCTGAAATATAGCTTACACCATCTTTCAGGCTACCTGTAATAGGGTTAAATATTACATACAGGCTTTGTAATTATTGCCCTTACCCAGTTGTTGTGCAAAACATTTCTGCCGTTGTGCATATTGTTGTTGATGGATTTTTTCCTGCTGCTTGGCGATACGTTCCGCCATATCCAACTTCATTTGCATGGCTTGAATGTAGCCTTGCTCAATGGCAATGCGGTTGGCAAAATCCTGCGCCGCTTTGATGTCTTGCGTGTTTTGCGCTTGGCGACCCAAATCAATGATTTTGTCCATGCGCGACTGGGCTTCTTCCAATGATTTGATATTCAATTTTTGTGTCTGCAAAATCTGCATCAAATTATTTTCATGGGAATATTTTTTGCCATTCAAATCATCTTTGATGTTGGCTGTAACTTTGGCTTTGCTGTACAACTCCGACCATTCGCTGCCAATGCCTGTTGCTGTGTCCAATGTGCTACGAGCCACTTTACCGACATCGCGGAAGCCACTCATGGCTTTGACTTGACTTTCTAACTCTTTCAATTGAGAAATTTGGTTATCAATTTGGGTTTTCATCTGAATGCCCTGTTGAATGGCTTGGGCAACCGCCGCACCGTCAAAAACAGGAATCCCCCCTGCCATGACTGGTTGGCTCAACATCAGGCAGCCTGAAAGTACCACTACTGCGATTTTTTTCATGTGTGTTTTCATGATAAAAAGTCCTTGTGTTAAAAAGAAAAAACGCCGTTTTCACGGCACGAAAAAGCCCCATTACTGGGGCAAACTCAACAAATGGCGAACGCTTCCACCGCTTGCGTGGGCGCATTCAATTTAGACTGGGATTTTTCCGCCCGAATGCGGCGGACGGTTTGCATAAATGGTTGATACCATTGATGAACGTCATCGCCATAAACCGACATCGTTTCATGCAACAATTCAATATTATCGCTGCTGCCTGAAAGGAAAACCATTTCGTCTTTAAAACCATACAAATCCAGTTTTGCAAAGGCGGATTGCTTGGATTGTTTAACCAAAAATGTACGGCTATCCAACGACAACTTAATCAATTCTTGGTACTCTTTCAGGGTCAAGCCGCAACGCTCGTAGCTGCCTGTAAATTCGGCATCGGGGTTGGGCAGAAAAATCTTGGTCGGTGTTTGCTGGACAATCGCGGGGAAAATATCGGCTTTAATCGCGTCTTCGGGCGATTGCGACACCAAAATCAACCAAGAACCGCGTTTACGGTCGGTTTTGAGCATTTTCAACATCAATTCTTCCGTGAATTTGAAGCGCAAGGCATACCAAAACTCTTCAATGATATTAACCAGTAAGCCGTTTTTCTCTGCCACTTTGTCCAACATCAGTTCACGCAAATGGAACAAATAGGCTAAAACTGGCTCGGTCGGTTTGTATTTGTCTTTCAAAATGTCCGACAAATCAAAACCAATGCGCCAAAATTCATCAGGATTGAATAAGTTACGCTCATTGTCCAGAACCCATGCAAAGCGTCCATTTTCGCTGCGACACCATTCAGACAGCCTTACGCGCAAACTGTCGGGGTTGGTCGCATTGTGCGGAATGCTCTGTAACAAATAGCTGAAACTTCTGTATTCAAAATCCATTTCAAACAAAGCATTAACCGCGTTTTGAATGTCTTGGCGTTCTTGGGCGGTCAGTTTACCGTGTTCATCGCGTCCACAAATGCCGACCAATTCGTACAGAAATTCGCGGTTGGTCGGTGTGTCGGGCAGTTGGAACGGATTTAAGCCAGTCGGCACCCCAGCTTCCAGCGCAAAATAATTGCCACCAATCACGCGGATAAACAACTCCATGCCCCTGTCCAAATCCAGCGCGAACAGGTGCGGTTGAAACCGCTCGGCAAACGCCAACAGCGAAGTTTGCAAAGTGGTTTTACCTGTACCAGTCGCGCCCAAAATCAACGTATGCCCTGCGATTTTGTCGCCCACATTGTCTTCTTTGGGATTGGAAAAGTGGAAATTGAAGTGAAACAGCGTTTTGGACACCGTTTGCAGGGGCATAACCGCCGAGCCGTTGCCCAATGGATTGCCGTATTTTTTGCCATAACTGTAATTGTGAATGCCAAAAGTACAGGCTAAATTTTCGGTGGTTTTGGGAAACGAGCGTGGACGCTCCGCGCTGTTGGGGACTTGCGCGTACCAAGTGGACGGTGCGGACGCGCCAGCTTTGGCAAAACGATACGCCCCCGAATTGAGAAACGTGGAATAGGCTCGTGCGCCATTATCCGCCGCTTCCTGCGGTGTTTTGCCAAACACGGTCAAAACCGCGCTGTAATCGCCAAACATCAATTCGCCAGCCGTTAAGCCACCCATGCCGTATTCCAACTCTTCAACTTGTTCAGTTGCCAAATCGCCCACCGATTGCAAGTTATTGATTTGCTTTTTGATATTGCCGAGCATATCGTAAGGGTTGATGAAAATCATGGATTGCGTCAAGGTAAACTCGCAAGGCAAAGTCAAAATACTGGTTAAAATCTTGGGTTTGCTGACACCAAAATCTTTCAAATCGTAAATTGTTGCCCATTTGCGTTCTCCCTGCTCGGGGCGAATTTCTGCCACGTCTGAACCAAAATGCAGCACGGACGCTGGGATAACTTGGTAGGCATTCGTAGCGGAAAGTGGGATAGGCTCGTTGTTGCCGTTAATCAGGCTGCCAAAAAATTGATACACTTCGGAAAAGCCTACACCGTTTTGATTTTGGTAGGCGGTCAGCACGGTTGGGCTGTACGTTTCCAGCGCGCGGAGCAGAATTTGAATTTGCTCTTGGCATTCTTTAATCCCAGCGTCCATGCTGTTGTTTTTGATGATGAGCGTCAGGAAAAAAGTGTTTTCAAAATAATCTTCGGTTTGGAAACGCTGTAAATAGTGGTCGGCAAATTGTTGGCAAAAGGCAGCCTGAAAGTCATATTGTTGATTAAATTCAATTTTGCTGCGCCGTAAAGTTGTCCAAATCGCGGCACGATTACCAAAGGTTTTGCCGATTGCCGAAAACAAATCTTTCAAACCCACGAAGCTGGAAAACAAATGTTTGTCGTCCACACCGTCAAACGCCAAACCCTCCATTTTGATGACAAAACCATAATGTCCTGTTTCAAAATAGACAATTTCATTGGTAACGTGTTGGCAGATTTTCGGTAGAAATTCCGATTGGGCGGGCAGTTTCTTGAAAATTTTGCTGAAAAAATCGCTGATAATCACTGGTTTGTCTCCCATATTTGGTTGAAACAATGGTGGTTGCGCCGTTGAACAGTTCGGCGTGTTGTCGGCGTAACCACCATTTGATTTCAATGCCGTAAATTTTAAAGGCTTGGTCGTCATTGGCTGAAATGCTTCTCAATGCTAGGAAAATCGGAATAACCAGCAATAAGATGAACAATGACTTTCCACCAAGAAAAGTCATTGACACCATGAAAAGCATCATCAGCACGAAAAAACACGCCATAAAGGGAATGAGTGGTACGCCCCAAATCATGGCTTGACGATTTAAACCGTTAAACGTGGGGTATTCGGTTTCAATGTCGTTCATGCTGATGATTTCCTGATTAGCCAAATGTCATTGATTGACCTTTGCTCCACAGCCAAGCCACCAATGCGCCCGAAGCTGCCGCCGCGATAACCCAAATACACGTTACCAAAATATCCATCCATGACTTGCGACCCGACCAGCCTTCAACGCATTGCCACAAGACAATAATCAAGGCAACCACGCCCACAATGCCGTAAATGGCTTTGTAGATTTTATCTGCCATGCCTTTTGCTTCGGCTTCAAAACCTGCGGCGGACGCGAGCGGAGCAGCCCCCAACATCGCCACCACAGCCAAGCCATGCACGGCAGCCTGAACGCTGGTTTTGCCCATGATTGCATTGGATTTGGCTTGCGCTTCCATGATTTCAGGGGTGTATTGAGCGGATTTTTTTGTGATGAAATTCAAGATTTTGTTCATCTTTTTGTTTCCTATGTTTAAAAAATAAAAAAGCCGACACTTTCGTATCGGCACGGATTGCCCTGTTGGGCGGTTTCAAACGGTTAGACCGTTTAAATTGAAATTGGATTATGGCGAAATATCCCATTCAGGCTTGTTACCGCCGTATTTTTCGCGGTATTCCGCGTAGGCGAATACGTCCCATTCGGGCGGTGGTGGCGGTGGTTTTTGGGCTGCTACGACCACAGGTTTTTCATCAGAAACAGGAGTTTGGGCGTTCTGATATTCGGCTGGCATGGGGATATATTGCGCCGTTTCAGGCTGCCTTTGGGCTTGCTGAATGGGCGGTACGCTCGCAACTAATTGATTTTTGCTTAAATCGGTCGCGGTGTGATTGACTTTCAGGCTGCCTGAAAAGCGTATGGTTTGGTTCTGCGAATTGTTTAATGCCGACATGATGATTTTGGTAACGTAGGGTGGTTGCCCTTTAAAATCACTCTTGAAACCAAATTTGAAATTGCCCGAATAGTAGCAACTGAACGCTTTTTGTAAGGCTGCCTGTCCTTTGCCCCCTGCTCGGTCAAAGCACGATTTCAGGATTTTTGCGCCAGCATTGATGTTTTTGCATGGCTCAAACACGGTTTCATAATTCAATCCGTAGGCTGCCAAGTTGTAGCGGTTTACTTGCATTAAACCCATGCTGAAATTTTTGCCTTGTGCGTGAAGAGATTTGGCGGTGGCGACCGCTTCGGCGAGTGTGCGCGGCTGACGTTGTAATCTGCCTTTCACAACGCCAATGGCGTAGGGGTTAAAACCACTTTCCACACGCGCGACTGCTTGCAAGGTGTTGGGGTGTACAGCATTGGTACATTGTGCCGCCAAGTCGTTGAAACGCGGTTGGGTCATGCCTACGGTGGTTTTTTGGGGTAAGGGCGCGGCGAGCGTGGGCAGAGCCGTTGTCATTGCTGCGCCCATCATCAGAAAATGGGTTAATTTCATTCACATTCCTTTTGTTAAGACGAAAAAACACACTTAAAAAAGCGAGTGAACGCGGTTTTAAGTGTGTTTTCTTGTGTGCCCAAATTGTGCCAGTTTGTGATATATTTGTGGCTGTATGTGATGGTATGTACAGACATCACAATTTTTTTGATACTTTATAAATCAATAGTTTAAAAAAAATTAAAATAGGCTTTATCGGACTTTTAATCCGTTGGTCGAGCGTTCGAATCGCTCACGACCCACCAA
>NZ_JQKH01000027.1 GCF_000745955.1 Alysiella crassa DSM 2578 | reverse complement strand
CAAGAAGGTTTTGGCGTAGAAGAAGACCCCGCACAGGCTGCCGAGTGGTTTCGCCAAGCCGCCGAATTGGGCGATTCGTCCGCACAATTTAATTTGGGCATGAATTATGTGGAAGGCGTGGGCGTACTACAAGATTATGATTTAGCAGAAAAATGGTGGAAACTTGCCGCCAAACAGGGCAATAAAGACGCGGAATATTCATTAGCAGAATTAGCTAAAATGCGCGAAGAAGAGAATATAGTGAATTCAATTTAAACCAGTACAGCGTTGCCAGCTCCCTTATGTACTATGTGTACACGGCGGTCGCTGTCGCCTTGTCCTGATTTAAATTGAATCCACTATAGTTAAGCCACCATTTTCAGGCAGCCTGAACAGAAAAAACCGAGTTATCCACAGATAACTCGGTTTTTTGATGGAAATTAATTAGTTGTTATTGTTGTCGTTTTGACGGCGCAACATGGCTGGAATTTCAAAATCGTCCAAAACAGATTGGCTGGAGAAATCCGCCGCCACCAAATTCACGCTGCGTGTATTGCGACCTGAACGAATCACGCCCTCCATACCAGGTAACACATCGGTGCTGGTAATCGTTGGTTGTGCAATAGACGCTGATGGGCGGTTGCTGCTTGGGCGAATATTGTTGTTAGACATGGGAGCATGACGATGGTGGTGTCCGCCACCCATAATGTCATCGCCGCCACGCTCTGAATTTTCACGCAAACCTGTTGCGATAATCGTAACGCGAATCGCGTCTTCAGGCATATTCATGTCTTCCGCCGTACCGAATTTCAGTTCAGCGTCAGGCGAAGCATAATCGCCCACCACAGACATAATCTCTTGATATTCGTCCAAAATCAAGCAATCTGGCGCAGTCGTGATGTTTACCAACACGCCTTTGGCACCGCTCAAGCTCACATCGTCCAATAATGGGCTAGAAATGGCTTGCTCAATGGCGATACGCGCACGGTCAGAGCCTTTGGATTCGCCAATACCCATCATTGCCATGCCGACAATGCTCATCATGTTTTTCACGTCAGCAAAGTCCAAATTGATGAAACCAGGACTGGTCACAATCTCAGAAATGCCTGCCACGCCGTTACGCAATACATTGTTTGCCGCACGGAAAGCTTCGCGCACGGTTGTACCTTTGCCCAAAGCCGCCAATAATTTATCGTTTGGCACAACAATCAGCGAATCCACATGATTTTTCAAGGTTTCAATACCTTGCTGTGCCACATTAGCGCGTTTACCTTCGTGTTTGAATGGGCGCGTAACCACTGCTACGGTCAAAATACCCAATTCTTTGGCGATTTCAGCAATCACAGGTGCTGCACCTGTACCCGTACCACCGCCCATACCTGTGGTGATAAACAGCATATCTGCGCCGCTAATCGCTTTTACAATCGCTTCACGGTCTTCAATCGCTGCCGCACGACCCACTTCAGGATTCGCACCTGCACCCAAACCACGCGTTAAACTCGCACCCAATTGAATTTTATTGGGCGCGATATTGTCCATCAAAGATTGTGCATCGGTGTTTGCGCTGATGTATTCTACACCCTGAATTGGGTTTTCAATCATATTGTTAATGGCATTGCAACCACCACCGCCCACGCCGATAACTTTGATAACCGCCGGACCCGTAGGGGCTTCTACAAAGTTATAAATCGGTTTGTCCATTTTATAAAACTCCTCATACCCTCGGCGGGGCATGTGTCAAAATCGTTAATTGCCAATATTATAAAGAAGTTTCACGCGCTTGGCAAAGAAACTTCTTTAGCGAATCGTCCGCTTTTCAGGCAGCCTGAAAAGGGATTGGTAAGATTAAAGTGTTTTGTTAATCCACTCACGCAAACGGCTGAACCAACTTTGTGGTTGAGGCTCTTCCACATAAGTAGGCTGTGGCTGCACGCGGCGTTTGGGTTGTTCAATTTCGGTTTCTGTTTCCGCTTCAGGTGGCGGCGCAAAAATATCCACATTCACTTTTTTCAGGATATTGCGGCTCTTGCTATTTGGAATCCCTGCGCTTTGGCTTTGCCCCTGATTATGGCGTTCTTTGGCAGCCTGCAACAAACCAATCACGGTTGAATAACGAGGATTGCGTACACGCTCCGACAGCCCCGCCATTTCAGGCGGCACACCAATGCGCACAGGCAAATCAAAAATTTCTTCGGTCAATTCCACCATGCCGCGTAATAAAGACGCGCCACCTGTCAAAACAATGCCCGAAGTCAGCACTTCTTCTGGGAAACCAGAACGGCGCAATTCATTCAAAGTCAATTCTAAAATTTCTTCCACGCGCGGCTGAATCACACTCGCCAACACACGGCGTGAAATTTGGCGTGAACGGCGGTCGCCAACACTAGGCACTTCCACCATGTCGTCCAAACCTTCAATATTCGCCAATGCCACACCATAATTGATTTTGATGTATTCGGCAGAATTAGATGGCGTGCGCAAAGCATGTGCCAAATCGCGGGTAATCAAATCGCCCGCCACAGGAATCACCGCCGTATGACGAATCGCACCGTTGGTGTACACCGCAATATCGGTCGTACCACCACCAATGTCAATCACGCACACGCCCAACTCTTTTTCATCTTCCGTCAATACCGCAGACGCGCTGGCAAGCGGTTGCAACATAATATCATCTACAACCAAATTACAGCGTTGCACACATTTTTGAATGTTTTGCATTGCCGTTACCGCGCCCGTGATGATGTGAACGCGCGTATCCAAGCGTACGCCGCTCATGCCAATTGGCTCGCGTACACCGGGTTGATTGTCAATAATGTATTCTTGTACCACCGTATGCAACACTTGATGGTCAGGTGGAATATTGACTGCTTTAGCGGTTTCTTTGGCGCGGTCAATATCGGTTTGCGTTACTTCACCGTCTTTGATTTTGACCACACCTTGTGAATTTAAACTGCGAATATGATTACCCGCAATGCCTGTTACCAAATGTGTGATTTTGCAGTCTGCCATGTGTTCTGCTTCCGACATGGCTTGCTTAATGGCTTGGGCGGTTGCATCAATATTGGTAACCATGCCCGCTTTTAAGCCGCGAGATGGCGATTGTCCAATGCCGACAATATGGATTTCGTCATCAATTAATTCGCCAATCAAGGCAATCACTTTAGATGTACCGATGTCCAATGCGCTGATATATTGTTTATTTTCAACCATTTTTATTCATCTCGGTTAATTTGTGAATTTGAATTGTTATTATCTTGTTCGGTTTCTGTTCCATCAACAGAAAAACTGGCTGGGCGTGTACCGCCACGCGTTGCAAAGCCATCGTTGTAACGCATATCCACATAATCCAAGCCATTGATTTCATTTAATGAATGCTGCCACGCATCTACAAATCGTGCCATGCGTGTGTTCACATCTTGCTTGCCCAAACGCAATTCCACGCCATTATTCAACATCATAGTCCATGATGCGCGTGGGGTATATTGTAAACGCAGAATGCCCAAACGCAAAGGATGTAATTCATCAGCAAAGGTTTTATACTGTTGCGCCATTTGTGGCAATACATTCACTTCGCCGTCAAATTCAGGCAGTTTTTCGCCATTGTAGGCAGCCTGAAAAATTTTACCTTCGCCATCAACCAAACCCGCCGAATGCCCTTCGCGTATCCATCGGGCAACAGGTTCGTGTTCTTTCACGGTCAAACGCACCGTATTGGGCATAATTTTCTCAATTTTAACATCACTTACCCATTCCGTCTGCATGGCAACTTGTTGCGCTGTGTCCAAATCCACATGGAAATAGCTGCCTGAAAGATGGGGTTTCAAGTTTTCAAATAATTGTTCTTTATTGACATATTTCAAGGGCATATCGGAACGAATCCCCACCACATCAACCGTAGAGATTTGGAAGTAACTGATATTCATGGTAAAACGAATCAGCGCAAACAGTAAAAATACGCTGACCGCCAAAAAAATCAACTTCACACTTTTGCCACTCAATAGGCGTTCATTATACTTCATAAGCCGTCTTTAAAATGTCAATACATAAATCTGCAAATTCTGTGCCCGCCACTTGCGCCGATTTCGGAATCAAGCTATGACTGGTCATGCCTGGTAAGGTATTTGCTTCTAAAATATACAATTTTCCCTGCTCATCGCGCAGAAAATCCACCCGACCGCAATTATTGCCACCGCCAATTGCCGCAAAGGCTTTCAATGCCAATTCGCGCATCAATTGCTCATCGTCTGCGCTCAAATCTGATGGGCATAAATACACCGTGTCATCACGATTGTATTTCGCATCATAATCATAGAACTCGTTTTGCGGAATAATCCGAATGGTGGGCAAAGCCTGACGGAAAATCACGCCACAAGTGTATTCGCCGCCCGACATGAATTTTTCCGCTAAAATTTCGCCGTGCATGTGTTGGTCGCGCAATTCTTGGTATTTTTGTTGTAATTCACCAACACTTTTTACTTTGGATACACCCACGCTGCTGCCTTCCGCCGCAGGTTTGATAAATAAGGGCAAACCCAATTCTTGTTCAACCGCCGCAAAATCCGTCTCATCGGTCAAAACCACAAACGGCGGCACGGGCAATTGTAAAGCCGACCACAATAATTTACTGCGGTATTTGTCCATGCCAATCGCCGAAGCCAACACGCCGCAGCCTGTGTAAGGTATGCCCAATGCTTCCAACGCACCTTGTACCGTGCCATCTTCGCCGTAACTACCATGCAAGGTATTGAAGGCAATGTCAAATTTCTGATTTTTCAATTCAAACAATTCAGTTTCCGCAGGGTCAAAGGCGTGCGCGTCCACCCCTTTGCTTTGGAGTGCCGCCAAAATCGCCTTGCCACTATTGAGCGATACTTCGCGTTCTGCCGAAAATCCGCCCATCAAAACGGCTACTTTACCAAAATCCTGCTGCTGCATTGTTTTTCCTTCAAAATTGTGATTTCAGGCTGCCTTTTGCTTTGTGCGTAACAAAATTACGCTACAAAACACCTTTCAGGCTGCCTGAAAATAAAAATACGATGATATTTAACACGATTCAGGCAGCCTGAAAATCAAACCGCCCTACTCTATTCAATATTGGGTGTGATGATTTATGCCGCCACTTGTGTTTGACTAAAATCCACCAAAGCCTGTGCGCTGCGATTAATGCTGCCTGCACCCATCGTCAAAACCACATCGCCATCACGCAACATGGGCAACAACATTTCGGGCAACGCGTTCACATCTTCACAGAACACAGGTTCTACGCGTCCAAACACGCGCACGGCACGCGCCAAACTGCGTCCATCGGCTTGCGCGATTGGCTCTTCGCCTGCAGCATAAACTTCAGTCAGCATAACAAAATCTGCGGTACTCAACACATTGGCAAAATCATCAATCAAATCACGCGTGCGCGTATAACGGTGCGGCTGAAACGCCAACACCAAACGATTATTCGGATACGCGCCACGCGCCGCCGCCAAGGTTGCCGCCATTTCTACGGGGTGATGACCATAATCATCAATAATCAAGGCTTTGCCACCATCAGGCAGACTGATTTCGCCATAACTTTGGAAGCGGCGACCCACACCACTAAAGCCTAACAAACCTGTCTGAATCGCTTCCACGCTGGCATTGCATTCCAACGCCACGCCAATACTTGCCAAAGCATTCAAGACATTGTGTCTGCCAGGCATATTCAAAACCACGTCAAACACCAATGGTTCTGCGTCTTTTTGGCGCACATGGGTGGTGAATTTCATTTGTGCGCCCACAGCTTCTACATTGGTCGCGTAAATATCTGCCGTTTCATCATCAATCGCATAGGTGGCGAGTGGACGTTTTAATTGTGGCAAGATGGTTTGAATATGTTTGCTTTCTTGGCACAAAAATGCTTTACCATAGAATGGCATACGGTGAACAAAATCAATAAAGGCTTGGTGCAGTTTCGCCACATTGTGTTCATAAGTATCCATGTGGTCTTCGTCAATATTGGTAACCACCGTAAACACGGGCGAGAGATACAGGAAAGACGCGTCGCTTTCGTCTGCTTCTGCCACCATATAATTGCTTGAACCCAATTTGGCGTTTGTGCCAGCCGCCGTTAATTTGCCGCCAATCACAAAAGTGGGGTCTAGCCCCGCCGCACCCAAAATGGAAGCGGTTAAACTGGTGGTGGTGGTTTTGCCGTGCGTACCCGCAATCGCAATGCTACCTTTAAACAAACGCATGATTTCCGCCAACATCATGGCGCGTGGAATCACGGGAATGTGTCGTTCCAAAGCCGCTAAAACTTCGGGATTATCAGGCTGCACGGCGGTAGAAGTTACCACCACTTCTGCGCCTTCAATATGTTCTGCCGTATGACCAGGGAATACGCTCACCCCAATCTTGCTCAAATGGCGTGTGGCGGCACTTTGTGCTTGGTCTGAACCCGAAACGGTAAAACCCAGATTGTGCAAAACTTCAGCAATACCGCACATTCCTGAACCACCAATTCCGACAAAATGGACATGATTTATTCTGTTTTTCATGATGTTATAACTCCGCAGGGTTCATTTGGGCGCAAAAATGGCGTTGCGCCAAAAATCCGTTATTTTAAAGGCGTTGCGTGGGTTTGACTATGTTTTTTTGTATTTTTTTCAGGCTGCCTGAATTGTTTTGATAAATCAGGGGATTAAAAATTTAGGCAGCCTGAAAAAGGGTTCAGGCTGCCTTTTCAAATTAAGCAGCCTGAAAACTTAAAAAAATATGCTAGGTGGATGAGAAAAGCAATTTTTAGCTCATTTCATTAAAAATTTGTTCAAATGCAGCTTTAATTTTCATTTTCTCATTTTCTTTTGTGTATTTAGCTTTAACAAATGCAGATGCCATTTCACCTTTTTTCCAAAATATTTCAGGATTATCATTGTATTGAATAACAATTCTTTCCAACTCTTTGACAAACTCCAAAATATTCAAATCTGGAATTGGGGTACTAAATTCACTTTTTAAATACTCCAAACCCGCATTCCCAGCATAACCAATTACATAACAACCGCAAGCCATAGCTTCTACAGGAGGCAAACCAAAACCTTCAATATGATTAAAGCTCATAAAAATTGCACTTTCCTGCAAAATAGAGATAACCTCATGTTCAGATTTATTATCAATAGCTATAAATTGCCAATCTTTAAATACAGGGCGTTTAGCTAAAATTCGTAAAACTTGTTTACTGTCTTCAGGTAATTTTCTAGGCATAAAGGCAATTTTCTTTAATTTTGGCTTTTTACCTAATGTAAACTGATTACTTAAACTAATACCAGTATTAAATAAAACCGCATTTGGATAAGCATATTGTAAATATTGATATGAATAATCAGATACAGTCATCGTAGCCAATGTATTCTTATGTACATATGGGTCTATTTGAACCTCTTCATAAGTTGGATAATATGAAAAAGTATAATGATTATTTTGATTATAAATAATTTTTTTATAATTTGGAATATTATTCAATTTTAAACCTAATACTTCTGGCACAATTAAAATTGCATCTTTTTCAGGTAACTTATATTGACTTTTAGTTACAATTTTATTGTAATAATATTGTATAAAACGTTTTAAATGTCTCAACTTCGGTTTTGATTCAATATCTAGTATAGAATATAAATCAGGAAAATATTTCACGGGAACTTGATGAGCAAACCATTGTATATTAAAACCTTCTTTTTTATGAATAATATTAGCCTGATAGCCTAATTCATTTAATATTTCAGCAAAACGATAAAGCTGTTTTATTCCACCAATAGGTTTATGTTCATCAAAAGCAACTAAATATATTTTCTTTTTTCTTTTCAAAATATTATTATTATATTTTTCATCATTAACTTCAGGCAATGACAAGGGAATAAATGAATCAATATTCAAAACATACTTAATCCAATTTGCAAAATTGTACTTTTCATATATTTCACTCGGTAATTCATAATATGGTTTTTGGACAAATTCATCTATTAAATCAAAATTTTCACCATCTAAAATCAAAATATTATTTGGATGATAAAAATCATATAACGCCACATCAGGATTGGTTGTAATTAATTTTTTACGATAACCAACTGATTCAAAAACACGAAATGAAAGACCCTTATGTTCACCAATGACAAAATCAATCAAAATATGACTTTTTTGCATTTGTTTGATATTTTCTTTAAATGGGATAATTTCATCAATAATATGAATATTTTTATTTGGATAAAAATGTCTTGGATTATCATGAATATCTAATGGATATAAATTAAAACTCATTCGCCAATTTTTTTGTTCTACATATTGTGCAAATTTAACAATTAATTCTTGACGAGATGGGTGGTGCGCACCTACATAATAAAAATCATATTCTATTTGTGGGTTATCTTCTATAAGATGTTCAAAGTAAAAATTAGTACATGGCAATAATGCCTCACTATATTGTAAATCTCGAGGGTCAAAAATATAGAATTTATCAAACAAATCAATTCTATCATAAATAAGTGGATAACGGTGTAGTCCATCAAATTGATAGCTAACATGTCCTTTAGTACAAACTTTACCTATATTTTCAATTAACTCTTTACTATACATATCACTTCTAATAAATAAAGAATAATTGTCTCCCTCATTATGTGTCAGTTCATTAACAATTCTTTGACATAAACCTAATTCTTTAATTTTTTTAGTTGTTTCTTTATCACCAAAAAAAATTTTTCGGTATTTTGCATAGCACCATGCTTTAAATGAAGGGTAACAACTTTTATCTTTATTAAAATTGTTTAAAGTAATCACATTAAAACCATGATATTCCAATGCTTCTTCAATAACAAATGATAAATCAGATACTGTTGGCATTATCAAAACAATATTTTTATTCATAATAGAAATCCATATATAGTTAAACTATTTTCAAGCTGTTTCATTTTCATAGAGTACTAAAAGATAGCCTGAAATTATCCATTCAATCCGCCCAACCCATGCAAGCGCGCATAATCCCCCCCAGCCGCCATCAAATCTGCATGACTGCCTTGCTCCACAATCCGTCCTTCGTCCATCACAATAATGCGGTCAGCTTGCTCAATCGTGCTTAAGCGGTGGGCAACAATAATACTGGTACGCCCGTGCATTAATCGCTCAAGTGCTTGTTGTACCAAGCGTTCTGATTCATTGTCTAATGCGCTGGTGGCTTCGTCCAGCAACAAAATCGGCGCATTTTTCAAAATGGCTCGGGCAATGGACACGCGTTGGCGTTGCCCGCCTGACAAATTGCTGCCATTTGCGCCAATTTGTTGGTGCATACCATCGGGCGATTGTTGCAACACGTCCAATAAATTGGCAGCCTGAAGCGCAGCCAAAACTTCTTCATCGCTCGCATTCGGACGACTGTAGCGCACATTGTCGCATAAAGTGCCGTCAAACAAGAAAATTTCCTGCGACACCAGCGCAAATTGTTCACGCAAATTCGCCAATTTCACGTCTTCAATATTCACGCCGTCCAACAAAATTTTGCCCGAACTGGGTTCAACAAAACGTGGCAATAAATTTACCAGCGTACTTTTGCCGCTCCCCGACCGTCCCACCAAAGCAATTTTCTCGCCAGCCGCAATGTCCAAATGAAAATTGGATAATGCTTTTTTGCTCTCCGATGAATATTGTACATCAACTTGTTCAAATTTCAGGCTGCCTGAAACACGTGGCAATTCAATTGTCCCCGTGTCTTTTTCAGGCTGCGTGTCCAAAAATTCACACACCGCATCGGAGGCGAGAAACATGGTTTGCATGGGAATGCTGATGTTCGCCAAATTTTTAATCGGGCTTAACATTTGCAACATCGCCACAATAAACGCCATAAATTCGCCAATCGTGGTAATCCCATTCTGACTCTGCCACAGCGCGATAAAAATCACAATCGCCAAAGCAAACGAAGCTATCAATTCGCTAAACGGGGAACGCGCCGCGCTGGCTTGGGTCATTTTTTTGTTTAGGCGCACAATGGTTTGGTTGATTTGATTGAATTTTTCGGCAGCCTGCGCCTGTCCGCCAAATAATTTCACCACGCGTTGCCCTTGATGGGTTTCGTTCACCACATTATTCAGGCTGCCTATGCTTAATTGTGCGCTTTGAATAATCTTTTTCAAACGATTGCGATAATAACGCGACAACAAAGACAACACAGGAAACATCAGCAGCACAATCAAACTCAATTGCCAATTCAAATACAATAACACACCAATCAAACCCAATACAATCAGCGTATCGCGCGTGAGCGTGATAAACACATTGCTGGCATTGTTAATTGAGCTGTCCGCCATTTGCACAATATTCATCAAAACCGTGCCAGATGGCGTATCTTGATGGTATTTTGATGACAATTGCAGCATTTTGTTAAACATATCGCGCCGCACATGACTAATCGCCACCACCGACACCCACGACAACAAATAAGTGCTGGCAAAACGACACACCCCACGCAACACCACCAAAAAAATAAAAAACAATGGCACTATCCAAACTTTATCCGCCGTGCCCCAAATCAAGTAAGTGAATTGGTCTTTCCAATTTTTGAGTGTGCCAATCAAGCCCGTTGCTTCGCCCAACACAGGCGACGTGGTCGGCGCGGCAAAACCCTGATTTACCAAAGGCGCAATAAACGCCGCCAAATAACTTTCGGTAAAAGCCACCCCCATAATGGCAATCAATGCCAGTATAATCCGCCCCTTAAAAGGCTGTACATACGCCATAAGGCGCATAAAATTTCGCGCGTCTGCTTCGGAAAATAAGCCGAAAGTGAGTTTACTAATCATAATATGGTTGAGAAATTGATTTAACTGGCTATTCTAACATTGTTAGCGTGGGAATATTGAATTTTCAGGCTGCCTTTCGGTACAACAAAATTCATGTAGGGTGCGTACCACGCACCGAATAAATGCCCGACCTACAAATTGTCGTACATATTCAGGCAGCCTGAAACTCAAAACGGCAACACTTCTTCCCAATGCTCCACATACAATTGCAAATCCACCCGATTGCCCCACTCGTTCACCACAGGGCGGTACACCACGCGAATTTCTTCGGGCAACTCGTGTTCACATCGCCAAAATACGGCTTCCACTTCCTGTTGATTTTGCCCATTTTTTTTCAACCATGCTTTGCGGTGTTTGCCATCTGCGCCCATGCTTTGTTGGCGCGTAATCACAAATTCATCGCAAAATGTGGGCTGGGGGAAACCTTGTCCCCACACTTGCGTGGCTAAAAATTGGACGCGTTCCAAAGTCAAATCGGCGGCGTTCAGACTGCCATCGGTGAGAAAAATTTGCGACAAAATATCTTTGTCCACCAATTTCGCCACCACATCTTCAAAGGCAGCCTGAAATTGAGCCAAACCATCGCCGCGCATGGTCAAACCCGCCGCCATCGCATGACCACCAAATTTGTAAATCAAATCAGGACATTGTTTTGCAATCGTGTCCACCACATCGCGCAAATGCACCCCCTGAATGGAACGCCCCGAACCGCGCAAATTGCCATCATCATCGGGGGCAAACACAAAAGTTGGGCGATAAAATTTGTCTTTCAAACGGCTCGCCACAATGCCCACCACGCCTTGATGAAAATCGGGGCGATACGCCGTGAGCGTGGTTTGATTTTCAGGCAGCCTGTCGGGAAATTCGCCCAAAATCTGTTGCAACATGCCCTGTTCAATTTCTTGACGGGTATGATTTAATTCATTTAATTCTGCCGCAATGGATTGCGCCATCTCCCAATCCTGCGCCAATAAACACGCGATGCCCACCGACATATCGTCCAGCCGCCCAGCCGCATTAATGCGCGGCGCAATTTTGAAACCAATGTCCATCGGTTGCGCCTTTTTCGCGTCATAACGGGCAGCCTGAAACAGGGCAAGAATGCCATAACCCGTTTTGCCCGCCCGAATGCGTTTCAAACCTTGCGAAACGAGAATGCGGTTATTATGGTCAAGCGGCACCACGTCCGCCACCGTTCCCACCGCCACCAAATCCAATAAATCGCCCAAATTTGGCTCTTTCAGGCTGCCTGAAAAATAATGCCGTGCCCGCAATTCCGCCCGCAACGCCATCAACACATAAAAAATCACCCCCACTCCCGCCAAATTTTTGCTGGGAAAAGTGCAACCTTTTTGATTGGGATTGACAATAATGCAATCAGGCACATGGTCGCCTGCGTGATGATGGTCGGTTACCAACACGTCCATGCCCAATTCATAGGCGCGCGCTACCCCTTCGCGGCTGGAAATGCCGTTGTCCACCGTAACAATCAAATTCGCGCCCTTTTGCGCCGCAATATCCGCCAATTCAGGGGTCAGCCCGTAGCCATGTTCAAAACGATTGGGGACAAAAAAATCCACCACCGCCCCCATCGCCCCCAAACCTTTCATGGCGACTGAACACGCCGTTGCGCCGTCCGCATCATAATCGGCGATAATCAGGATTTTTTCTTGTTGTTCAATTGCTTGGGCGAGTCGTTGCGCGGCGCGTTCACAATTGGTCAATTGTTGATAGGGAATGAGTAATTGCAGATGGTCGTCTAATTCATCGGGATTTTGCACCGCGCGCGCCGCGTAAAGTTGCGCCAAAAGCGGGTCTGCACCCGATTGAATCAGCGTGGCAAGATGGTCGGGATTGACTGTACGGGTTTGAATTTTTTTGCGAAACATGGTTTCAGGCTGCCTGAACATAAAAAACGGCGTATTTTAACGCATTTATCAGTTGAACAGATTTTCAGGCTGCCTTACAACACTCGACAATTTTACCAATGCCCAAAATGTAGGGTGCGTACCACGCACCAAATCGTTCAATTTACACGAAACTCGGTGCGTAATACGCACCCTACGATGATTTTTATCGTGTACAAAAAGGCAGCCTGAAAAAAATCCCCCTATTCTGTTTCACAACAAAATGAGGGGATTTTGATTAATTCTAAAATCAAGATTTCAAGGTTTCAATTTGAATCATCTCAATTTTTTCATCAGACGGCATACGAATCGGCAAATCACGATAACGCTTACCATACACACGCGGTGGCTCAATACGCATAGAATCCATAATCAAAGCGCGTGGACTGGTTTCCACCAACTGCAAATCACCCAAATCCACACCCGCAAAATCATTCGCACGTTTGCTGTACACCGTTGCGACAGGTTTAGGCTCGGGCGCAACCGTTTCGCTAACCGTTTCCACGTCTGCTGCCACTTTGGGCAATTCGGGAGCGGCGACAGTTGGCAGGGTTTCTGCCGTTTCCACCGCTTTGACCGTTTCTGCCACTTCTGCCACTTCCACCATTTCATCTGCTTCATCAGATGTGCTGGCGGTTTCAGGCTGCCTGAAATCTGCTTCCAATTCACCATCGGTTAAATCAAATGGTTTTTCTGCTTCGGGCGCAACAGACGTGTCTGCCAAATTCGCGTCCACCAAACCCAGCAATTCATCATCACTCACCGTTTCCAGTTCGTCCAAATTAATCGCTTCGGGTTCCGCAGTCAGCACCAAAGGTTCGGCTTCGGCGGTTTGTGCCATTTCTGTTTCCACCGCATTGACTGTTTCAGTTTCGGTTTCAGCTTCAATTTCACTTGCAGATTCCATCGCCGCCAAAGATTCCGCTGCTTCCACAACAGGTGCCGTGTCTTCAGCCGATTTCACAATCACATCATCAACTTGCACGCCCACTTCCGCAAATTCTTCCACCGCAGGCGCAACCGTAATCACCACTTCACGCGCATCGTATTCCGCCACCAATGCACTTTCCGCCGCCAAATCAGGATATTCCTTACGCAAAACGTGTACCACCGCCGCTTCCACGCGTTCCGCCGCCATGCCCACATCAAAATAATGCTCCATGCGTAAAGCCGATGGAATGGCGCGTTTTTGCGGATTGCGATTTTGCTGATTACGCGGTTTGCGCGTAGTGTTTGGCTCTTCCGCGCCCAACTGCACAATCAACGGTTTTTGTTTTGGCTGCTTCTGTTTACGCGGTTTTTCTGCCTGATTGTTCACAGGTAAACCCGTTACCGCCATCTCCGCTTTCGGCTGTTTATTGTGTGGCTGTTTGGGCTGACGCGTTTTCGCGCTGTCCGCTTTAGCGTTGGCATTCAATGAATTAGCTTGAACTTTACCATTTTCAGGCTGCCTGTCTTGCTTATTGCGCTGCTTATCTTGCTGCAAACGCGTTTTACCTGTTTCTGCCGCCACACTTTCAGGCTGCTCATTCGATTTATGGCGTGGTTTATTTTGCCCATTTTGGTGCTGACGGCGATTGGGATTATTGCGTTTACCTGCCACCGCTTTCGCTTTCAGGCTGCCTGAAGATTTTGCCGCAGGCTGCTCTTCTTCTCCACCCAACAAACGGTTCAACCAACCTTTCAAATTATCCCACCACGATTTGTCCTTTTTCGGCGCAACCGTAGGCGCGGGCGAAGCGTGTTTCAAACCACGCACCGCAGGCTCGGGGCGAGTCGCTTTTTCGCCTTTTTTATTGGCGAATGGCACGGTTTCCGTTTTTTCAGGCTGCGTAACTTGTTTGTAGCTCGGTTTCGCGTTTTCGTCCAAATCATCTACTTTGATGCGGGAAATTTCGTAATGCGGATTTTCCAAATTCGTATTCGGAATCAGGAACACAGAAACGTCCAAACGCTCTTCCATGCCAAACAATTCGGCGCGTTTTTCGTTCAACAAAAAAGTTGCCACATCAACAGGCACTTGCGCGTGGACTTCGCCCGTGTTTTCCTTCATTGCCGCATCTTGAATCAAACGCAAAACGTGCAAAGCTGTGGATTCAATGCTGCGAATCACGCCCGTGCCAGCGCAACGCGGACAAGCAATGTGGCTGCTTTCCGCCAAAGCAGGCTGCAAACGTTGGCGCGACAATTCCAACAAACCAAAACGCGACAATTTGCCCATTTGCACACGCGCACGGTCTTTTTTCAGCGCATCGCGCAAGGTGTTTTCCACATCGCGTTGGTGTTTTGCGTCTTCCATATCAATGAAATCAATCACAACCAAGCCGCCCAAATCGCGCAAACGCATTTGTCGCGCCACTTCTTCTGCCGCTTCCATATTGGTGCGGAATGCGGTTTCTTCAATGTCCGCGCCGCGCGTGGAACGTGCAGAGTTGACATCAATGGAAACAAGGGCTTCGGTGTGGTCAATCACAATCGCGCCACCGCTTGGCAAGCTCACGGAACGCGCAAATGCGGTTTCAATTTGCTGCTCAATTTGCAAACGCGAAAACAGGGGGGTGTGGTCGGTGTAGAGTTTCAGTCTGCTCAAATTATTGGGCATCACATAACTCATAAATTCAGAAACTTGCTCGTAAACTTCGGGGTTGTCCACCAAAATTTCGGCGATGTCGGGGCGATAATAATCACGAATGGCACGAATCACCAGCGAGCTTTCCATAAACAACAAATACGGCTGTTTGTGGGCGGCAGCAGCGTCTTCAATCGCACGCCATAATTGCAATAAATAATTGAAATCCCAGTTTAATTCTTCCGCGCTGCGCCCAATGCCTGCGGTACGCGCAATAATGCTCATGCCGTTTGGCACGTCCAATTGCGCCATCGCTTCTTTCAATTCGGCGCGGTCATCGCCCTCAATGCGGCGCGACACGCCGCCGCCACGCGGATTATTCGGCATCAACACCAAATAACGCCCCGCCAAGCTGATAAACGTGGTTAAGGCTGCGCCTTTGTTGCCGCGCTCATCTTTTTCCACTTGAACAATGACTTGCGTACCCTCTTTCAGCACATCTTGGATACGCGCTTTGCCTCCATCATAATCGCGGAAATAGCTGCGTGAAATTTCTTTAAACGGCAAAAAACCATGACGTTCCACGCCATAGTCCACAAAACAGGCTTCCAAAGACGGCTCAATGCGCGTAATCACGCCTGTGTAAATATTGCCTTTGCGTTGTTCTTTGCCGAGTGTTTCAATGTCCAAATCCAATAGGGTTTGTCCATCAACAATTGCCACGCGCAATTCTTCCGAATGGGTGGCGTTGAAGAGCATTCTTTTCATGTTTATAACCTTGTTATACAAAGATTTAAACACGTTTTCGGTTTGATGATGCCGCTCGCGTGGTGGCGCAATTTCAACAATCACGCTGCGATGTGTGCGACAAAAAAGACGATAAAAAAGAGCGGTTTGGGGTTTCAGGCTGCCTGAAAGTGATACCGCAACACAATCATAAAATGTTGTCGGAAATGGCTGAACTTTCAGTTACTTGTCCCCTCCCTCGCTGGCGGGGGAGGGTTAGGGTGGGGGTGGAAATTCAACGTGCCACCCTCACCCTAGCCCTCTCCCGCCAGACGGGAGAGGGGACAGATTGCAGCAAGCATTTTTTGTTGCATATTCAATTTCATTTTAAAATTCGGTTAGCCATCGTCTAGGTTTTTGTATTCAAACAATATTTTTGCTGCCGTAGGCTGGTTGGCAACAAAAAGGAAAACGTGTAAAGTGCTTTTTTTGTAAAATGGCGATATACGGCTTTTTCTATGCAATCGGTGTGCAGGCTGCCTGAAAAATCATTTTTTCAATTTAATCAAAGCCGTATGGCTTGCAAACACCGTTTTCAGGCAGCCTGTTTGCTGCCAAAACCAATCGGGAATTATAGAGAAAATGCCGACAATTAGCAAAGATTTGGTCAATCATATTACGGTGCAAGCGCATGAAGCGGGACAGCGTTTGGATAACTATTTGATTAAAATATTAAAAGGCGTACCCAAAAGCCACATTCATCGCATTATTCGGGGCGGCGAAGTGCGGATAAACAAGGGGCGCACGCACGCCGATGTTCGCATTGAAACGGGCGATGTGGTGCGTATTCCGCCGATTCGGGTGACGGAAAAAGTCGCGCCGAATCAGAAAATGATTCCATCGCGCGATTTTGAGATTGTGTTTGAAGACGATTGTTTAATCGTGTTAAACAAGCCGAGCGGCGTGGCGGTGCATGGCGGTTCGGGCGTGAGTTTTGGCGTGATTGAGCAATTGCGCCAGTCGCGCCCCGAAGCGAAGTATTTGGAATTGGTGCACCGTTTGGACAAGGACACGAGCGGTTTGCTGATGATTGCGAAAAAACGCAGCGCACTGGTCAAATTGCACGAAATGTTGCGTAATGACCACCCGAAAAAAGTGTATTTGGCTTTGGGCGTGGGCGCGTGGGACAAATCGCTGCGCCATGTGCAATTGCCATTGTTTAAATACACGGGGGCGGCGGGCGAAAAAATGGTGCGCGTTGATGAACATGGGCAGTCGGCGCACACGATGTTTCAGGTGTTGAACACGTTTTCAGGCAGCCTGACGCATTCGGTGGGGATTTCGGCGTTGAGTTTGGTGCAAGCGACTTTGAAAACGGGGCGTACGCATCAAATTCGCGTCCATATGCAATCGCAAAATTGTCCGATTGCGGGCGATGAGCGGTATGGCGATTATCAGGCGAATAAGCGTTTGCAGAAATTGGGGCTGAAGCGTATGTTTTTACACGCTTATATTTTGGAACTTGACCACCCGATGACGGGCGAGCGTTTGTATTTGAAAGCGGAATTGCCTGATGAATTAAGGGAATTTTTGAATTATTTTCAGGCAGCCTGAAAGGACACAATGATGGATTTTAATCAAACCGCAAGAGAGACTTTAACGCGTGTGCAATCTGAATTGGCGCAAGGTCAAACGCAAATTTCATGGGATATTTTGTATCCGATTTTTGACCGTGAAAACTATTTGAAGGAGATGAAAAAATCGTTTGGCTGGCGTTCTCACATTAAAAGTGTGTTTTTTGCCTTTCTGATGTTGATTGGTTTATCTGCTCAAGGTTTGAATAAATTTTGGGCTGGATTGGCAAGTGTGTTATTTTTGATTTGGGCGGTGTGGGATAATCAAAAAACGCGTCAAGAAATGTTGGCGAGAGAATATTTTGTTTACGGTATTCAAGTTAATTTCAACAAGCGAAAAGCACAGATAACATGGAATGGTGTGAAAATGCGTCATCAGGTGAAGTTTCACAAAAATGAAGAGTTGCCCTCATTTAATCTGCCTGAACGACCAGAGCCGTCTGATGTGAGATTGCGCGATACGCTGCAAAATAGGCTGGCGCAGAAAATGGGGGTTCGGTTTGTGGAGCAAACGTAGGGTGGACAAATCGTTGCCCACGCGGTTTTATGTACACCACGTTATTTGATTTTTTTCAGGCAGCCTGAAATGAAATATTTCACATTAAAACATCATTTTATGTGTACACGATTGAACTGCGTGGGCAACAAGTTGCCCACCCTACGCTTACTTTGCAAAACCCCATTTTTTGAACTTATTTGAAAATAAATTTCTTAAAATTCAAAATATTAAAATTTTTAACAATCAAATTTTAGGGGTTTTGCAAAGGTTGCAGGCTGCCTAAATTCACTCCTGCGTTAAACGCGAAAACCGCCGTGAACTTTCAGGGAAATCCACGCCATACACAAACCAAATCAAGCAAAAATACACCGCCGCTTGCACCCAAATCGCCCCATTCAGGCTGCCTGCAATAAGCGGCGCACTCTCCACACACATCAATCCTATCCCCAAAAGCACCGAAGCCATCGCCAACCATTGATACACGCGCATGCCCAGCCAATATGGGGTTTGCGGTTCGCCGCGCAAACTTTCTTCCACAAAACGAAATGCGCCGCTCAACACAAAATACACCCCAGCCAACAAAGTCGCAGGTGCGCCCAGCGTGAACAGTCGCCACAACACAAAAAAGCTCAAAAAATTCGCCGCTATGGAATAAAATTGTGTAGGGTATAAATTTTTACCGCGCCAACCTGCCAATTTATTGACACGCGATTTGGGGTGAACAAACGACAAACCCAACCCATCATACGGCTTACCATGACAACAGCCTTGAATCAGGCAACGGCAACGCCCAAACAATTGAATTGGACACGCCGCAATCGCAGTCGCCGCCAAAATCGCCCACACGTCTGCGCCAAACATCGCCGCCACCACCAAAGCCAACAACACGCCCACCACGCTGCCATAATAACCAAAAGGTCGCAGCAATTGCGATGAGCCTTCCACCCATTGCGCCCATAAACCTGCGCCAATAAATCCCATCAAACCAATCAGATACACCGCCCACATATCATTTGGCAACAAATACGCCATCAGCACAAAACCCCAAAATCCACCCACCGCCGCATAAAAACCATGATTAATCACGCGAATTTTGCCAAAACGCCATTCTTGCCATGAATTGCCAATTTTTTCGCAAACACGCAATAATGTTCTATAAACAAATAATTTGTTCCGCACCACATAAAACACCGCCATCGCCGCCACCACATCAATCAGCGTGTGATTTTTCGTGCTTAAACACGACAGAATAATCAAATACGAGGCAACCTGAAACACACGCCCCCATCGCCCCACATCGCGCAAATAATGCGCCGACATCATCGCCCAAAACACATGAAACGATGGCAACGCCGCCAATGGCGTGTCCCAATTTCGTCCCCATTCAATCATGTGCGAAAACACGTCATCGCCCAAAACATCGGGATAATCCACCGCCGCAGGAATAATCAAATAAGCATAAAAAATCAAACTCATACCAATAAATGCGTCCACCGCAAACGCCCGCAAACGGCGGCGACTGGGTTGCATAAATGGGATTGCCGCCGTGAGCGGATAACTCACGCTGTAAATCAGCACGGTAAACGGCAATAGGGGCAACACATTATCCACCGCGCCATTGCTGTACCACACATCGGACGGCGTTCCCACCCACACAAAAGTTTGATACAACAGCAAAAATGGCACAAACACCAGCAAAGCAACGCGCCATTTTTCCGCCCAACTGGGGGGCGTGTCGCTATTGGCGGGTAAATCGGTTAAGATTTTGTGTAATAAGGGTTTTGCGCCAAAATGTTGGGCAATGATTTCGCGTTCAAAACCATAAACATACGCCAAAATCATTAAAATAAACAAAGGTGTTACCAACCAAACCCCAGCCGCCGAACCTGTCGCCCACGACACACCAAAACACAGCAGCACCGCACCGACATAAATGGGGTGCTTGCAAATTGTGTAAGCCCCTGAAAAAACATAATGTTCGGGCGGAAAGGCGTTCATGGGCAAACCGTGTCCGCGTTGCCATAAATTCACCATCGCCCACGCCATCAGCGCAACCCCTGCGATTGCCGCCACCACGCCCACCCACGCTACATCGGGTACGGCTAATGTGATGGCGTAATCGGCGCGGCTCGCCCATTGCCACAAAATAATGGGTAAAAATAAACAAAATACAAGGGCATAGATGATTTTTTGTAAGATGGTTTTCATGATGTTTGGATTTTGATTTGATGAGATTAATGGGTTTTCAGGCTGCCTTTTGGTACAGGGCAAAAATAATTGTAGGGTGCGCCGTGCGCACCAAATTTACTGAAATATTTAAATCATTCAATCATTTTGGTGCGCACAGCGCACCCTACATTAAAATAGTTGCCTACTTTTCAGGCAGCCTGAAAAATAACGCCCCCTATTTTCCGCCCGTAACCACCACATTCATTTGCTGTGGCTGAATTTTGCGTTGCCAAGCGCGTTTGATGTCATCAACGGTCAGCGCATTGATTTTATCATTATAGGTGTCAAACCAATCACTTGGGCGTTTATGCACCCCCACCGCCATCAAATTCGCCAATAATTTGCCATTGCTGTCAAAACGCAAAGGGAAACCGCCCGTAATATGCGCTTTCGCCTGTTTCAATTCCGCTTCGGTCGGGCCATTTTTCACAAATTCAGCTAACACCGCTTGCGTGGCTGCGAGTGCCGCCGCGCTGTTTTTGTGTTCGGTGGAAAAGGTTATCGTGAACGGGGCAGCCTGCGCGTATGCCGCCAAACTGCTGCTTGCGCCATAAGTGTAACCGCGTTTGTCGCGCAATTCTTTCATCAAACGGCTATCAAATCCGCCGCCGCCCAAAATATAGTTGCCCACAATCATGGCAAAATAATCAGGGTCTTGCGCCGTCATCACAGGCAAACCAATGGCAATCGTGGTTTGTGAACTGTGGGGAAAGGGGATATTTTCGCGTTGTCCGCCTTTGACCGTTACAGGCGGCGCGGACGTGTCGGGATTAACATGAGTCGGCACATTTGCCAAAGTTCGCACAATCAATTGCTCGGCTTGCGGACGGGTTAAATCGCCGACTATGGCAATAATCGCCTGATTTTGCGTATAATTTTTCTGATGAAAATCCAGCAAATCTTGTCGCCCAATCGCTTGAATTTTTTCAACCGTTTGATATGCCGATTTGCCATACGGGTGATTTGGATAATTCAAACGCGTCAGCGCACGAGAAGCGATGTAGCTCGGGTAACTTTCGTTTTGTTTGAGCAATAAAATCGCTTGGTCTTTCACGCGTTGCAAAGCCGTTTCCTCAAAACGTGGGCGCGTCAAAGCCTGATTAAACAAATCGGCGGTCGCATTCAAAACGCTGGGTTCACTCAAACTGCGGAAACTCAAATTGCTGAATTCAAAACTATTGTCGCCGTCCATACTGGCGGCTAAATCGTTGATTTTCGCGTTAAATTGTTCTTCATCTAATTCAGCCGTGCCACTGGTTAATAATTGCGCGGTGGCGGCGGCGATATTGCTTTTGCCATCGGGGTCGGCGGTAGAACCTGCACCTTTGAAAATCACACTGTAGTCCACCATCGGCAAATCGTGGCGTTCCACAAACAAAACCTCGCTGCCTTGTGGCGTGTGCCAGCGTTGAATGTCTAGCGCGTGCGCGATGGGCGTGATAGCAAACAGAGCAATCAGGGCAAATTTAGCATTCATAACAAATCCTTTTGAGTAAATGAGAAATCATAGCATATAATATTTCAGGCAGCCTGAACATACATTTCAGGCTGCCTGAATATTCCAATCACGCAAGATTAGAATTGATAAGTATATTGTAAACCCAAGATATTCGCATAATTATTGAATTTCGCTGAACTTGCGCCTTTACTGTCGCTGTCCGAACCGATGGCTCTACCACTTTCATAACGCGTGTCGTTGATGTGAATATGCGTGTAGGCTAAATCCAAACTATGCCCTTTTTTGAAATCATATTTCACGCCAGTAGAGAACCAAATGCGATTGCCATCGGGCAAAGTATTCAAACGCTCTTTTGCGCTGCGAACAGGGCTTTGGTCAAACGCGATACCTGCGCGAATTTGCAAAGGATGGCTCAATTGATACGAACCACCAACCGCCACTTTAAACGTATCGCGCCAATTAGGATTAATCGTGGTTAAAGCAGAAGTGCCACCTTCTGGTGTAGCTTTCTCATTTTCATATATCACATCAGCACGATTAAAACGACTATGACGTGTCCAAGTAACATCACCAAACAGGTTTAATTTATCGGTCGCTTTATACATACCGTGTACTGAAGCAGATTCAGGCGTAATAATTTTCACACTGGCACTTTCGCTTGGCAAATAGCCACGCCCACCTTGTGAAGCAGGCAAACCAATCACTTGATTATACAAAGCTTTTGCAACTACGCCATCTGCTACCCATTCAGCCGTGCCTTTTAAATTATGCGTAACTTTAGAGCGGTAACTCGCACCAACACGAGCGTGGTCATTAATATCATACAGCCAGCCCAAATGATAACCAAAGCCCCAATCATCACCTTTTACATTGCCATGACCTTGCCAATTGGCACGGTCTAAAGTAACACTTTGTGGAATGCCACGTTGTTCTAATACAGCCGCCATGCCATTCAAAACTGGGGCAGGAGAACCCGCGCTCCAGTCAGCATATTTACGCAACTTCGCTTTAGAATATTGCGCCACCAAACCCACACCCACCGAATGCTTGTCGGTTGCTTTAAACGACACCACAGGTTCCAAAGCCACAGTCGTCAAGCCCAATTTATTCATATTGTAGCGCAGCACCGAATCTTCCTTGTATTCGGTTTCCGAAGCAAATGGGATAAACATGCCCATGCCGACCGTAACACGGTCATTTACTTTGTATGCGCCATAAATATGCGGTGCAGGCACAACATCTTTGGTAATTTTGCCACTATTGCTGCCTTTTACCTCACCACCACGATAATATTCTGCCTGACCATCAGAATATTTAATGTGTGGCGCAACCAAATTCACCGTACCTGAAATTTGATGATTAGGTAAATACGTTAAACCAGCAGGGTTGGCGAAAATGGTAGAAGCATTATTGGCTTCCGCAGAAGATGAATTGGCGGTGCTTTGCGCTGTAACCGATTGCGTACCAAAATGGTAGCCTGAAGCCGCAGCGTGTTGTGCAAATAAAGCACTCAACAACACAATCAAGGGTTTGATTTGGGCGCGGCGTATATGAAAGTGAGACATAAAAATTCCTTACAAAACAAAAACAAATTTTCTTTCAGGCTGCCTGAAAAACAGCGCAAACATAGAATCTAGGCTCTATTCTAAAATAGTAAGCTTAAAAATTCTAGTCCAGCAAGTATTTTTTTGTATAAGTAAGTAAAATTGCGACAATTTCACGACAAAAAAAGCCGCGACACAGTTAAGAAAATTATCGTATAATGCAAGCAAATTTTTTAATGATTTTTCATATTAACTCAATCTATTCATCGGGAACTCTTGAATATGAACACAGAAAACAATTCAAACAGCAATGTAACAGCCAAAGGGGAACGTGTTGGCTTATGGGTAGGTTTGGGCGCGGCTGCGCTGACGGCGATTGGCGTGGTGGGCTTGGCAATTTACACCGATTATAAAGAAAGCAATGGTGCAAACGCTGCTGCTTCTAATGCCGCACACATTGCTGAACAAGCACCCAGCAGCATTCCAACCAGCGAAGCACAAGCCGCCAGTATGGCAGTGCAAATGTCTGCCAGCCAAGTTCAAGGCATGATTGCGCCTTCTGATGAAGAACCTGTGGGTGTGGCGACCGATGTGGTTGTGCCATTGGCGGTTTCTGAAGTGGCGGCGGTTTCTGCGCCTGTGTTGCCAGAACCTACACCAACAACAGCGACTACTATTGTTGAAATTGCTGCACCAGCCGCACCCGTTGTGGCGGCTTCTGCCACTTCCGCGCCTAGCCCAGCAGACACAATTTTGGCGAAAGAAAACGCGATTCAAGCAGAAAGCAAAGTGGTGGCTGAAAATGGCATGGTGCGTTTCTACTTTGCCACAGGTAAAGCAGACGTTACCGCCAACACTTTAGAAGCCCTGAAAGACATCGTAGAAGGCGCAAAAACAGGCAAAAAAGTGGTGGTTTTGACTTACTCAAACGTGGAATCCAATGAACGTTTGGCACGCGACCGCGCTTTGGCAGTACGCAGCGTATTACTGGCAGCAGGCATTCCCGACAGCAGCATTGAGGTGAGTAACCCTATGCAAGAAAGCAGCGATAGTCGCCGCGTAGAAGTGATTTTGCGTTAATTTTTAGGTACTCAAATCATTCAGGCTGCCTGAAAAACACAATGATGGCTTTTCAGGCAGCCTTTTAATTATTAAAAAAAGATTAAACCCTATTTTAGGCAGCCTGAAAATTCATTTTCATAAGGAAAAATAAATGTTTACCCGTACCCTATTGATTTCCAGCATTACGTTAATGTTGGCAGCCTGTGGCGGTGGCAACCAAAACAGCACACCCGCCACCACGTCTAGCCCAGCCGCCAGCACCGCCGCGCCCACTTTGGACGTAAACAAAACCTACATCGTCGCCACAGACGCGAGTTACGCGCCTATGGAATTTATGGAAAACAACAAAGTCGTTGGTTTTTCACACGATGTTTTGGACGCGGCTGCCAAATCGCAAAATGTTAAATTGGAATTTGTGAACACACCATTTGAAGGCATTTTCGCCAATGTGGGCAAAGGCGATAGCGATATTGCGCTCGCCAGCATTACAATTAATGAAGAGCGTAAACAACAACTTGACTTCTCCGACTCGTATTTTGAAGCCACCCAGATGATTATCACCACCGAGCGCAACAAAGACAATATCAAATCATTTGCTGATTTGAAAACGCGCACGGCTTCGGTACAATCGGCGACTTCAGGCGATTTGATTTTGCAAAATCTGCAAGGCAAAGACAGCCAAAACATCAAACGCTTTGAAACCATGCCTTTGGCATTCAAAGAATTGGAAAGCGGCGGCGTGGACGCGGTGGTGGGCGATAGCAGCGTGGTCGGCTATTACGCAGCGCAAAATCCGAACGCAAAATTATACACTTTGGTAGACCCAAGTTTCGCCAAAGAACAATACGGTTTCGCATTCCGCAAAGGGCGCAACGATGGTTTGCGTGAAGCCATCAACAAAGGCTTAAGCACCATCAAAGCCGATGGCACCTACACCCAATTGGAAAGCAAATGGTTTGGTAAATCAGAAAGTTTCGCCGCTAGCGCAGCGAAATAATTCATCAAATAAAAAATAAATGAAAAGGCAGCCTGAAAAAGTTTTCAGGCTGCCTTTTTATTAATTAAATCATCACCGTACGCTCACGCAACCACGCCAAGGCTTCTCCTTGCACCAAAGGCGATAATTTTTCATACACTTCAACATGATAGGCATTCAACCACGCCCGTTCCGCCGCCGTCAATAAATCCACTTTCACCAAACGCGTGTCAATCGGACACAAAGTCAGCGTTTCAAAACCGACAAATTCGCCAAATTCACTGGTGCCAACTGATTGACACACAATCAAATTTTCAATGCGAATGCCATATTGCCCCGCCCGATACAGCGCAGGTTCATTGGAAATCAATTGCCCCACCTGCATCATATTGTGTGGATTTGCCGCCGCACGGTAGGCAATCGTGGCAGGAAATTCGTGTACATTCAAGCAGTAACCCACGCCATGCCCCGTGCCATGCCCATAATCACGCTGCGTTTGCCACAAAGGAGCGCGACAAATCGCGTCCACCACCGCCCCCGAAATATTCGCGGGGAACACTGCCGTTGCCAGCGCAATGTGCGCTTTTAAAACCAGCGTAAAATCAATACACTCTGCTTCAGTTGCCGTGCCAATCGCCATCACACGCGTAATATCGGTGGTGCCATCATGGTATTGCGCACCCGAATCAATTAACAATAAACCATTGCCCATCAATTGTTTATGCGAATCTTCGCTGGCGGCATAATGCGGTTGCGCCCCATTTTCGCAAAAACCCGCAATCGTGTTAAAACTGGGCGAAATATAATGCGGCTGCTGGCTGCGATGAGCGGTCAGCATTTTACCAATATCCCATTCTGTCAAAGGCTTACCTTCTGCCAACTCGCGCTCCAATTGCGCGAAAAAGCCACACAACGCCGCGCCATCGTGTCGCATGGCTTGGCGAATATGCGCGATTTGCGTGGCGGATTTTTTCGCTTTAAACAGGCTGCTTGGATTAATATGTTCAATAATTTCAACATCTTCTGGTAAATTAATTAATGTTGCCACCGCCGTTTTATTTTCGTCCAACAACAGGCAGCCTGAAACCGCCGCCAACGCCTTGCCGACACCAGCGTAATCCGCCCATTGAATATCTGCTTGTTGTAAAATAGATTTTTCTGCTGCGCCCAATTTGTTCACATCGGTAAACAAAACCGCCGAATCCGCCGAAATCAGCAAATACGCCAAAAAAACAGGGTTGTACGGCACATCATTGCCACGCAAATTGGTCAGCCACGTAATATCATCTAAACTGGAAATCAGGTGGTAATCCGCTTGTTTTTGCTGCATAAATTGGCGTACGCGTGCCAATTTTTGCGCCGCGCTTTCGTCCACATATTCCGCCTTGTGGGCAAACACGGGGGCGGTCGGCAAAGGCGGACGGTCGTGCCAAATCGTCAGCAAATCCGTTTGCGTGTCCAAAATGATATTTTTCGCGCCAAAGGCAGCCTGAAACCGCTTTTTCGCCGCCAATGACAGCATATCTGCAGCAATCGCCACTTTCGCTTGCTCGGGCAACTCGGCGGCGAGCCAATCGGCAGGCTCTTGGTCAATTCCTTGTTTTTTCAGCACAATCAGACTGCCTGCAAGCTGCTGTTCCGCCTGTTCCCAATAGCGACTGTCCGTCCACAACGCCGCCACGTCCGCCGTTACCACCAGCGTGCCAGCCGAACCCGTAAAACCGCTCAACCATTTCCGCGCTTTCCAATGGTCGGGCAGATATTCCGACAAATGCGGGTCGGCGGTGGGAACGAGATAGGCGTGAATATTTTGTTCGCGCATTAAATCGCGTAATTGATTAATTCTTTGATTTATCATAATGATTTTCCTATAAGATATTACATACAGCCTGAAAACTTGTAGGGTGGATTCAATTTAAATCAGGACAAGGCGACAGCGACTGCCGTGTACACCGAATACATCAAGGAGCTGGCAACGCGGTACTGGTTTAAATTGAATTCTCTATATTTTATTTCCGCCGCCAAAATATCTGTTCCACATAGCGATTGCCCAGCCACGCCAACACAAAAGTCGCGCCAAAAATCACAGGCAAATGCGCCACATAGCCCACAAAATTCCCCTGTTTAAACGCAAACATTTTCCACACGCCAAACCACATAAACAGCACCAAACCATGTGTCAAATAAATGGCATAACTGATGTCGCCCAGTTTGCTTAAACCATGATAATTCAATAAATTGGCATAAGTAAACCCATTGGCAATAAAGGCAAACAGCACCGCCAACCACAAACGCTGTTCCCATGAATAAGCTGGGGTGTAGGCGAAAATATAGCCCGTTAAAAGTATCAGTAAAATCAAATGGCTGCGTGGGAATTGTTGCAATAAAAATTGTATTGGTTTGGCAAACACGGCGGCGGGAATGGCTAGGATAAACAGCCAAAAATAACGCGTTTGGCTGTGATACATGATTATCCAATACGATAGGGCTAGGGCAATGAGTGCGGCTGGCTGAAGCGTGATTTTCCGATGATAAATCATGTGGATAAGTGGCAAAATACAGTACACCGCCCATTCATAAACCAGCGTCCATTGCACGCCCGCGATGATTAAATGGGATTGGAAACCTTGAAAACTGGTGTTTTGAAACAGCAGCCATTGCGCAGAAAAGCGAAGAAAATCGCCGAAATTGTCGCCATTAAGCGGCTTAAACGCCAAAGTAACGCCAATCACAAATAAAAAAACAGCAATGTACAGAGGATAAATCCGTTTGGCGCGTGAAAGGTAAAATTCGCGCCAATCCATGTTTGGGCTGTGGCGGATTTTGGCGATGTGCAAATACGCACTCAACATAAAAAACAGCGACACGGCAACCGCACCTAAATTGATGATAATTAAGCTGTTTGCGCCCCACGAGCCGCCTTCGCGCCATGTGAATGTGTAATAGCTGTGGTGGGCAATCACGGCGCAAGCGAGTATGCCGCGCAAACCGTCTAATTGACGGCTGCGCTGTTGATTGTTTTCAGGCTGCCTGAAGATTTTGGCAAATACATACGCTGCCAAAATCATACATAAACTACTGATAATAATTAAAATACTTGCATGACTCATGATTCATCTGCTTCGCTGGGCAAATCAGTGATGTCGGGCAAAACGAGTTCGCCCAATTCGGTTAAAGGCGGCAAATCGGCTAGGCTTTTCAATTGCAAATCAGCGAGAAATTGGTCGGTGGTTGCCCACAAAGCGGGTTTGCCGACTGCGTCTCGGTGTCCAATCACTTCCACCCAGCCACGTTCTTGGAGGGTTTGTATCACGGTTTGGGAAACGGTTACGCCGCGTATGGCTTCAATATCGCCACGCGTAACGGGCTGTTGGTAGGCGATGATGGCGAGCGTTTCCATCACCGCGCGTGAATAACGCGGCGTGCGCTGTTCGTGCAAAATCCCCAATGATTCAAAGGCTTCGGGTGCAATTTGGAATCGCCAACCTTGCGCGGTGTGGATTAATTGCAGGGCGCGATTTTGCCAACGCGTTTGCAGCATGGTCATAAATTCCGCCAATTCGTCTTCGGAAAGGGGCGGGTCGGCAAGGCGACGTAGGGTGAGTTCGGTGAGTGGCTCGGCTTGGGTAAGCAAAGCGGCTTCAATTAGGCTGTCTATGTTCATGATTTTTTTATTATTTGAGTAATTTGGTTTTCAGGCTGCCTGAAATATTTAAAATTCCAAAAAATGTTTTTTCTTACGCGTTTTAAATGTCCACACTTCGGATTTTTCCTGTCCATTTTGTGCATATTTGAATTCGGCGCGGTATTCCGTTTCAAAATCAAGCGGTTTGATGGGGAATAGGGCAAACTCGGTTTTGCTCAATAGGCGATTGGGGTCATTGCTGGCGTGTAAAACGGTGGTGGGGCTGATTTCGCTGCTGCCTTGATATAATTTAAATGAAATCAAACGAATATCGTCCTGTTTGCCGTGAAATGCAATGCTAATCGGATTACCTGTTTTGTCGGTGGTGGGCATGGGGTTGGGTTTTTCTGTGCCATCGTAGCTGGGTTCAATGTTTCTGCCGATGGGGTATTTGACGGTGATGGTGTGTTCATTGGGCGGCTGATTGACAGGAATTTCGGTTTTTTGCCCCAAACAGGTCAGCGTTAAAATATAGCGTTTGCCTGATTGGGCGGCGGGCTGGGTTTCGCATAATTCGCGCATTTCACGATTGCCTTGTTTAATCACAAACGCGCTGTTGCGCCCATTTGACCATGCCGCGCCTGCTTCGCTGTCATCGGGGTGGAGCAGGGCTAGGCGATGATAGAGCGCGGTCATCAAGCCATCTACGCTGCGTTTGCCTGAACGGGCGAAATTGCTGATGGTTAAATTTTCGGTTACAGCGGCGGGGTAGCCGACTGCGGTGGCGCGGTCTTGTGGCGTAACGCCTGTGAAATGGGGATTGCTGCGCTTGTGTTCTTCGTGCCCGTCTGCGTCTTTGCTTAAATATTGGGCGTGGTTTTGGGCGGCTTTTTGCAGGCTGCTGTTGAATTCAAGGGGCTGTAAACCCGCTTGTCTGCGCCAATGGTTGAGACGTTGTAAGCCGTATTGGGCTTCTTTTTCGGGTTTGTAATGATTTTGCGATAGGTAAACCATGACGGCAACAAAGCCAATAATGGGTAGCCAAAGTAAGTATAAGCGGCGTGTGAGGGCGGAATGGCTCATAAATTATCAATAAATTGGGTGTGAGAAAAAGGTTGATAGTGGCTTCAATTTAAATCAGGACAAGGCGACAGCGACCGCCGTGTACAGCGAGTACATAAGGGAGCTGGTAAGGTGGTACTGGTTTAAATTGAATTCACTATATTTTAGCGGAATTTGGCTGCGGTCGTGGTTTTCAGGCTGCCTGAACAATAAAAATGCCTTGTTTCTTTGGGATTTTTTTATTTTTCAGATATAATTACATTTTTTAACACACACCCTGTCGCAACCTTGCCACAGAAGAATGTTTCAGGCAGCCTTTCAGTACACGACAATTTTTGGGATTTACGCCAATCTTTCCCCTCCCCCGTCTCCAACGGGGGAGGGCTAGGGTGCAGACCTGCCAAGTTCTTAAATTTCATACCGCGTAGGTCGGATACTTGTATCCGACAAAACTTGTGGTTTCGTCTGAAAATGTCGGATACAAGTATCCGACCTACGAAGAACTTGGCAA
>NZ_JQKH01000026.1 GCF_000745955.1 Alysiella crassa DSM 2578 | reverse complement strand
AAACTGCCAATAAAGGTTCGGATTTTTTCATGACTCGGTGTCGCATCGCGTTCCCAAGCAAGATATTGTTTTAAATCGTCAATATTGTTACTCAAAAAGCGGTCTATATCACGAAAGCTTTTTGCACCACCCATTATCGCAATCACAATGGCTGTTAATAATTTAGCTTGCGCGTAACGTTTACCTTCGCTGCGTCTTTTGTCTTCAATTTCTGAAAAGTAGGTTTCCAAAGTTTGCATGGTCAAATTACCGTTAGTTTAACTTTATCATTTTACACCAAAAGAACTTGGCAGGTCTGCACCCTAGCCCTCCCCCGTTTAGGACGGGGGAGGGGACAGATAAGTGGCAAAATTAAATTAAGGCTGCCTGAAAATTTTAACCATTTGATTATTTAATATATTCTTCCAATGCGATTTGCAATGTGTTTTGCGAATACATAATCAAATCCGTTACTTCACGCACCGCGCCCATGCCGCCGAATTTTTCGGTGGTGTACACGGTGTGTTGTTTGACAAACTCGTGGGCATTTTGCACGGCAATGGGTAAGCCGCAGCGAATAAGTACAGGTAAATCAATCACATCATCGCCCACAAACGCGCATTCTAATTCCGACACATTGGCTTGTTCACGCAATTGCTCGTAGGCGATTTTTTTGTTGTGTGCGCCTTTGAAATAGTGGGTAATACCTAATTGTTCGGCGCGGGCGGCTACGGCTGGGTCGCTGCGTGCGGTGATGATGGCGGTTTGCACGCCTGTTTGGTGCAGCATTTTAATGCCATGTCCGTCTAGCGTGTTGAATGGCTTGATGATTTCGCCTGTGCTGGACATGAATAATTGTCCTGTGGTTAATACACCATCTACATCTAAAATCAATAGTTTAACACGTCTGGCGCGTTGAATAATATCGGGTGGGAGTAGGTCAAACATTTTGCTTTGCTTTAAGATTTACAGGCTGTATTTTAGCAGATTACGTGCATTTCAGTAGTGCGGTGTGTGTTTGTTTTCAGGCTGTCTGAATGGGAAAATGGGCTACACCACTCGTGCTTTCAATAGGTCGTGCATATTGAGTGCGCCAACTAAAGTGTTGTTTTCACACACCAATAAACCGCTAATGCGTTTTTCGTGCATGAGCTTGACGGCTTCGCTGGCGAGTTTGTCGGGGCTGATGGTGGTGGGGTGGGGTTTCATCACATCGTTCACGGTTAAATGGGCAAAATAATCATGGGTTTGAAACAGGCGGCGGATGTCGCCATCGGTCAAAATCCCTTTCAGGCTGCCTGAAACTTCATCCACCACCGCGAGCATGCCCAAACCTTTTTCGCTCATGGTAATCAGCGCGTGTTTGAGCGGTGTGTGTTCAGCTACGGCAGGTAAATCATTGTTTGTGTGCATAATATCGCCAACCGTAAGCAATAAGCGTCTGCCCAAACTGCCTGCGGGGTGGCTCATAGCAAAATCATTGGGCGTGAACCGCCGCGCTTGCAACAAAACAATTGCCAAAGCATCGCCTAAAGCCAGAACGGCGGTGGTGCTGGAGGTGGGGGCAAGTCCAAGCGGACAGGCTTCGTGCGATACGGCAGCCTGAATGTGAATATCGGCGTGTTTTGCCATATTGCTCAATGGTTTAGATGTAATGCAAATCAGGGTGATGGCGCGGCGTTTTAAAGCGGGCATGATGGCTAAAATTTCATCGCTTTCGCCCGAATTAGACAATGCCAACACCACATCACCGTCCACAATCATGCCCAAATCGCCGTGCGCCGCTTCGGCTGGGTGAACAAAAAATGCTGGTGTGCCTGTGGATGCAAGCGTGGCGGCAATTTTGCGCCCAATATGCCCCGATTTGCCCATGCCCATCACAATCACGCGACCTGTACTATTTAAAATAATATCAATGGCTTGAGTGAAATTATCGTCTAAATGCTCGGCGATTTCTTTGATGGCTTCGGCTTCGGTGTGTAGGGCGGTGTTTGCCCATGATAAATATTGGTTTTTCATGATGATTTTGCTTTCATGCTGCCTGAAAAATGGGGATTTTTAATAGGAAATATGGGAGGGAATATGAATGCAAACGCTATTCAAATTTCATAAAAACAGTTAGGATTAAACCTTTCCCCTGCAACAATAATGTAGAAAGAACAAACATGGCTATTTTATCTGAAGTGAAAAAATTGGGACAACAAATCTGGTTGGATAATTTATCACGCAGCTTGGTGCAAAGCGGCGAATTGGCGAATATGCTGGCGCAAGGCGTGTGTGGCGTAACGTCTAATCCAGCCATTTTCCAAAAAGCGTTTTCGGGCGATGAATTGTACACCCCCGAAATTGCCAAATTAAAACAACAAGGTTTGGGCGCGAAAGAAATTTACGAAACTTTGGCGATTGCCGATGTTCAGGCAGCCTGCGATGTGTGCCGCGCCGAATTTGACAGCACCAATGGCAAAACAGGCTTTGTCAGCTTAGAAGTCTCGCCCGAATTATCACGCGACACGGCTGGCACAGTCGCCGAAGCCAAACGCTTACACGCCGCCATCAATCGCCCCAATGTGATGATTAAAGTACCCGCCACCAACGAAGGTTTGGCGGCTTTGACCGAATTGATTGCGGACGGTATTTGTGTGAATTTAACCCTATTGTTCTCACGCGAGCAAACTTTGAAAGCCTACGAAGCCTATGCGCTGGGCATTGAAAAACGCTTGGCGGCTGGGCAAGATATTTCGCAAATTCAAGTGGTGGCAAGTTTCTTTATTTCACGCGTGGACAATGCTTTGGACAGCACTTTGCCAGAACATTTGCGCGGTAAAATTGCCATTTCTTTGGCAAAAGCGGCGTATTTTGATTGGCTCAACTATTTCCATTCTATTTATTTTTCAACGCTGTTGGCGCAAGGTGCGAATAAAGTTTCCCTGTTGTGGGCTTCTACGGGCGTGAAAAATCCTGATTATCCCGATACTTTGTATGTGGACAGCCTGATTGGGCAACACACAGTAAACACCGTTCCTGACGCGACATTGGCTGCCTTTATTGACCACGGCACAGCCGCACTCACGCTGGAACAAGGCACAGATAAAGCATTGGAAAATATCGTAGAAGTGGAAAAATTGGGCGTGAATTTGGAAACGTTGGCAACACGTTTGCAAGACGATGGTTTGAAGCAATTTGAAGAAGCATTTGCCAAATTACTTGCGCCATTGGCATAATTTTCAGGCTGCCTGAAACGCATTTTTACGACAATTCATCAAACAAAACGGGTAAATTCGTTTATTTACCCGTTTTTTTATTTCACAATAGCGTGAATTTGTGTAAAGATACCATTTTTTCCAACCTTTCAGGCAGCCTGAAAACTCGTTTCCGAGGAAAAGCCATGTTTAAACTCACCAAGCATTATTTTGACAATATTGACACGCACGGCAATCTCGTTATTGCTTATGCGGCGGAATTGTCGGTACTCGGGATTACCATTCCCTTTTCATCTGTGATTACGCTCAAGGAAGACGGCGAATTACAAGAAAAACCCCTGCTCAAACGCGCCGAATTGCACAGCCAAATGGGCGGTCGCGGCTTTAAACAAGCCGAATTAAACGCACAAGGCGAATGGCGCAGCTTGGCAAATCCCTTGCCCGAAGTGGAATTGTTTCAGGTGGAAGGCAAAAAAGACAAAGTCAAATCCGTCAAATGGCATGTACACACGCCGCTTGCTAAATGTGAATTTACGAAAAGTGATTTGTCTATCAAAGGTTTGGGTTACGCAGAAACGCTGACGATGGACATTGAACCATGGCATTTGCCTTTAAAAGAATTGTATTGGGGACGCTTTTTGTCGCCAACGCACAGCGTGGTGTGGCTGGAATGGCGCGGTGAAAACCCAATTCGTTTGCTGTACCACGATGGTATGTTGCAAGACGATTTTAAATTTAAAAACAATGTGATAACTTATGAATTTGGCGAAATTGTCTTGCGCGACACGCGTGTGATTAAAGATGAACCATTGGTGAATTTAGCCGCTCATTTTCCGATGGTGAAAAAATTGTTTAAAAAAGAATTTTTTGAAACGCGTGAGAAAAAATTTGTCAGTCGTGGCACGCTCACTTTGCACGATGGTACGCCGTGCGAGGGTTTTGCTTTGTATGAACGCGTGTTGTGGAATAGTGTGAAATAATGTTTCAGGCCGCCTAATGATTTTTTCAAAATACCGTAGGGTGCGCCGTGCGCGCCAAATCCGCTACAATATTTAAATTATTCAGCTATTTGGTGCGCATGGCACACCCTACATTTTAAGTTTTGGTCAAAATAGGGCAGCCTGAAAATGAAAAAATCAAATTAATATAAATAAGAAAAAATCAAATGGATAATTTACTGAATCAAATCAAATGGGACAAAGACGGCTTGGTGTGCGCCATCGCGCAAGACGCACAAACCAAACGCATTCTCATGGTGGCATACATGAACGCCGAAGCCTTAATCCAAACCGCAACAACAGGTTACGCGCATTACTACAGCCGCTCGCGCCAAAAACAATGGCAAAAAGGCGAAGAATCAGGACACGTCCAAAAAGTCCAATCTTTGCATTTGGATTGCGATGGCGACGCGGTGTTGATGTTGATTGAACAAGTGGGCGGCATTTCCTGCCACACGGGGCGCGAAAGCTGCTTTTACCGCGAATGGCAACAGGGAGAATGGCAAATTCAAGACCCTGTGTTAAAAAATGAACATGAAATCTATCAATCAAAAAATTGAATTGTCCTAATTCGTTTTGTTGATAAAAACCGTTTCAGGCAGACTGAAACGGTTTTTTTGTGATGAAAACGGCGAAACTTGAGTGAAATACTAGGCTATTACATGCTTGCATTTGGGGCAATTCTATTATAATTAAATGAATTAATCTAAAATTACAAACCATTACTTTCAGGCTGCCTGCGATGAGATTTATTCACATTTTTCAGCCTAAATAACCATAAAAACCATTAGAAAAACAGGAACACAAATCATGAACGTAACCAGACGGCAGTTTTTCAAAGTAACTGCTGCGGGGGCTGGCGCGACCACGCTCGCGGCTGTGGGTCTTGCGCCTACGGCAGCTTTCGCAGAAGTTCGTCAATACAAGCTCACCAGCGCATTTCAAGCGCGTAATAATTGCACTTATTGTTCAGTAGGTTGCGGTACGATTTTGTACAGTATGGGCGATGGTGCTAAAAATGCCAAGAAAAAAATCTTCCACATTGAAGGCGACCCTGACCACCCCGTTTCGCGTGGTTCGCTGTGTCCCAAAGGCGCATCGCTGATTGATTTTGTGAACAGCCCCAATCGCGTACAGTATCCAGAAGTACGCGAACCAAACACGAATGAGTGGAAACGCATTTCGTGGCATGAAGCTTTTGAGCGCATTGCGCGACACATCAAAACCGTGCGCGATGAAACATTTGAAGAAAAAAATGCAGATGGCGTAACCGTGAACCGTACTCATGGTTTGTCTATGCTGGCGGCATCGGCATCGTCTAATGAAACAGGGATTTTGACGCAAAAATTTGCTCGTGCTTTGGGTATTGTTGCGTTGGACACGCAGGCGCGTGTGTGTCATGGTCCTACGGTGGCGGCATTGGCGGCGACTTTTGGTCGTGGCGCGATGACCAACACGTTTATGGATATTCAAAACGCTGATTTTATTATGGTGATGGGCGGTAACGCCGCCGAAGCCCACCCCGTTGGTTTCAAATGGGTGATTGAAGCGAAAAAGAAAAAAGGTACCAAATTATTTGTGGTGGACCCACGTTTTAACCGCACGGCGGCGGTGGCGGATTTTTACGCGCCCATTCGTGCGGGTTCAGACATTGCCTTTTTGGGTGCATTGATTAATTGGTTGATTGAAAACGATAAAATTCAATGGGAATATGTTAAACATTACACCAACGCATCATTCATTGTTGCCGAAGGTTTTGATTTTGATGAAGGCATGTTCTCGGGTGCAGGTCAAAAACCCGAAAACGGTTCAGGGCAGCCTGAAACAGAAGTCAAACAAGGCGAAAAGCAGCCTGAAATCGCCACACGTTCAGGACACAAAGGCGCGTTTTACGACAATGAATCATGGTTTTATGAATTAGACGAACAAGGTTACGCCAAAACCGACCCGACTTTGCAAAACCCACGTTGCGTATTCCAAATGTTGAAAAAACATTACTCGCGCTACACGCTGGACATGATGAACACGATTTGTGGCACAAGCAAAGAAGATTTCTTGAAAATTGCCGAGGCGTGGGGCGAAATGGCTGCACCCAATAAAGCAGGTACGATTTTGTACGCTTTGGGTTGGACACAGCACACACATGGCTCACAAAATATTCGCACTATGGCAATGATTCAATTGCTGTTGGGCAATATTGGCATGGCGGGTGGTGGCGTGAATGCGTTACGCGGACACTCCAATATTCAAGGTTTGTCGGATTTAGGCTTGTTGTCCACGTCTTTACCAGGCTATTTGAGTTTGCCCAATGACGCGAAGCACCCCACATTCCAAGAGTATTTGGCAAAACAAACACCAAAAGCCTTGCAGCCTAATCAGTTGAATTATTGGCAAAATACACCCGCATTTTTTGTGAGTTTTCTGAAATGGATGTATGGCGACAATGCGACTGCGGAAAACAATTTCGGCTACGACTGGTTGCCCAAATACGAAAAAATGTACGACATCATGCAAATCATTGAATCTTGTTATCAAGGGGAAATGAAAGGTATGTTGGTGCAAGGCTTTAATTTGCAAGGTTCTTTTCCTGATGGTAAGCGTGTTACTGAAGCTTTGTCTAAATTGAAATTTATGGTCGTGATGGATCCCTTGTACACGGAAACGGCAAGTTTCTGGCAAAATCATGGCGATACCAATGATGTGGACCCCAGCAAAATTGCCACCGAAGTTTTCAGGCTGCCTACACCATGTTTCGCGGAAGAATCGGGTTCTATTGTGAATTCTTCACGTTGGCTGCAATGGCACCACCCTGGGGCAGATCCACAAGGCGAATCTTTGCCTGATTTGGATATTATGGGCGAATTGTATTTGCTACTCAAAGACATGTACGAAAAAGAAGGTGGCAAAGTACCCGAGCCCATCACCAAATTGTCATGGAAATACGCCAAACCACACGCGCCAACACCTGAAGAAATGGCAAAAGAATCCAATGGTTATGCTTTGGCAGATGTGTTGGATAAAGATGGCAAAGTGTTGCGTAAAAAAGGCGAATTGTTGGACGGTTTCGCGCAATTGCGTGCTGATGGCTCAACCGAATGCGCCACTTGGATTTTCTCTGGCTCGTGGACGCAAGCGGGCAACCAAATGGACAGACGCGACAACACCGACAGCGGTTTGGGCAATGTGCAAAAATGGGCATGGTCTTGGCCAGCCAATCGTCGTATCATTTACAATCGCGCATCTTGCGACCCAAGCGGACAACCTTGGGACAAAAACCGTGTGTTAATCAAATGGGACGGCGCAAAATGGACGGGCGCAGACGTTCCCGACTTTAAAGTGGATGAAGCACCGAATAGTGGTATGAATCCATTTATCATGAATGAAGAAGGTGTGGGGCGTTTGTTCTGCCAACGCAAATTGGTAGATGGACCTTTCCCAGAGCATTACGAGCCTTTGGAATCGCCGATTGGTACCAATCCATTGCACCCAAAAGTGGTGCAAACGCCTGCCATGCGCTTGTTTGACAGCGTGAAAGACCGCATAGGCACAGCCGAAGAGTTTCCTTATGTGGCAACCACTTACCGCTTAACCGAGCATTTCCAATTCTGGACGAAATCGGTGAAACTGTTGATGATTGGGCAGCCTGAACAATTCTGTGAAATCAGCGAAGAATTGGCAAAAGAAAAAGGCATTGAAAAAGGTGATTGGGTGAAAATCAGCAGCAAACGTGCTTGGATTAAAGTACGTGCTGTGGTTACCAAACGCGTTAAGCCTTTGACCATCAATGGTAAAACCGTTCATCAAGTGGGCATTCCATTGCACGGTGGTTGGGAAAATGTATCGGGGCAAAAACAGTATATTGTAAATACACTTACGCCATTTGTGGGCGATTGTAATACGCAAACACCTGAATACAAAGCATTTTTGGTTAATATTGAGAAAGCATAAGGAGCGGAAAAATGGCTTTACAATCATTAGACATCAAACGCCGCTCTGCTACTGCAGACATCACACCACCACCACAAGTTCGTAAACCCATTGAAATTGCAAAATTAATTGACGTAACTACTTGTATCGGCTGTAAAGCGTGTCAAATGGCGTGTTCGGAATGGAACGATATTCGTGATGAAATTGGCACCAATCACGGTGTTTACGATAACCCAATTGATTTGACTGCCGATTCTTGGACAGTAATGCGTTTTGCGGAACACGAAGAAAATGGCAAATTGGAATGGTTAATCCGCAAAGACGGTTGTATGCACTGTTCCGACCCAGGCTGCCTGAAAGCGTGTCCGTCCCCCGGTGCGATTATTCAGTATGAAAATGGCATTGTGGATTTTCATCAGGAAAACTGTATTGGTTGCGGCTACTGTATTGCAGGCTGCCCATTTAATATTCCGCGCATTAACAAAAAGGACAACAAAGCCTACAAATGTACTTTGTGTTCCGACCGCGTGGCGGTGGGGCAAGAGCCTGCGTGTGTGAAAACCTGTCCAACTGGCGCAATCCAGTTTGGCAGCAAAGAAGCCATGAAACAAGTCGCCGCCGAGCGCATTAAAGACTTGAACAATCGTGGTTTTGACAAAGCAGGTTTGTACGACCCACAAGGCGTGGGTGGTACACATGTGATGTATGTGTTGCACCATGCCGACCGTCCGAATTTGTACAAAGGGCTGCCTGAAAATCCGCACATCAGCACCACTGTGAAATTGTGGAAAGGCTTGCTCAAACCATTGGCGACTGTCGGCATTGCGGCGGCGGTGGCAACAGGCTGGTTGCACTACATCACCGTAGGCCCAAACCGCGCCGATGAAGATGAGCGCGAAGTGATTGGCAAAGAAGGCGAAATTTTAAAACGTGAAGAGGACGCATAAAATGGCAAAAGAACGCTTAATTCAACGCTATAAACGCGCCGAACGCATTAACCACTGGATTGTGGCGGGTTGTTTTGTCTTGCTTGCCATTTCGGGTTTGGCGTTTTTCTATCCTGCATTTTTCTGGCTGACTGGGGTGTTTGGTACACCACAGTTGGCGCGGATTATTCACCCGATTATTGGCGTGATTATGTTTATTGGTTTCTTTGTGCAATTTTTGCGCTATTGGAAATACAATTTCTTTGATAAAGAAGACATCAAATGGATGAAAGCCGTCCCAGAAATTCTGAACGGTCATGAAGTCGGTGATGTGGGTAAATACAACGGCGGTCAAAAAGGCATGTTCTGGCTGATGACGGCGTGTATGATTGTGCTGTTTACCACAGGCATTTTGGCGTGGCGCGAGTATTTCTCGGCATTTTTCCCGATTTGGGCGATTCGTTTGGCGTTGATGTTGCACGCGGGTGCGGCGATTGCGCTGATTGCGGGGATTATTATTCACGTTTACGCGGCGATTTGGGTGAAAGGCACGATTCGCGCTATGGTAGAAGGTGTGGTTACGCAAACTTGGGCGAAAAAACATCATCCGCGTTGGTATCGTGAAGTAATGGCGAAAGCGCGTGAAAATGGCGAAACGTCTTCTAAATCATCTGAACATTAATCCAATGAATTGAAAATAGGCAGCCTGAAACCATGTGTACGCATTTTCAGGCTGCCTGAATTATTATTGAAAAAATATGATGAATCCAATCCATACGCAAATCGTCCACACATTTTCAGGCAGCCTGAAACCTGAAACCGATGTTTTAGCAGAAGAAATTCCCATCGCGCTGGTGTACAATGGCATTTCCCATGTGGTGTTGATGGCAACACCGCAGGATTTGGCGGAGCTGGCACTGGGTTTTTCTCTGACGGAAGGTATTTTGACGGATGTTAGCCAACTGTATGATTTACAAATAGAATCAGATTGTCAGGGCATTTCGGTGCAGATGGAGATTTCATCGGCGCGATTTGTGGCGTTGAAAGAACGCCGCCGCAGCATGACTGGGCGCACGGGTTGCGGTTTGTGCGGCATAGACAGTTTAACGGCGGCATTGCCTGATATTCAAGCTCTTGAACGAACTGATAAAATTTCCAACCAACACATTACTCAAGCCGTGAGTGAATTGCGCCATCATCAGGCTTTGCGTGAACAAACGGGTTCGCTACACGGCGCGGCGTGGGTGGTGGACGGGCAAATTCAGGCTGCCTTTGAAGACATTGGGCGACACAATGCGCTGGATAAATTATTGGGCTATTTATCCAAAAATCAAATAGATAAGCAAAATGGTTTTATTGTGGTGTCCAGTCGTGCCAGTTATGAAATGGTGGCAAAAGCGGCGACTTTGGGGGTGGGCTGCGTGGTGGCGGTGTCGGCGGCGACTGCTTTGGCGGTGCGCGTAGCAGAGCAGGCGAATATGACACTGATTGGTTTTGCCAAACCGCAACAATTTGTGGTGTATTCGGGCGTGGAATATATTGAATAATCAAAAAAAATTTTCAGGCTGCCTTACAAGTTCTACTTTGTCAAATAACAGTAAAGGCAGCCTGAATTTTATTCAATAAAATTATTTGCTTTCCGCTACATAGGCTTCTACCAAACCTTGTGCGTTTTTGCGGCATGCCAAACGATAGGTTTTGCCTGCTTGGAAATTGCCTGTGAGCGGCACGGTAATACGGTCTCTTGATGTTTGGCATTCTACCGTTACGGAATTTAATGGTGCGGCTAATTCTGCTGTTTCGCCTAATTTGCCGTCCCAGTTGCGTACTGCCATATATTCATTGCCCGCCAAACGCCAAAAACTGCGACTGGATTTGCCTGTGATTTCAAAGCGAACCCGATTGCTGTCATTGGGTTGATTGGTTTTGAAATCGGCAGACCGTACGGTTTGAAATTTAGTACCATCGGGAACTTCGCGAACCACAACTTTGTAATTATTGTGAATTTGTAAATTACAGAAAATTTGATACGTTTTGCCTGCTTGAAAAGGATAATTCACGGTGGTTGTGGCGTAGCGTTTAGAGCGTACCAAGCCGCCGTGTACACCTGAATTGACCGATTCTGCTTCACAGCGAACCGTTAAATTAGTCGGGACGGGCGAAAGATGGACGATTTTATGTGCTTTTTTATACATTGGATACGGATAGGCAGGCAGATAATTTCCTGTTTCATCAACCATAGAGCCGACCACTGTAATACTTTGCGATTTGGGTACGCTACTGACTACTTTGTCATTTAAATAGCTCGCTTCAGGGTCAAACATTGCTTCATCAGCAGCCGAACAAGCTGTTAAAATACCGCAACATACCAACAATAGCATATTGGTTTTTTCATGATTATTTTCCTAAATGATTGAATACAAGATTTTGATTATAATCGCTTATTTAAAATAAAGAAATAGCTTTTTCAGGCAGCCTGAACATTCATAGAAAGTACAAAACAATGAACACACAAACCCCAGAACAAATCCAAAATAAACCTTTCTTTTACAAACCCTTTTTTATTGCGCCACAACACACTATTTTTGCCGAACGCGCCATTCGCTTTGACGAATTGGCGGCGGCAGACCAAAGCAGTTGGCGCGATTATTTGGCGTTGTTGGCGGAAGTGAGCCGTGCGCAAGATGTGGCGTTGAATGCGATTTTGCCCACCAGCGCGTTGCCCGAAAAATCAGGCGAAACACGGCTGCCTAAAAGTGATGGCACGCACATTCCCCCTTTATTTATCAACAGTTTGCAAACTTTATTGGCGGCATTAAACGGTAAAGTCAATCCTGTGATTCAGGCTGCCTTAAATGATTTGGCTGCGCGTTCAGACGATGATTTGCTGGAGATGGCAAAACGCGTTTTGCGCGATGAAGTGTCTGAAAATGAACAAGTTTTCCGAATTTGGCTACACGCCGCCCTGCAATGCGCGTGGACAGCGTGGGCAAGCCAATTAAGCGATGATGACGTACCCAGCGTAGATGAACGCAGCGTTTGCCCCTGTTGTGGCGGCGACGCGGTTGCCAGCGTGGTGTTGAGCGGTGGCGACTGGGAGGGTTTGCGCTATTTGCATTGCGGCGTGTGCAATTCGCGCTGGAATGCTTTACGCGCCAAATGCACGTTCTGCAACGACCAATCAGCCATCGCTTTTCAACAAGTGGACGGCGTGGAAGAGGGCGTTTTGCATGGCGCGTATGGCGAAAGTTGCGGCAAATGCGGCGCGTATCGCAAATTATTTTTGCTGGCAAATCAGCAATATGCCGACCCGATTGCCGATGATTTGGCGAGTTTGGCGGTGGATATTTTGTTGAGCAGCGAAGGTTTGCAGCGCGGCGGGCGCAATCCATTTTTATTGGCAGAATAAGGTTTCAGGCTGCCTTTTAGTACACGGCAACACTCATGTAGGGTGCGTATTACGCACCGAAATTTCAATTATTTGAATGATTTGGTGCGTGGTACGCACCCTACATTTTGGGTGTTTGTAAAAATGGTAGGGTAGCGAAAGGCAGCCTGAAAATAAAAAATAATTTTAAAATTAAGGAATAACAAAAATGTCCGAAATCTTAAGCGAAATCCAAAACGTATTAGAACAACGCAAATCCGCCGACCCCGAAACATCTTACACCGCCCAATTATTCCACAAAGGCGAAGACAAAATTCTGAAAAAAGTCATTGAAGAAGCAGGCGAAGTGTTGATGGCGAGCAAAGACGGTGGCGGTGAACACCTGATTTACGAAACCGCCGATTTGTGGTTTCACAATATGATTTTGCTTGCCCATCACGGTTTGCGCGTGGAAGACGTGTTGGCGGAATTGGCACGGCGACAAGGTTTGTCGGGTTTGGTGGAAAAAGCCAGTCGCGCTGAAAAATAAGCGCAACATTTGCCGATTTCCATTAAAATACGCTTTTCACACTTTTTCAGGCAGCCTGAATATGGAAAACTGTATTTTCTGCAAAATTATTGATAAACAAATCCCGTCTTCTATTGTGTATGAAGACGAAAATATGTTGTGTTTCAAAGATATCAACCCTGCCGCGCCTGTGCATTTATTGCTGATTCCCAAAGTGCATTTTGATTCGCTGGCACACGCGCAGCTCGAACATGAAACCTTGTTGGGCAAAATGATGCTCAAAGTGCCGCAAATCGCCGCCGAAGCAGGTTTAACGAACGGTTTTAAAACGCAAATCAACACAGGCAAAGGCGGCGGTCAGGAAGTGTTTCATTTGCACATTCACATTATGGGGCGACCTGCGTAATTTTCAGGCAGCCTGAAACATTTAAATTTTAAAATAAGGAAATCAAATTATGGGTTTAACGTCAATTTGGCATTGGATTATTGTTTTGGTGATTGTCGTGTTGGTATTTGGCACGAAAAAATTGCGCAATGTTGGCAAAGACTTGGGTGGCGCAGTCCACGATTTCAAAGAAGGCTTGGACAAAGGTAGCAACCCAGACTCGGCGAAAAAAGACGACAATGTGATTGAACACCAATCCGCCGATAAAGATAAACAAGCATAAGTCTATGTTTGATTTCAGTTTTACAGAAATGCTGCTGGCAGGCGTGGTGGCTTTGATTGTACTCGGGCCCGAGCGTTTGCCCAAAGTGGCGCGTTTTATTGGCGAGTGGGTGGGCAAAATTCAACGCATGGCGGCTGGCGTGAAAAGTGAATTGGCAGCGCAAGCGGATTACGCAGAATTGGCGAAAATCAAGCAAAATGTGGAAGACACAGCGCAAGAAATTCGCAAGGATTTACGTGATTTTGAGCAAAAAATTCAAAATGAAACCAAAGAATTGGCAGAAAAAGCCAATGTGCCAGCGTGGGAGCGTTTGCCCGAACAGAAAACCCCTGCCGATTTTGGTGTAATGGTGGACGAAAATGGGCAACCCATTTATTCAGGCAGCCTGAATGATGAGCTGTCTGATTTTACGCCTGTAACAGGTTTACATGTTAAATCATTGAAAAAACAAGCAATGTTGCGTAAACGCGATATGCGCCCACGTTTTCGTCCACAGCCCAAATTAAGGAGTAGAAAATGAGTGCGCCATTATTGGAAAATCCTGAACAAACTCAGCCGCTAATGGAGCATTTATTGGAATTGCGCCGCCGTTTGGTGTGGGCGGTGGCGGGCATTGGCTTGTGTTTTGTGGCGATTGTGCCGTTTGCACAACAACTTTATTCTTTTGTGGCACAACCCCTTATGTCGGTGCTGCCTGAAAATACCAGCATGATTGCCACCGATGTGGTTGCGCCGTTTTTTGTGCCGATTAAAGTGGCGTTGATGGTGGCGTTTTTGCTGGCTTTGCCGCATACTTTGTACCAAATTTGGGCATTTGTTGCCCCCGCTTTGTATCAAAATGAGAAACGCTTGATTGCGCCCCTGATTTTGTCCAGCGTGAGTTTGTTTGCGGCGGGCATGGCGTTTTGTTATTTTCTGGTTTTTCCTGTGATGTTTCAATTCTTTGCAGGCATGACCCCCATAGGCGTGAGCATGGCGACCGATATTGACAAATATTTGTCGTTTATTTTGACCATGTTTTTGGCGTTTGGGCTGACTTTTGAAGTGCCTGTGGCGGTGGTGTTGCTCAATCGCATGGGTGTGGTGCCATTGGCGACTTTGCAGGCGGCGCGTCCATATGTGATTGTGGCGGCGTTTGTGATTGCTGCGATTTTCACGCCGCCCGATGTTTTGTCGCAAATCATGTTGGCGGTGCCGATGATTTTGTTATACGAATTGGGCGTGTTGGTGTGCCGCATGGGTGGCGAGAAATCTGTTGAAAAATCAGCAGAATAATTGACATTTTGAGATTTTTTTAGATTTAGGCAGCCTGAAAATGGTAAAATCAACTTTTTTCAGGCTGCCTGAATGCGCGTTTATGCAACATTGTTGCATACGTATTCACCGTTTTGCTTGTCTTAATTTTAATATTTTGATTTAATTAAATTTTTATCGCGTGTAAACCATGACAACCGTTCCCTTTATTGAATGCCAAAATGTTGCTTTTGCCTATGACGACCGCCCAATTTTGAGTAATGTCAATTTTGCCATTGAAGAAGGCAAATTTGCCGCGATTATGGGCGGTTCGGGCAGTGGTAAAACAACTTTGCTGCGTTTGATTACGGGGCAATTGCAGCCGACTGCAGGTAAGATATTGATTAAAGGGCGAGATTTGGCAACTTTTTCCGCCGAAGAATTATACGAATACCGCCGCCGCATGGGGGTATTATTTCAGCAGGGGGCGTTGTTTACCGATTTGTCGGTGTTTGACAATGTCGCGTTTCCCATGCGCGAATTAACCAAGCTGCCTGAAAAAGTGATTACCGATTTGGTGAAACTGAAATTGAATGCGGTGGGCTTGCGTGGCACAGAAGATTTGTTTCCATCTGAACTGTCGGGTGGTATGGCACGGCGTGTGGCGTTGGCGAGGACGATTGCGCTTGACCCTGAATTGATGTTGTATGATGAACCATTTACAGGGCTTGACCCGATTTCTTTGGGCATGATTGCTGAATTAATTCATCGCATTAACCAAGCCTTACATTCTACCAGCGTGATGGTTACCCACGATATTGCCAAATCGCTGATGATTGTGGATCAAGTGATTTTCTTGGCGCGGGGCGAGATTATGTTTTCTGGCACTACGACGGCGATGTTGGAAGAAAAATCGCCTTGGGTTCAACAATTTATTTCTGGGGCTTCCACAGGACCTGTGCCATTCCGCTATCCTGCCAAAATGGGTTTGCAGCAAGATTTATTTGGCAGACATTCCGTGTCTGCACCCTTGCCGCCTCCCAGTATCGCCAATTGATTAAAAATGAATTTTTTGAACAATTTAAGATTTCAGGCAGCCTGAAAATGTGAGTTGAAAAAATGATACTAACATTAAAAGATTGCGTAGAAGATTACCCCAAATGGCGCGAAATGGTGTTGCGTTGCCGTGCGCATTTTGACGAGCAAATTTTGGCAGATGTGGCGGTGTTGCCGATTCAAGAGAATGGCGAAACGCAAATTTTTGATAAACACAATCGTGAGCGCATTCAATTGTTTTTGGCTTTGTCGGACGATTTTTGTGCGGAAGATAAACCATTGATTCGTTGGCTATTGCGTGAAAATGGTAAATGTTTTGAATTTGGTTTTGACATCAGCAAAGAAACGGCAATGGCGGCATTTATGCTGTACAAACACATGGACTGGGACGATACTTTGGTGTTGGCAGCGTGTAAATTTGCCTATGGCAGCAATGAGTTATACATGGTGGACACAGAAATTGCGCTGGGTTTTGGTTTGCAAGAAACTTTGGATTATTTGACCCAGCAAAATGAGCCGCTTTGCACCGCGATGGCGCAGGAAATTCGTCATTATTGTGGCAATATGCGTTTGAAACCACGAGCACAATTTATTGATTATTTTGAACAAAGACGTTTGGGTTATTTGCAGGAAGAATTGGCGCGTGATTATGGGCTGATTGATGATTGATGGGTGTTTCAGGCTGCCTGAAATATTCTGAATAATAAAGATAAAGAATTGATTTATGATAAAATTTATTCAAAATATAGGCAAAAAAACATTGGCATTTATTCGTATTTTGGGTGCAAATGTTTTGTTTTTGCTGAAAATTTTTGCCTTGTTGCCACAGGTGGTTCTGCGTCCGCGTTTGATGGTGCGGCAGATGTATTTTTCAGGCGTGTTGTCGGTGCTGATTATTGCGGTGTCGGGGTTGTTTGTCGGCATGGTTTTGGGTTTGCAGGGTTACACCCAGTTGGCAAAATTCAAATCGGCAGATGTGTTGGGTTTTATGGTGGCGGCGGCTTTGTTGCGTGAATTGGGTCCTGTGTTGGCGGCGATTTTGTTTGCTAGCAGCGCAGGCGGCGCGATGACCAGTGAAATCGGCTTGATGAAAACCACCGAACAGCTTGAAGCGATGAATGTGATGGCGATTAACCCTGTGGCGCGTGTGGTTGCGCCGCGTTTTTGGGCGGGCGTGTTGTCCATGCCTTTGCTGGCGAGCATTTTTAATGTGTCGGGCATTTGGGGTGGCTATTTGGTGGGGGTGGAATGGCTGGGTTTGGACGCGGGCGTGTTTTGGTCGCATATGCAAAAAAGCATGACTTTTCAATATGATGTCTTAAATGGTTTGATTAAATCATTTATTTTTGGCATGGCGGTGTCGCTGATTGCGGTGTATCAAGGTTTCCATTGTCGCCCGACTGCGGAAGGGATTTTACGCGCCAGTACGCGCACGGTGGTGTCGTCTGCTTTGACCGTTTTGGCTTTGGATTTTATTTTAACTGCGTTTATGTTTACCGAATAATAGGTTGATGATAATGAAAAAAAATGTTTTGGAATTTTGGGTAGGCGTGTTTGTGTTGTTGGGCATGGCGGCTTTGGGTGTGTTGTCGTTTCGCGTGGCGGGCGGCAATGGTGGTTTGACGGGCAATCCGACTTATGCTTTGTATGCCGAATTTAGCGATATTGGTGGTTTGAAAGCGAATGCGCCGATTCGCACGGCTGGCGTAGTGGTGGGGCGCGTGGAAAGCATTACGCTTGACCCTGAAACCTATCAGGCAAAAGTAACGCTGAAAGTGAACAATCAATACAAATTCAGCACCGATGTGAGCGCGCAAATTCTGACTTCAGGTTTATTGGGCGAGCAATACATTGGTTTGACGCAAGGCGCAGACGAAGCCATGTTGAATGCAGGCGACACGATTACCGAAACCAGCTCGGCGATGGTGTTGGAGAATTTGATTAATCAATTTGTGGCGAATATGGGCGGCGAGAAAAAATCCGATGACACCGCCAAACCTGAAGCGGTCAGCCAATAAATTTCAGGCAGCTTGAAAACCCCTATTTATCGTGTAATCTTATTTTCAGGCAGCCTGAAGTTTTGCAAATATTTGTATGTGGGGCAATGCGTGTTGCCCCCTTGTTTTGTTTGATTAATGTATTGATAATTCAATGGTTTGAATGAATTTTTACGCTGTTTGAAAATGTAAAAATCTATCTAAAAAATGTTGTAAATACACAACAAGAAAATGGATTGTTTCCCACAAGGCAGCCTGAAATGTTAGACTGATTTCAGTAACGCAGTCTGCGTTAGTTCCCCAAACCATTTTTATTTGAAAGAAGACAATCATGAAAAAATCTGCAATTTTAACTGCTTTGAGCATTGGCGTGCTGAGCATGAGTGTGGCATTTGCCAATCCTGCTGCGGTGGCACAAGTACGCAATAACTCGGTGGAAGTGATGAAAATTTTGAATCAAGCCAACGGCAACAATAATGCACAAGTGCTCCGTCAAGCAGAAGCCTATGCCGCGCCTTATTTTGATTTTGAAGGCATGACAGCTTTGGCGGTGGGCATGCCATGGCGTAAAGCCACACCCGCGCAAAAATCACAATTGGTTACGCTGTTTAAAGATCGTTTGATTAATCAGTATGCACAAGCCATGTCTGCCTACAAAGGCGCAAAAGTGGAGGTGTCTGATAAAACAGTTAAACGTGGTAATTCTGTGATTGTGCAAGCGAAAATTACACCTGTGGGTAAACCTGTGATTGATGCACAATTCATGACACGTCCAAGTGATGGCAAATACCGCATTTATAATGCAACTTTTGCGGGTGTTAGCCCAATTGATGGTTACAAAATTCAATTCCGCGATATCATTAACAAAAAAGGTATTGACGGTTTAATTGCTGATTTGAGAGCAAAAAACGGTAGATAAATTATGCAAATGGTCATTGAAAATGACTGCTTAACCATTCGTGGCATGGTCAGCGTGCAAACGCTGACCCGCCAAGATTTTAAGCAGTTTGTACAACTGTGCCAGCAGCCCGAAGTTCACGCGCTTGATTTGAGTGGCGTGGTTCGGGCTGATTCCGCGTGCATTTCATTGCTGCTGACGGCGTTGCGCGAAAATGTTTCAGGCAGCCTGAAATGGGTAAATGTGCCTGAATCGGTGCGAACTTTGGCGGCATTATACGAATTGCCCACTTTGGACGAATGGCAACAGGCAAGTGAAGGATAATTTGATGAAATTAAAAACAGTTTCTGTGGTGGGCAGCCTGTTGCTATTGAATGCGTGCGCCAGCGTGGCGGAACGCAATCCCAACGACCCTTATGAACGCTACAACCGTAGCATGTTCAATTTTAACGAAAAAGCCGACCATTATGTGATGAAACCTGTGGCGCGTGGCTACCAAAAAATCACACCACAAGTGGTGCAAAAGGGCGTGAGCAATTTTTTTGATAATTTGCGCGATGTGGTCAGCTTGGGCAGCAATGTGTTGCGTGGCGATTTGAACAAGGCGGGTACGGATTTGGTACGCGTTACGGTCAATTCTACGGTGGGTTTGGGCGGCTTGATTAATATTGCCGACAAGGAAGGTATTCCGAGTAATAAGAATACTTTGGGCGATACTTTTGCGTCTTGGGGCTGGAAAAAAAGCAATTATTTGGTGTTTCCTTTGACGGGACCGTCTACGGTACGCGATAGCGTGGGCAGCGCGATTGTGTCGGTGTATCCCATTGAAAAAGCGATTATTCATGACAAAATTGCGCGGTACGCATTAACAGGTGTTAAGGCGGTGGACACGCGCGTGAAATATTTGCCGCTCACAGATATGTTGGAAAAAACCGACACGATGGACAAATATGCTTATATGCGCGATATGTATATGACGGCGCGTAATAAGCAAATCGGCGTGGCAACGGAAGAGATTGATATTGACGAATTGATTGACCCTGAAATGCCTGCGCCTGAAGCGAAAACCACGATTCGCCCAGCAAATGGCGGTGCGCCTAATGTTGCGCCCCAACGCGGTGCAGGCAGCAAGGCAAAACGTGTCGCCAAAATGAAGCAACATCATCAGCCCGATGTTTTGCCCGTTTCTTCATGGGAACGAGAAGAGCTGACAACCGATTTGTCGCCCATGTCGCGCCAAATTTGGCAATATGGCACATTTTGATTTAAAATGAAATTTTTTATTTAATTCAAAGGAATACAGTCATGTATGAAATCAATCGCAGTGTGATTATTGTGGTGCCACGCGAACCGTTTTGGTATTGGCTCAAAGGGCTGCCTGATGTGGATGTGGGCGAATTGACTTTGGAAGAAATCCAAGAAGATTCAAATTCTTACTTATTGCCCGCCTGCCAAAATTGGGACGAAGTATGGGATGCGGTGGAAGCAAATTTGGAAACCATTTTTGCCGCAGAATTGGCGGATTGGTGGCAAGATGAAACGGAATGGCCCGATTTGCACATTGATATTTTCACGGAATGGTTTGATGTGAAAGTATCCAGCATTGCGACTGATTTGGCAGAAGAAGAGATTGAACGTGAACCGTTTGAACCTTTGGATATTAATTAAATATATTTAAAAAACAATACCGTATAAACTACGGTATTGTTTTTATTTTGCAGGCAGCCTGAAATGATTTCTCCGCACACTATACACGTTCACAATTACCACCTAGACGGCTATGGGCATGTGAACAATGCGCGTTATTTGGAATTTTTGGAAGAAGCGCGTTGGCATTATTTCCGTGAATTGGGTTGGCATGATGTGTTGCGCCAAATTCAGTTGGTGGTGGCGCACATAGACATTGCTTATCGTCATGCGGCGGTGCATGATGATATTTTATTGATTGAAACCAATGTGTTATCGGTGCAGTCGCGCCAATTGGTTTTACGGCAAACGGTGCGACTTTCAGGCAGCCTGAAAGTGGCGGCGTTGGCGCAAGTTACCTTAATGCCCACGCAAAACGGCAAAGTGTTCAGGCTGCCTGAAAATGTGTTGGCAGATTTTAAAGATTTGATGATTCAGGAGAATATGTGATGAAAAAATGGTTTGGTGCGGTGTTGGCGGTGGTGATTTTGGCTTTGGTGGGTTTTATTGTGTTGGGCGAAAATCGGGCGAGTGCGCCGCAATTTGCGGTGAAAAATTTGCAGGGCAATCAGGTGGATAACAGTCGTTTGCAGGGTAAAGTTACGCTGTTGAATTTTTGGTATCCGTCTTGCCCTGGTTGCGTGAGCGAAATGCCGAAATTAATCAAAATGGCGCAGGATTATCAGGGCAAGGATTTTCAAATTTTAGCCGTTGCCGTGCCAATAGACCCCTTGCCGACCGTGCAAACGTATGTGCAGCAACGCGCTTTGCCGTTTGACGTGATGTTTGATGAGAATAGGGCGGTTACGCAGGCGTTTGTGAAACGCGAGTTGTACCCGACCAGCTTGTTAATTAATAAGCGCGGCGAAATTTTGCAAACTTTTGTCGGCGAACCAAATTTTACGGATTTGTATCAAACGGTGGATAAGGAATTGGCGAAATAAGTTCAGGCAGACTTTCGCTACCCTACAAAAAATGAAATACTGCCTGAAATCGTTGAGATACAGCAATCTAACCCCCTCTCCTTTGGGAGAGGGAAAAATTGTTGAGTATTGCTAGTTTTACCCTCTCCCTAACCCTCTCCCACAGGAGAGGGAACAGATGAGCGGTAGACAAAAATTTGTAGGGTAATGAAAGGCAGCCTGAAACGTGATTTTTTACACAAAAATCTGCATTTAGGCAGCCTGAAACGCTTAAAATTCGCCCACAAATCCGTTATAATACAATCTCATTTTGTCATTCCCTTTTAAAGGCTGCCTGAAGGTTTGTTTTGTTCAGGCAGCCGCTTTTAACTCTGTGATTTATCATGTCCGAGCCAAAAAAGAAAACGCCAGCCGCCCGCCCCAAATTGCAAACCCCTACACCCAAAAAACGCCAACCTGTGAAACGTAAAGCCGAACATTCGGACGCCATTCGCAGCGTGGCGACCCCCGCGCCTGCGCCATCGCCTGCGAAAAAGCAAAATGCGATGTTGCATGGCGCGATTTGGGTGTTGGTGTTGGGGGTTACGGGCTATATTGCTTTGGCGTTGGCGACTTTTGATAACCGCGACCCGTCTTTGTTTTTCCTGCGCAATATTCCGAATACGGGCGTGGTGTACAACAAAGCGGGTTTGGCGGGAGCGTATTTGGCGGATTTGGCGTATGCGTCTTTGGGTTTGTCGGCGTGGTGGCTGGTGGCGGGTGGTTTGGTTTGGCTGTTCCGCCACATGCGTTCGCAAGATGAAGCGCACAGTAAGGTATTGTTTGGCATTGGTTTGGCGATTATTTTGTTTTTTATGCCTGTGGTGGAACGCTTGTTGTGGGAAGATGATTTATCGTTTATGTTGCAAGATGACGCGGGCGGCTGGGTAGGCAAAAACACGACCGATGTATTTTTGATGTATTTGGGGCGTGGTGGTAGTTTATTTGTGTTGGGTGTGGTGTTGGTGGCGGGTTTTAAATTGATGGTGCAATTTTCGTATCGGGAATTGGGCGGCGAGCTGTGGAAAAAAATCAAGGAAATCCGCGATTATATTCTTGAACGCCATTCAGATAATTCAGAGGGCGACACGATTGCCCCCAAAGCAGCAGAGATTAAACAACCTTGGCTCAAACGCGTTTCAGGCAGCCTGAAACGTGAGAAAAACACGGAAAATGTGGATAAAACAGACAAACCTGTTGCCAAATCCACAGAACAATCTTCTGATAAACCAGTTGAAAAAAAAGAACAAAAAGAGCCAAAACCCACAGGCAGCCTGAAAAAACTGGTCGGCAAAGCCACCGAAAAAATCACGCCCAAGAAAAAAGCGAAACCCACGAAATCCAACGCAGTCGCCACCAGCGACGTCGCCGTTGATGGGCTTGTGGGACAAGGGGAGCAGCCATCGTCTGGCGTTGCGTCCAGCGTGTTGGAGCGTGAGTTGGCGAAATTGGCACAGGCGCAGGAATATGTGTTGCCCAGCGTGAATTTGCTGACTGAAAATCAGGACGAGCAGGAAGTCATTACCCAAGAAATGTTGATGCCAATGAGTGAGCTGATTGTGGAAAAATTGGCGGAATTTGGCATTAAGGTGGAAATTGTGAACGCGTTTCGTGGACCTGTGATTACGCGTTTTGAAATTCGTCCGAGCAAGGGGATAAAAGGCAGTCAAATCACGAATTTGGCGAAAGATTTGGCGCGTTCTATGGCGGTGGAATCGGTGCGGGTGGTGGAGACGATTCAGGGCAAAGACACGATGGGGATTGAGTTGCCCAATGAAGTGCGCCGCAATGTTTTGTTGCGCGATATTGTGGGGCATAAGATTTTCCATGAAAGTGAATCTAAACTGACGGTCTCTTTGGGGGCGAATATTGTTGGCGGCGCAACGATTGCGGATTTGGCGAAAATGCCGCATGTTTTGGTGGGCGGCATGACGGGTTCGGGCAAATCGGTGGGCGTGAATGCGATGATTATGTCGCTGCTGTTTAAAGCCAAGCCCGATGAAGTGCGCTTGATTATGATAGACCCGAAAATGTTGGAATTGTCGGTTTATGAGGGCATTCCGCATTTGTTGTGTCCTGTGATTACGGATATGCGTGAAGCGGGCAATGCGTTGAACTGGTGCGTGGCGGAGATGGAAAAACGCTATCGTTTGTTGTCGCATGTGGGCGTGCGCAATTTGGCGAGTTATAACGCGAAAGTTCAGGCTGCCATTGATTCGGGCGAACCGATTAGTAATCCATTTAGTCTCAATCGTGATGAGCCTGAACCTTTGCAAGTTTTGCCGCAAATCGTGATTGTGATTGATGAATTGGCAGATTTGATGATGACCGAGAAAAAAGCGGTGGAAGTTCAAATCACACGCATTGCCCAAAAATCACGCGCGGCGGGTATGCACATGATTATTGCCACGCAACGCCCCAGCGTGGACGTGATTACGGGCTTGATTAAGGCGAATGTGCCGACCCGCATGGCGTTTACCGTGCACAGTAAAATTGACAGCCGCACAATTTTGGACGAGATGGGCGCGGAAGATTTGCTGAAAAATGGCGATTTATTGTTTATGTCGCCTGGTAATGCCACGCCTACGCGTTTGCAAAGCCCATTTGTGAGCGATGAAGAAGTGCATGATGTGGTGGCGTTTATCAAGGCGCAAGGCGAACCAAATTATGTAGAAGGTTTGCTGACGGGCGAAGCCGTTTTGGAAAATCAGCAATTTTTACCGCCAGATATGTTGGGTAAAGTGCCATCGGATAAAGATGAATTATTTGATAGTGCGGTGGATTTTGTTTTGGAATCGCGCAAAACGTCTATTTCGTCTTTGCAACGTGCGCTGCGGATTGGCTACAATCGTGCGGCAAATATTATGCAGCAGATGGAAGACGAGGGCATTGTGTCATCGGTAGAAAGCAATGGTACGCGGCGGATTTTGCGTGCTAAAGAGTAAGTCATATCAACAGGCAGCCTGAAAACATGAATCGTGCAATCCATTTTGAGCAAATGCGTTTGACTTCGCCCCATGTTCAGGCTGCCAAATTGATTTATTATCAAGCATTTGGATACAGCAAACCTTTGCCCTTTTGGATTTTGCAACTCAATGCCTTGCGCCCCAATGTGCAATTTTGGGCTTTGCTGGAAAACGATGAATTGCGCGGCTGGCTGTATCTGCTGCTCGGTAAAGACATTGTTTTTATTTACTATTGTGCCGTAGCGCAACCATATCGCTCACGCGGTTATGGCGGATTGATGATGGATTGGCTCAAACAGCGTTTTCCCAAACACCGATTGGCATTGAATTTGCCCCTGCCCGATGGGCATGAAACGCAACGTGAGCGATTTTACGCGCGACACGGTTTTCGCCATGCGGATTTTGTTTATACTGAACGCGGTTTGCGGTCTGATGTGCTGGTGTGTCAGGGCGATTTGACGGCGGCGGAATATGTGGCTTTGCTGCGACCGTTTGCGTTTTATTGCTATCCCATTCGCACGATACCGAGAACATAAAAACATTTCAGGCAGCCTGAATTTGATTTTCAGGCTGCCTGAAACATTTTTTCTGATTAAATATCAATATTTTGAGCAACAAGCGCATTGCTTTCAATAAACGCCCTGCGCGGCTCCACTTCATCGCCCATCAGCGTAACGAAAATTTCATCAGCCGCAATCGCGTCTTCAATCCGCACTTTGAGCAAACGGCGCACTTCGGGGTTCATGGTGGTTTCCCAAAGCTGCTCGGGGTTCATCTCGCCCAAACCTTTATAGCGTTGAATCATCATGCCTTTTTGCGCGTTTTGCAACAAAATGTTCAAAGCCTGCTCAAAATCTTTCACATCTTGAACATCTTGATTTTTATGTAATTGTGCGCCATTTTCGCCAATCAAACCGCGCTGCTGTTCAGCCGTTTTGCGAATGACTTGGTGGGCTTTGCTGTCCACAAATTTTTGGTCAAGATAGGAAATCGCCACATTGCCGTGCAACTGGCGCGTGATTTTGATGAAATGACCGCCATCGTTGCCCACCACATATTCCAAAGCGATTTCCTGATTTTTCAGGCAGCCTGAAAGCGCGTCCACCGCCTTTTTCGCATTGATTTCATTGCTCAAATCAATGGTTTCAATGTCAATCAAAGCGCGTAACACCGCCCCATCAATCACACGACTTTCTTCGGCAATCGTGTTTTGGGCGCGCAAAAATTGCTTGGCGATTTTCGCCAATTCCGCGCCTTCCAAAACGCGGCTGCCTGAAACCAATTTCGCGCCTTCCAAAGCCAAACTCAACAAAAATTCGTCTTTTTCCGTTTCGTCTTTCAGGTAGCGTTCCGTTTTGCCGTGCTTGGCTTTGTAGAGTGGCGGCTGGGCGATGTAAACATAGCCACGCTCAATCAATTCAGGCATTTGGCGATAGAAAAACGTGAGCAACAGCGTGCGAATGTGTGCGCCGTCCACGTCCGCGTCCGTCATGATGATGATGCGGTGGTAGCGCAATTTTTCCAGATTAAACTCTTCCTTGCCAATGCTCGTGCCAAGCGCGGTAATCAGCGTGGCGACTTCTTGGCTGGCAAGCATGCGTTCAAAGCGCGCCCGTTCCACGTTCAAAATCTTGCCTTTAAGCGGCAAAATCGCTTGGAATTTGCGGTCGCGCCCCTGTTTTGCCGAACCGCCTGCCGAATCGCCCTCCACCAGATAAAGCTCTGATAATGCAGGGTCTTTTTCCTGACAATCCGCCAATTTCCCCGGTAAACCCAAACCGTCCATCACGCCTTTTCTGCGTGTGAGTTCACGCGCTTTGCGGGCGGCTTCGCGGGCGCGGGCGGCTTCCACGATTTTGCCGCAAATGATTTTCGCATCGGTGGGATTTTCTTCCAAAAAATCGTGCAAGGCTTGCGACAAAACCTCGTTTACCACAGGCGAGATTTCGCTGGAAACCAGCTTATCCTTTGTTTGTGAAGAGAATTTTGGGTCGGGCAATTTAACCGACAACACGCAAGTCAAACCTTCGCGCATGTCATCGCCTGATGTGTCAATTTTGGCTTTTTTGGCGATTTCGTTGGCTTCAATGTATTGGTTGATGGTGCGTGTCATGACTTGGCGCAAGGCGGTTAAATGCGTGCCGCCATCGCGTTGCGGAATATTATTGGTGAAACATTGCACGGATTCTTGGTAACTTTCGTTCCATTGCATCGCGCATTCTACGGTCATGCCATCTTTTTCGCCAATCGCGTAGAACACTTTGTCGTGTAAGGGTTTTTTGCTGCCTGTGGTGTATTGCACAAAGCCGACCACGCCACCGCTTTCAGCAAAGTTTTCGCTTTTGCCATCGCGTTTATCGAGCAATTCAATTTTTACACCATTGTTTAAAAAAGACAATTCGCGGATTCGTTTGGCGAGCGTTTCAAATTTGTATTGCACCGTGCCAAAAGTGTCTTCGCTGGCGAGAAATTGGACGCGCGTGCCGTGTTTTTCGGGGGCGCATTCGCCCACCACTTTGAGTGGTTCTACGGTGTCGCCGCGTTTAAATTCCACGAAATGCTCTTTGCCTTCGCGCCAAATGGTGAGTTTGAGCCAGTCTGAAAGCGCGTTTACCACCGACACGCCCACACCGTGCAAGCCGCCTGATACTTTGTAGCTGTTGTTGTCAAATTTGCCGCCTGCGTGGAGTATGGTCATGATGACTTCGGCGGCGGAACGCCCTTCTTTGGGGTGTATGCCTGTGGGGATGCCGCGTCCGTTGTCTTCAATGGTGATGGATTCGTCTGCGTTGATGGCGACCGTGATTTGGTCGCAATGCCCTGCTAGGGCTTCGTCAATGGCGTTGTCCAGCACTTCAAACACCATGTGGTGCAAACCCGAGCCGTCTTGGGTGTCGCCAATGTACATACCAGGGCGTTTGCGGACGGCTTCCAAGCCTTCCAATACTTGAATGCTGTCTGCGCCGTATTCTTGGGGATTTTGTTGCGTTTGTTCTGTCATGGTGTTTCTGGTTTCTGTTTGATTAAATTGATTAAAATAAAATTTTTTTGTTTGGGAAATATGTTTCAGGCTGCCTGAAACTAATTTTTCGGTATCCATACCAAAATAAATCCCAAAAGCGAGGCAATAAACAAATTGGTATTGTGCCAACGCTGGCGTTGTTTATCGGATAATTTGTGGTTGGCGGCGGCGTAAATGGCGGTACTCACGCTGATACCGATGACCGCAAACACCCAAATGCTTTTGGCAAATATGCCCAAACCCGATGTCCAAACTGCCAACGAAATCAGCAAACCCAGCACGATTGCCGATATCAACAAGGATTTTTGTCGTTCGGGCGTGAGGGGTTCAACTTTATTTTGATTGATGATTTTGTTGCGTAATTTTTTTAACATGATTGTTTGACCTTTTTTCAGGCTGCCTGAAAATGGCGGCTTTTCAAATCGTGGCAAATTCGGTGCGTGGGACGCACCCTACGCGCTAATTTCGCGGTAAAAATATTTGCCCCAAAGTGCCAAGTATCGATATCGCCAATATCAAGCCCAGCAAATATTGCCATTGTTTTGCGGATAATCGGTTTTTATGCTCGGCAAAATACAACGCCAAACCCACGCTCAAATAAAATCCGCCATTCAAACCCGACATGATGACGGCAAAATACCAACGCTCATAACGATAAAACGGCACAATCAGCAAAATCATTGCCAAAACAACATTGCCGTACATCAACCATTTTCTTTGTTTGGGGCTTAAATTGAGCATGATTTTTTTCCTTTCAGGCTGCCTGAAAATACCGCATTTTATTTTTTGGGTGTTGTCCAGTCGTGGCGAAATTCATAGCCATATTTGGGCGAATATTCATCGCGGAATATGCCGAAACACACGGGATTTTTGCCTTTGTTTGCCCCTTCGCCATAATCATCGGTAGCAATAACGCTTTGATAAGCCATTGCGACACCCCACACACACATTTGCGGTTCATTGACGCTGAATTGGATTTTGGCTTTTTTACCGTTTTCATGGTCTTCAATCGTGTGAAAAAGTGGATAAACCACGCCATTTCGCGTGTCTATTGCGGCATAAGCACGCGGTTTAACCTCCAACAAAATATAATGCCGATTGAAATTGGGTTTTTGATTTGCCAATGCACGGCGATATTGGGCTTTGTTTGAGCGGCTGCAATAATCTGTGTCGTTGGTCATGTCAAATTGGCAAGTCGCTACACCTGTTAATTTGACCGTTTTTGCCATGATGTTTGGGCTGAACATCATGGCTATCATGATAAATGGGTTAATCCATGCTGTTTTCATGCTTGTTTTCCTTTTCAGGCTGCCTGAAAATCGTGGCTCTTATGTTAGGGTGCGTATCACGCACCAAAAATTTCAAATCGTGGCAAATTCGGTGCGTGGTACGCACCCTACGCGGTTTCAGGCTGCCTGAAAACTTTACTGACAATATTCCTGAAACACGTGTTTCTGAAAATCGTATCGTTCAAAACAATCATCAAATAAAAACAGCCAATTTCTTTTGCGATATTCCATGATTTGAATTTGTCCATTTTGCTTTTTCACGGAAAATTCAGGCGGCAATTTTTGGGGATTGGTTTCTGAAAAAAGTTCAGAATGTGCCGCACCTTGTTGGGCTAAACCCACATGGCTTTTCAATATTCTGTGGTTCATCAAATTGATTTCGTTCACATAAATCAGCCAAATAAGCGACAACAACATCAATCCCCAAGCCAAATATTTTTCAGGCTGCCTGAAAATCTTTTTGCGCCATTTTATTGTTTGCCACAACACATAAATCAGCCATACCAACAAAACAGGCACATAATGCTCCGAGCTTTGGTATATGAAAAACAAAATGACTGTGCCAAAAAAATATTCCAATAAAATCAAAATTGTTTTTTGCATTTCAGGCTGCCTGAACAATCACAAAATCGTTAATTTTCCCAATTTGTTTTCGGCTTGCTGATAATGCGGTTCGGCTGCGATTCGGGCGACATAAGCGGCAATATTCGGATAATCCGCAGTCGGGGCACGTGAGCTGGCAGCCTGCAAAGGGAAAGACATCATCACATCAGCCGCTGTGATTTTGTCGCCCACCAGCCATGTTTTGCCGTTCAGTTGTTGTTCCACATAATCCAAATGCAATTTGATTTGCGGATTCAGAAAACTTTGGCGCACACCGTCCGTCAATTTCTGCGCGATGGGTTTGGCGAAAAACGGTTTTGGGGTCGCGTCAATTTTGCGGAAAATCAAAGTCATCACCAACAGGGGCATCAACGAACCTTCGGCATAATGCAGCCATTGGCGATACGCCCAATAATCGGCATGGTCAGGCGCGATTTGGTAGCTGCCATGCGCGTCAAATTTCGCCAACAAGTATTCGCAAATCGCACCGCTTTCGGCGATGATTTGCTCGCCGTCTTGAATCAGGGGCGATTTGCCGAGCGGGTGAATGTGGCGCAGACTTTCGGGCGCGAGTTTGCTGTTGGGTCGCGTTCCAAAGTTTCCGCTTGATAATCCACGCCCAGCAATTCCAATAACCATGCAATGCGGTAAGCGCGTGATTGTTTTAGGGCAAATAGGGTAAGCATTGTGTTTTCGCTTTCTTTGATTTTTTCAGGCTGCCTGAAATGCCTCAAAATCCGCCACAATCATGCGACTGTTGCTGAATGTGCCGCGATGGTTAAGGGCAACGCCGTTATGATGAATTTGGATCTGGTTGAAATCAATGTGTAAAGTCAGCATCATTCGCTCGCTTTTCAGGCTGCCTGAAAGATAAAATTTTTGATTTTATTGTGTAAACATTTTTTCAGGCTGCCTGAAAAATATTCTGATATTATACCCGAATTTGCCCTTATTCGCCCAATTTTCAGAAGGAAAAACAATATGGAACGATTTGATTTTGGTTTTGCGCCCTATGTTTCGCTGAATCATGTGCAACGGCAAATGTTGCAAGAATCGGTGGACATCGTGTTTTTCAACGATGATGAAGTGATTATCCAGCCGCAACAAAAAATTGAACATTTGTATGTGGTGATTAAAGGCGCAATCAAGGAATTAAACACCGAAGGCGAAGTGATGGCGGTGTACCGCGCCCGCGATACTTTTGACGCGCGCGCCCTGATTGAAGGCAGTAGCCAACATCAATTTGTGGTGGCAGAACAAGCCCTTGTGTACAGCATTCCCAAAAGCACCGTGCAAAAAATCATTGAAGACAATCCGCGTTTTGGGGCATATTTTTATGCTTCGGTGGCGGAAAAATTTGCCAATTTGAATGAAAATGAATTAACAGGCTTGTTTAGTGCGTATGTGCGCGATGCGTATCGCAAAAAAGCGGTGTGGCTGGACGGCAGCGACACGATACTCATGGTTGCTCAAAAAATGAAGGAGCACAAAAGTAAATCTGTTTTGATTCATCATAATAATCAAGTGGGTTTGCTGACCGAATCCATGTTTCGTGAATTGCTGTTGAATCACGGTTCGCCGCAAGACCCTGCGCACAAATGGGCGGTGTTTGATTTAATCAGTATTGATATGAATGATTTTGTATTCAATGCTTTATTGAAAATGATGCAATGTTCGGTGCAGCGTTTGGTGGTGCTGGACAATGGCGAAGTGATTGGCGTATTGGAACAGGTGGACGTGTTGGCGTATTTGTCCAATCACAGCCATTTGGTTGCCCAACGCTTGGAAAGCGCGACCACGCTGGAAGATTTAAATGGCATTGCGGCGCAAATGACGCAATCCATTTTGGTTTTGCGTAACAATGGTTTACGTGCACCACAGTTGGCGCAGCTTATGCAGGTTTTAAATAGCAGCCTGTTTGAAAAAGCGTGGCGCATGATTGCGCCGCCTGAATTGTATGAACAATCTTGTTTGATTGTGATGGGTTCGGAAGGGCGCGGCGAGCAAGTGTTGAAAACCGACCAAGACAATGCTTTGATTTTAAGTGAAAATGCAGATTTGGCAATGGCAGAACAGGCAGCCTTAAAATTTTCTGAATTATTGGCGCAATTGGGTTATCCGCCGTGCAAGGGCAATATTATGGTGAGCAATCCGATGTGGCGTAAACCTTTGCCTGAATTCAAGAAAATGGTGGGCGAGTGGGCGCGAAAAGCCACAGGCGATAATATGATGAATTTGGCGATTTTTTTGGATTCGCGTGTGGTGGCGGGCAATCCTGCTTATTTGGACGAAGTGAATCAGTATGTGCGCCAATTTTTAAACAATGATGTGGGCATGCTGATGGCGTTTGCGCGGGCGGTGGAGCAGTTTGATGGCGATGAACAGGGCTTTTTCTCGCGCATTTTGCACCGCAATGAAAAAGAAAACATGGACGTGAAAAAAATGGGTTTGTTTCCCGTGGTTCACGGCATTCGCGCTTTGAGTTTGGAAAACAAGGTGAGTGAAACGAATACGTTTGAGCGCATTCAAAAATTGGCGCAATTGAATGTTTTGGACGCGCAATTTGCTCAAGATTTGGCGGAAGCGCAACGCTATTTGATGGATATGCGTTTGAAAGCGGGTTTGGCGTGTTTGCACGATGGCAAGGTGCTTGCGCCCAATCAGTTGGACATTGACAGTTTGTCCACCATGGAACGCGATTTGTTGAAAGACGCGCTGCAAGTGGTGAAGCGGTTTAAAAACATCATCAGAATGCATTTTCGGTTGAATACTTGATGTTTTCAGGCTGCCTTTTGTTACCCTACAAAAATAAAATATTGCCCGTAATCGTTGAGATACCACCATCTGGCTCCTTCTCCTTTTGGAGAGGGCTGGGGAGAGGGAAAAATCGTGGTACATTAACTGTTTTACCCTCTCCCAAAGGCATGGGTATCTACACATCTTTTTACAATAAAATTAAAAGGTTATTTGAAATATCAATTCAATAGCCCTTAATTTTAGTTTCAAAATCACGCGTAACACGGCGAGATTTTGTCAGCTTGTTTTGAAATTTTTGTTGAAAAACAATCAACATAATCTCAAAAAAGATGTGTAGATACCCATGCCCAAAGGAGAGGGAATAGATGGGTGGTCGGCAGAAATTTGTAGGGTAATGAAAGGCTGCCTGAAAAATTGTCGCCCCGAAATGTAGGGTGCGCTGTGCGCACCAA
>NZ_JQKH01000025.1 GCF_000745955.1 Alysiella crassa DSM 2578 | reverse complement strand
TACCGTCAGCGCTGGCAAATTGAAATGCTGTTTAGCTGCCTGAAAAAACGCGGTTTTGACTTGGAAGCCACGCACATGACTGACCCTGTTAAAATGGAAAAGTTGTTTGCGATTCTGGCAGTTACATTGGCTTGGGCTTATGTTATCGGGCGTTGGCAACATGCGCTTAATCCAATTAAGCCTAAATCTCATGAACGTTTATCGCAAGGTATTTTTCGTGTTGGTTTAGAGCAGCTTGCCAAAGCTGCCATGTTGATGATGGCAACTTTGGACTATTTTTCAAACCCAAAACAGGTCGTCCGATTTTTTGTCGTGTACTGAAAGGCAGCCTGAAAAAACAAAACGACAAATTGCTAAACAATCTGCCGTCTTGCGGAATAACGATTAAGCTGCTTGGATATTAGCGGCTTGTTTGCCTTTAGGACCTGTGGTTACTTCAAAAGAAACTTTTTGACCTTCTTTCAAAGTTTTGAAGCCTTCCATGTTAATCGCAGAGAAATGTGCGAACAAATCTTCGCCACCTTCGTCTGGAGTGATGAAACCGAAGCCTTTAGCGTCGTTGAACCATTTAACAATACCAGTTGCCATAATTATGCTACTTTCATACAAAAAAATTAAAAAACATAGCGAAAAACTGGCAGTTCAACAGGCATAATGCGAATTAGACAGCCCAACTCATCGCTGGTTTGACTTTTTACAGGTGTTAGAGATTTTAGTCAAGGATTGTTTTGCGAAAATTCATTTTTTTATTAAAATAAGCGAAATTTACAACACAATTTTCACAAAATGTCTCCACAATCCACCCTTGCGCCCGTGCGCGACCAAATTGCCCCACCCAAACGCTACGGCGTGTTTTTACACAACGATGATTACACCACAATGGATTTTGTGGTGGAAATCTTAACCGATATTTTCAGGCAGCCTGAACAACGCGCTATTGCCATCATGCTGCAAATTCATCATCAGGGCAAAGGCTTATGCGGCGAATATTCACGCGACATCGCCGAAACCAAACAACAGCAAGTACTTAATCGCGCCAGCGAAGCGGGTTTCCCCCTGCTTTGCACGGTGGAGGAATTATCATGATTTCAGAACAATTGGAACTTATTTTGCAAAATATTCACGAGGCTGCGTATGCGGAATATCATGAATTGGTGGGCTTGGAACATTTATTGTTTGGGCTGATTCGTGATTCGGAAGAGGTACGCGATATTTTGGCAGCCTGTGGCGCAGATGTGTATGTTTTGACAGAACAATTAATTGAGCATATTCGGGAAAATACGCCGACTTTTGGCAAACGCGTTTCCAGTTTAAAACGCGAACCCACGCCCACCATTGGTTTTCAACGGGTTTTGCAACGCGCCATGATTCATGTTCAGCAACACAATCAGGGGCATGGACTGGTGTCGCCGCAAGACGCGTTCGCCGCTTTGATGTATGAAGAAGACAGCCATGCGGTGTATTTCTTGGAATTACAAGGGGTAAAACGCGCCGATGTGTTACGCTATTTGGCGCACGGCGAAAAACCCAACCACAACCATGCACATGACGATGAAGAAGACAATTTGGCGGATAATCCACTTGAAGCCTATACTTTGAATTTAAACGCGGAAGTGCAAGCTGGGCGCATAGACCCTTTGATTGGGCGAACGATGGAGATGGAACGCTTGTTGCAAGTCTTGTGCCGCCGCCGCAAAAACAATCCGCTTTTGGTAGGCGAGGCTGGCGTGGGCAAAACCGCGTTGGCGGAAGGTTTGGCTTATTTAATTGAACAAAAACAAGTACCTGAAGTTTTGGCAAATGCGACTGTGTTTGCGCTGGACATGGGGGCATTGTTGGCGGGGGCGAAATATCGTGGCGATTTTGAAGCGCGTTTAAAAGCCGTGCTGAAAGAATTGGCAAAAGTGGACAACGCGGTTTTGTTTATTGACGAAATTCATACCGTGATTGGCGCAGGCAGCACGCAAGGCAGCACGATGGACGCCAGCAATTTGCTCAAACCCGCTTTAGCAAAAGGCAGCCTGCGTTGCATCGGCGCAACCACTTACGAAGAATTTCGCACGGTGTTCAGCAAAGACCACGCTTTGAGTCGCCGTTTCCAAAAAATTGATATTGTTGAGCCGAGTGTGGCGGAAACGGTGCAAATTTTGCAAGGTTTGCGCCCAATGTTTGAGCAACATCATGCGGTGCAGTATTTGGACGAAGCGTTTCAGGCTGCTGCCGAATTGTCCGCCAAATACATTAACGAGCGTTTTTTGCCCGATAAAGCCATTGATATTATTGACGAAGCGGGTGCGGCGCAACGAATCAGGCAGCCTGAACACCGCACCACGCACATTGACAAAACCATTATTGAACAAGTCATCGCGAAAATCGCGCGGATTCCCGAAACCACCGTGTCGCACGATGACAAACAAATTTTGAAAACGCTGGCGGCGGATTTAAAAGCGCAAGTTTTTGGGCAGGACAATGCGATTGAAGCCCTTGTTTCGGCGGTGAAAATGTCGCGCGCAGGTTTGGGGCTGCCTGAAAAACCAATTGGCAGTTTTCTGTTTAGCGGGCCAACGGGCGTGGGCAAAACGGAAGTGGCGAAACAATTGGCGCACTGCTTGGGCGTGCCATTACAACGCTTTGATATGTCTGAATATATGGAAGCGCATGCGGTGTCGCGTTTGATTGGTGCGCCCCCTGGTTATGTGGGTTATGAACAGGGTGGATTATTGACCGAATGCGTGAATAAACAACCACATATGGTCTTATTATTAGACGAAATTGAGAAAGCCCACCGCGATATTTACAATGTTTTGCTGCAAGTAATGGACGCAGGCAGACTGACCGACAACACAGGGCGCAGCGCGGATTTTCGCAATGTGATTATCATCATGACCACCAATGCGGGCGCGGAAGCCTTGAGCCGTCCCACTTTCGGCTTTACCAGCAAACGCGAGCGCGGCGATGAAATGGTGGACATTAAAAAACAATTCACGCCCGAATTCCGCAACCGTTTGGACGCAATTATCCCCTTTGCGCCGCTTTCGCCCGAGATGATTGTGAAGGTGGTGGACAAATTTTTGGCGGCTTTGGCGGATTCGTTGGCGGCAAAAAATGTGGTGGCGGTGTTTGGCGAATCCATGCGTAAGTATTTGGCGGAAAAAGGTTTTGACCCACAAATGGGTGCGCGCCCAATGAACCGTTTGATTCAGCAACAAATTCGTAAGGCGTTGGCAGATGAATTGTTGTTTGGGCGTTTGGTGGACGGTGGCAAAGTGTGGGTGGATTGGGACGCGGATAAGCAAGAAACAAAATTATCGTTTACAAAACCACGTGTTAGCCGCAAAAAAGAGAAACTTGACGAAGCAGCCTGAAACTGCGATAATCGGCGCAATTTTTTGATTGAACAGCCGTTTGATTCAAACGGCTGAATTATTTTGCAACATGGCTCATAAACATGTTGTGTTGGTTAGGGGGTGATGTTTTCATCATCGGCGCGTGTTTCGCCTGTATGATTATCATACAAATCAAACATTTTCAGGCAGCCTGAAATCAAATAACGCTGTATTTATTTTTTAAACCATTTTTTAATTTTTAATAAGGACTGAAAACATGCCTGCTATTCGTGTAAAAGAAAATGAACCATTTGAAGTGGCAATGCGCCGTTTTAAACGTGCAATTGAAAAAACTGGTCTGCTGACCGAATTGCGCGCGCGCGAAGCGTACGAAAAACCAACGACTGAACGCAAACGCAAAAAAGCCGCAGCCGTAAAACGCTTGCAAAAACGCTTGCGTAGCCAAACTTTGCCACCCAAAATGTATTAATTTTTGAGTGAGAAAAACACCGCCAATCATGGGATTGGCGGTGTTTTTTGTTTTAAATCTCCAATAATGTTACTTCTAGCCAGCCACGCAAAGCATTGCCCACGCGGATTTTTTCGGCGCGGCGCACCATCTCGCGGCTAATCCGCGCTTCTTTCAGGCTGTCTGAATTCAGGGCAATTTGTCGCGCAATGCTGGGCAAAATGTCCAAATCCAATGGCGGCGTGAGCCATTGATTTTCCCATAAAATCATCACGCTACTGCGTCCACCTTCCAGCAAATCGCCATTTTCATTAAACAATAATCCATCAAACGCGCCCACGCGTTCGGCGGCTTGCCATGCGTGGTCGCAGTCGGCGCGATGGCTGGTTTTGTGGCGGCGCAAAGGGTCGTGATTGGCTAACACTTTGTCGCTGAAGATGATTTTTTGATTTTCGGGCAATTCGGCAAGTGGTGCGTATTCCGTTTTCAGGCTGCCTGAAGCGGTTAAACTTAATTTCATACGGTAAATCAATGAATTATCTAATTCTACCAACACATTTTCCAATACATTCATCGCGGCTTGGCGTGTGAATGGGATATTCAGGCACAAGGCGGAATGTGCTAATCTATCAATATGTTGTGTAAGCAAGGCGATTTTGCCTTGTTCCACGCGCATGGTTTCAAATAAATCGCATTCGGGGCGCAATTCGCTTAAAAAACGCGCTTTCCACGCGCATTCGGCGTATTCATCGGCAGCGCGGCTGTCTATCACTATGCCACTCCCTACACCATAAGTACCTAAATATTCAGTAGAATTTTCTTTTGGAATTAAATTTAGGGTACGAATCACCACATTCAGGCAGCCTGAAAAGCCGAGCGCGGAATCGGGCGCGTGTTCCAAAAAACCTATGCTGCCTGTGTACAAAGCACGTGGACTATCTTCCAGTAAGTTAATGATTTCCATACTTTTTCGTTTCGGTGCACCCGTAATACTGCCGCAGGGAAAGGTGGCGCGTAAAATTTGGGAAAATGTAATCCCTTGTTTTAATTGCGCTTGCACTACGCTGGTCATTTGCCAAACTGTACCAAAAGCATTGATTTTAAACGGTTCTGGCACGGATACGCCGCCAATTTCGGCTAATTTACCCAAATCGTTGCGCAATAAATCCACAATCATGGTGTTTTCGGCGCGATTTTTGGGGTCGGCGCGGAGTTCGGCGGCGCGTTGTTCGTCCAAGCCATCGCCCAAGATGGGAGCGGTGCCTTTCATCGGTTCAGTGGTGATTTTCCCATTGTTTTCAATGCGTAAGAATAATTCGGGCGAAAAACACAGCGTCCAGCCACCATCGGGCAAGGCGGCGAGTACGGCGTATGGCACGTTTTGGCGCAATCGAGCGTACAGGCGGATTGGATTGCCATAAGTCGTGGTGTGTAGGCGCACGGTGTGGTTGATTTGGTAGGTGTCGCCGCGCCGTATGGCTTCGTGAATTTGGTTGATGGTGTGATGATAATCTGCTTCGGCTTGGCTGATTTGGGGTGTGGCAATGCCTGCGGGGGCGTTGCCGCCGCGTTCGGCTAACCATGTTTCGGCGTTGGGCAAAATATGTTTTTCGGCAAACCAATAAATTTTCAGGCTGCCTGAAAAATCTGTGCGTTCTACCAATTTTTGCAAGGGCAAACCCAATTCATAATCGGCAAATAGGGCGCAATGCCATTGTTTTGCCCAACCTTTTTGCAGGCAATCGTCTAATTGCTCTAGTGTGTCGGAGGTGAAGGTGTCGCTGTGGACAAAATGTTGCAATAAAACCGCACGTTTTTGCGGAATATCGTCAAATAAAACAAATGCTTGCATAATAACTTGAGCCAAAACAAAAAATGTGATTATAACGGTTTTTTGCTAGCACTTTATTTGTTAATTTGTGTTAGAATTACAGTAAATTACATTTTCTTAACTTAACACATGATATGAAAGGACTGCCATGACCGAACATCAATTGACACCCTACGAAGAAATTGTGATTCCAGAAGAAGAAAAATTGCGTTCGCAGCGTTTTATGGAAGAAATTTTGAAATATCAGGGCGAAATTACGCCTGAAGACAGCATGGACGCGCCTTTGCCTGCGGATTATCCTTATCCAGAACGCATGAAACGCCGCGAGTATGAAGAAGCGAAAAAATTACTGCAAATTGAATTACTTAAAGTACAAGGCTGGGTGAAAGACACGGGGCAACGCATTGTGTTGCTGTTTGAAGGTCGGGACGCGGCGGGCAAAGGCGGCACGATTAAGCGTTATATGGAGCATTTGAATCCGCGTGGCGCGCGCGTGGTGGCTTTGGCAAAACCCGATGAACGTGAACGTGGTGAATGGTATTTTCAACGCTATATCAAAGAGTTGCCAACTGCTGGCGAAATGGTGTTTTTTGACCGCTCATGGTATAACCGTGCTGGCGTGGAGCGCGTGATGGGTTTTTGTACCCCTGTGGAATACAATTTGTTTATGCGCCAAGCCCCTGAATTTGAACGCATGTTGACAGATAGCGGTATCTTGTTGTTTAAATTTTGGTTTTCGGTTTCGGAAGCCGAGCAATTCCGCCGTTTTGTGTCGCGCAGCGTGGATCCATTGAAAAAATGGAAATTGTCGCCTGTGGACAGACAATCTTTGGATTTATGGGACGCGTACACAGAAGCGAAAAACAATATGTTCTTCCACACGCACAGCAAAGCCGCCCCTTGGACAATCATCAAATCTGATGACAAAAAACGGGCGCGTTTGAACTGCATTCGCTATTTCTTATCGCAATTGGATTATCCTGAAAAAGATTTGGCGGCGATTGGTGTGGTAGATGAATTATTGGTATTGCACCCCGATATTAATGAAACCCACCATAAATTTGGTTGATTTTATTCAATAAAATCGCAAAATAAAATCTTCAGGCAGCCTGAAAATATACAGGCTGCCTGAAATTTTTTACCAGCTTCCAAATGGGTGTTTGCTTAAATAGGCATTGGTGAAACGCCCGTCTGCGGTGATTTCTTCGCCCAACCAATTGGGGCGGGGAAATTCGCTTTCTTCGCTGGGCAATTCTAATTCGGCAATGATTAAAGGCGCGTTTTCGCCAAAAAATTCATCAATTTCAAAACTAAATCCTTGATAATTAACCAAATAGCGTAGTTTCTCCATTTTAAATGGACACATATTCGCCAAGATATTTTCTGCGTCAGCGAGCGGAATGGGGTATTCAAATTCGCTGCGTGTCAGGTCGGAAATATAGCCTTTGAGCGTCAGCCAAGCCTGTTCGCCGACAATGCGCACGCGAATGGTGCGCTCTTTTTCCACACTCAAATAGCCTTGTTTCAACAAAAGCGGTGGCGCGGCGGATTCGCGCCAAGTGTCGTTTGCCAGCAGAAAGCGGCGTTCAATTTCTATGGTATTCATAATATTGATTTTAAATGATTAATTATTTTCAGGCTGCCTGAATATTCACGGACAACACAAAATGTGGGTGCGCCGTGTGCACCAATTGCAGAAAAAATTCAATAATTTTAAAGGCTTGGTGCGCACGGCGCACCCTACGTTAAGGCAGCCTGACCATTAAAACGGTTTATAAATGGCTAACCAAATCGCGGCGATGAGCGTAAACACAGGTAACTCATTGAATACGCGAAACCATTTATGGCTACGCGTGTTGCGCCCCTGCTGAAAATCGCGCAATAATTTGCCACAATAATGTTGGTAGCCCAGCAGCAACACGCCAATCAAAATTTTGCCATGCCCCCAGCCCATTTTGAAACCAAATTGGACAATCAGCAAAGCCAAACCACACACCAGCGCACCAATCGCCCACGGCTGCATAAATTTGTATAATTTATTTGCCATGATTAACAAATGCTTATGCTCGGGTGAATCGGGCGCGGTCATGGCTAAATTCACATACAAACGCGGCAGATAAAACAGCCCCGCAAACCACGAAACAATAAAGAAAATATGCAAAGATTTGAGTAAAAAATACATTTCAGGCTGCCTGAAAAAAAGCGGCTATTTTACGTTAAAATGACCATTTTTCCCACGAAAGCACACAAAATGACTGCACAATACGCCGTTTTTGGTAACCCGATTGCCCACAGCAAATCGCCGCAAATTCACGCGCATTTCGCTGCGCAACAAGGTGAAGTGATTGAATATTCAAGAATTTTGGTGGAAAATTCGCCAGCCGCGTTTCAGGCTGCCGTGCAGGATTTTTTTGCGCGTGGCGGCTGTGGCGCGAATGTTACCGTGCCGTTTAAACAATATGCGTTTGATTTGGTAGATGAATTATCCGAGCGGGCGCAGGCTGCTGGCGCAGTGAATACTTTGATTTTATTGGAAAATGGTCAATTGCGCGGCGATAATACCGATGGGGTGGGTTTGGTAAACGATATGGTGGACAATTTGCAGGTGGATTTGCGCGGCAAAAAAGTGTTGATTTTGGGCGCGGGCGGGGCAACGCGTGGTGTGGTGTTGCCGATTTTGGCGCAACAGCCTGATTCGCTCATCATCGCCAATCGCACTCAAAGCAAAGCCATTGAATTAGCAACACAATTTTCTGTACAAGCGGCGAGTTTTGCAGACACGGCGCAGCTTCGCCCCGATATTGTGATTAACGCGACTTCAGGCAGCCTGAACGGGGAATTACCTGCCGTGTCGGAGAATATTTTTTCTGAAACTTCATTGGTTTACGATATGGTGTATGGGGCAGAACCCACACCGTTTTTGCGCCACGCTCAAGCGCATGGGGCGGCGCGAATTGCCGATGGTTTGGGCATGTTGGTGGGGCAGGCGGCAGAGAGTTTTCGTTTGTGGCGTGGTTTTGCGCCGCAAATTGCGCCTGTGATTGCGGCGATACGGGCGGAGATGGGTTGAGTTTGATAAATCAGTTTTCAGGCTGCCTTTTAATACTACCCTACAAATTTTTGCGCACCACCCACCTGTTCCCTCCTGTGGGAGAGGGTTAGGGAGAGGGTAAACTAGCAATGCTCAACGATTTTTCCCTCTCCCCAGCCCTCTTCCAAAGGAGAGGGAGTGAGATTGCTGTATCTCAACGATTCAGACAATACTTCATTTTTGTAGGTAGTGAAAGGCTGCCTGAAAGATTTCATTATTCTGTTTGCTGTAAATCCCGCGCCAAAATCCCTAATTTTTCCACATGTTCGGGAAACTCACGGTTCAAATCGCGCTCGCTGCGGCTGGACGACATGGCAAAACGCACCGAACCATCTGCGCCAAACAATGCCCACGCCCGCTTATCGCGCACATAAAACATGAAAATTGTCCCCAACACCAAAAACAGTGAACCCAAATACACCAAATTTGCTCCTGGTGATTTGGTCATTTGCAAACCCGACATATTCACTTGTTTAAAACCATCTAAATGCAACAGTACAGGCGACTGAAAACGCGTCATCGCCGTGTACGCATCTAAACTATTCAAAACAAATATATTTCTTGCTTCGCCAGCCGCCATTTCAGGCAGCCCGTGTTCTTTCAGCGCATTGTCCAATGCCACATTGACCGCACCGACCAAAATTTGATACATCAATTCGCCTGTTTTTTTCTGTTCCGCTTCGGGGACGGTTTTGGCGATATGCTCGTTGATGGCGATGTAGCCGCCTTCGGCGAATTGGCGCAATAAATTGTCCACCGCCAATTTAAATTGGGGGCGCATGGATTCATCAACGCTTAAAATGGCTTGTTCCACCACCTGTGCGCGTTTTTCAGGCTGCAATAGGATATTGCGCAACGCCATAAAACTGTCCATTTTCGCATTCGCATCGGCGGGAATCATCAGCCAGCGATAGGGGTCGTTCAGATTGGAACGCTCACCAGTCGCAAAAAACAGCGAGCCTTCGCGCTGAAGCGGCAGCATATAATTAACATATTCACGCGCTTGCCCAGCCGAATCGCGCACTTTGTAAGTGATGGTTGGCCCTACGTTTTGAAATTTTTTCTCTTGTTTCACGCTGCGGATTTCGTGCAATTTGCTTTCAGGCTGCCTGTCGTGTTCGCGCAAATCTTCCACGTTGTACACGCGCAATTCGCCAAATTCCAATTGATATTTGCCCGCGCTACCCAAATCCAAAGGAAATTGCCGTTGCGAAACCGCTTTCAAATCAGCCGCTTGACCAATGCCGCGCAAATTCCAACTTTTTAATTTCAGGTCAGAGCCGCCATCGCCGTAGCTGGATTGGTAAATGGTTACGCCGTTTACGGTTAAAGGGTGGTTTACGCGTATGGTTTTTTCAATTTTTGCGCCCGTTTCTTTGTCGGTAACGACAATATCGCTGGCGAAATCTTTGGGCATGCCTGTGTCGTAAAAATCCACATGAAATTTTTTCAATTCAATGGTAAAGGGTAATTTTTGTAAGAGTAACCCCTTGTCTGCATTTAAAAAAGTTTGGTCTATGGTTTGACCTTCCACCACTTCCGCATTGCCGCGAAACGATAAATTGTATGCGCCAATGGTGCTTTCGGGTTTGAAATCACGCGCATACACGCTGGTGTTGTCAGGCACAATTTTGCCAAACAACATGCCCATTTTCAGCACCATATTGCTGTCAATCAAGCCGCCGATACAAATCACAATCAGCGCAATATGCGCCAAAATATAGCCCCATTTATTCATCGCCCCTTTTTTGGCGGCAATGATAAAGCTGCCGTCTTCACGCTGTTCCGTTTTGGTTTGAAAGCCGTTCACATTCAAATATTGTTGCACAATTTCAGGTTTCAGGCTGCCTGAAAGTTCGTGGGAATGCTTCATGTGCGCCAAAGATTTGGCGGTGGCATTGAGCCGAAACGATTTCATTTCACGCAAATATTGCGGCGTATTGCGCCACACACACAAGCCTGTGGACAACACCAAAAAAATCATAATCACCACAAACCATGACGAAGCATAAACATCAAATAAACCCAAAAAATGAAAAATTTCTGCCCAAAAAGGACCAAATTGCACCACATAATTTTGCGCTGGCTGATTTTGCTGCACCACCGTGCCAATAATAGACGCAATCGCCAAAATAGACAGCAAAGACACCGCAAAACGCATGGAACTGATAAAAGCAAACCAAGGTCGGCGAATAAATGGGATTTTTTGTGGAGATTTTTGTTGTGTGGAAGACATGATAATTTAGATTTGAGAATAGGGTTTTCAGGCTGCCTTACAGTACACGATAAAAATAATTGTAGGGTGCGCCGTGCGCACCAAAATGATTGAATAATTTAAAATATTTTGGTAAATCTGGTGCGCACGGCGCACCCTACATATTTGGTGTTAATAAATTGTCGTGTCATTTTCAGGCAGCCTGAACAGGTTGGAAAACAATAGGGCGAGTGTAAACCAAATTTGCCACTCACCCTATGATTTTAATTAATTAAAAGAATTTTTGTTTTTTACGACCAATTTCAAAGCCGTGTCGGTCTGAATTCACACATTTAATGCCGTGTGGCAAGCTGGTACACGCCCAACCGTTGCCGCGCATGGTTTTGCCATAAGCCAAGATTTTTGGCTCAAGCGAATACGGCGTGTCGTTGTAGCAGCCCAGCGCAGGACGACCAATATACGCTAATTCAAACACTTGTCCCCATCTGTGTTGGCAAGATTTGGGTTTGGCTTGCAAAGGTTGGCTGTCCATTTGTTTGATATAGCAGGACACGCCGCGCGCGCCACCATAGGTTTTCAACACATCGCCGCCGCACACAATATTTTGGCTGGGGCTGGCAAAATTCAAACGGTAGACCGAAATGCTGTGGTCTTGTTTGGTTTTGGTTTCAGATTTTTTATCTGATTTGGCTTCAGATTTGGTTTCTGTTTTGGTTTCAGGTTTTTTATCTGATTTTACTTCAGATTTGGTTTCTGTTTTGGTTTCAGACTTTGCGTCTTTGTTATCGGCTTTTTTCGCGTTGGCGGATTTGGTTTTGGCGACAAAATCTTGTTTGCTTGGGCGCGTGGGTTTGCTGTTTGCTGTTTTTGCCGCTGTGGTGCTTGGGGTGGGTTCAAGCGTTTTTTCTTGTTCGGCTAATTTGGCTTTCGCTTCGGCGATGGCTTTTTCTTTTTCTGCCAAACGAGCTTTGGCGCGTTCCAAAGCCTGTTCTTGGCGTTGCAAACGCGCTTTTTCCGCTTCTAACTGTTTGTTAGGTTTTGATTTTTTCTGTATTTCAACGGTTTTGTTTTCCGTTGCTTTTTCCGCTACGGGCGAAGCGTGCGCCAGCAATGCGCTGCTCAAAAATAAGGCAATCAGTGATTTGCGGAACATAGTCTTTCCCTTTTTGTTAAAAGACGTTATTTTACGCAAAATTCGGCAGCCTGAAAACCAAAGAAACGCCAAAATATAGCGGTTTTCAGGCTGCCTGAAATTCTTTACAATCTGATTTTTTAACCCAGCATAGGAATTGAATTATGCGTAAAATTTTATTGCCCATTTTAGCAACTGTTTCTCTGGCAGCCTGCGCCCACAACCATGCGCCCGCCGAACAGGGTCATCACCACCATCATCATGCCCACGACCACACCCACCATCACGACCACAAACACCCAATCATGACCCACACCCTTGAAAGCAAATACACTTTTACCCAAACCGTGCAAAAATTAACGCAAGCCGTGCAAAGCAAAGGCATGACCGTGTTCGCCACCATTGACCACGCCGCCGCCGCCAAACAAGTTGGTTTGAATATGCAGCCAGCCACCGTAATTGTGTTTGGTACACCCAAAGCGGGTACACCTTTGATGGTCAAAGACCCTGCGCTTGCCTTGCAATTGCCTTTGCGCGTACTGGTAACGGAAGTGGACGGCAAAGTGCAAGTGGTGTTCAACGACACCCGCGCCATTATTCACGGCAGCAAAATTGAATACAGCGAAGTGGAAAACACATTGGCAAACGCGGAAAAATTAATCCGCTCAACGGTAACGCAATAAAGTTTCAGGCTGCCTTTTAAATTTTACCAACCATCTGTCCCCTCCCCCGCCTCCAACGGGGGAGGACTAGAAAACGTAGGGTACGCCGTGCGTACCAAAATCCCCACAAACATTTAATTTTGTGATGAATTTTGGTACGCACGGCGCACCCTACGTTTTTATTTTATTGCCCACGCAAAAACAACGCGTCCAAATCCGCCAACCCAATTCGCACCCAAGTCGGTCGCCCATGATTGCATTGGTTGCTGCGCGGCGTGGCTTCCATATCGCGCAATAAAGCATTCATTTCAGGCTGCGTCAATTGCCGCCCAGCGCGCACCGAACCATGACACGCCATCGTGCTTAAAATTTGATTTTCATATTGTTCAATCACTTGCGAGCTGCCCACAGCCATCAATTCGCGCAACACGTCTCGCGCCAATTCCGCCGCGTTTGCCTTGCCCAACATCGCAGGCACAGACTGCACCGCCAATTGCCCATCGCCCAAATCCGCCAACGCCAAACCATAATCGCGCAATAAATCAGCATATTCCGCCGCCACCGCACGTTCTTCGTGGCTTGCCGCAAAAGTCATCGGAATCAACAACATTTGCGCTTTCAGGCTGCCTGAAAGCCGCGCCGCTTTCATTTTTTCATAATTCACCCGTTCCGCCGCCGCGTGCATGTCCACCAAAATCAAGCCGTCCGCCGTTTGCGCCAAAATATAAATCCCCAATAATTGCGCCAAAGCAAATCCCAAAGGATAATCTGGTTTTTCTGTTTTTTCTTCTGTTGATTCAATGATTTGGGTAATATGGGTTTCGGGTAAACGCGTGTGTTCCCAAGCCGTCAATTCATCGTCATCGCGATACAATTCCGCGTAAGTATTCATCGCCGCTTGCCGCTCGCGCAAAGATAAACTGCGCTGTTGTGGCGCACGAAAGGCAGAATAGTTGGCAGGGCTCACTTTTTGATGATTTAGGGAACTGGTTTTCAGGCTGCCTGAAAAATCCGTTTGCCCCCACACCAATGTTTCCCCATTAGAAATAGAGGCTGGCTCGCCCGAAATGCGTTCCTGCAAAATTTCGCTGGCATTGCCCACGCTGTCGGTTAAATCCGCGCGCGTGTCCGCCAAAACCTTGTTTAAACTATGAAAAATCAATTGGTGCACCGCCTGACTGTCGCGGAAACGGATTTCGGTTTTGGTGGGGTGGACATTCACGTCCACCAGTTCGGGCGGTATCTCTAAAAACAGTACAAACGCAGGGGTCATTTGATTGTGCAACACGTCCCGATACGCTTGTTTCACCGCATGCAAAATCACTTTGTCGCGCACAAAACGGTTGTTTACAAAACAAAATTGATTGTCCGATTTGCCTTTGCTAAACGTGGGTTTGGCGACAAAACCGTGTACGCGCAACACGTTTTCGCCGCTGTCCACAGGCAAACAGGCAGCCTGAAACTCCGCGCCCATAATCGCCGCCACGCGTTCCGCCAACGATTGCGCGGGGTAGGAAAATACGGATTTACCATTGTTTTTTAAAGAAAATGCCACTTGAGGATTCGCCAACGCCAAGCGTTCCAACATAGTGGCGCAATGGGCGTATTCGGTGTTTTCGGATTTTAAAAATTTGCGCCGCGCTGGGGTGTTGAAAAACAATTCGCAGACTTCCAGCGTGGTGCCGATGGGGTGGGCGGCTGCGCTGACCGCGCTCAATACACCGTCTTCGGCGCGAATTTGGTGGGCGTGGGCGGTGTCGGCGGTGCGGCTGGTTAGAGTTAGGCGCGACACGGACGCAATGCTCGCCAAACCTTCGCCGCGAAATCCCATGCTGCGGACGTGTTCTAAATCAGATAAGTTTTTGATTTTGCTGGTAGCGTGGCGCGATAGGGCAAGCGGCAAATCATCGGCGTGCATACCTGCGCCATTGTCGCTGACGCGCAATAATTTAATGCCCCCGCCTGCGATTTCTACGGAAATGTGTGTTGCGCCTGCGTCTAGGCTGTTTTCCACGATTTCTTTTAGGGCGTTGGCTGGGCGTTCCACCACTTCGCCTGCGGCAATTTGGTTAATCAGGTGGTCGGGTAAAATTTGGATTTTATTCATTTTTGTATCCTGTTTGGGAAAATTCAGGCAGCCTGAAATTGTATAACAAATTGGATAAACCCACTTATTTATCATCATGCTAAAACGACCAAGCACATTTTATTGATAAAAATCAAATTATTTACAAAAATAAACAAAAATAGTTTCAAATTCCCCACAAATTTGTTTCAAAATACATTAATATTCTTACTCAAATAATTTAAAAAATGCGGCTCACATCATGCACGAAAACTTGATTTCCCTAGCACAGCAGGCAGGCATAGAACCTGCCTACTTTGACATTTATGGCAATCATCACGCTGCCACGCCCGAAGTTTTGCAAACGCTTTTGTTGAATTTGCAAACCGTGCCATTTGCTGGTCAATACGACAGCATTCAGGTGCTGACTGTGGGCAATGTGGGCGAAATTGCCTTTCCCGAAACGTTTTTACACGCCGACCGCGCCGAATTGACCGATGAATTAGGTGCGGCACACCCCATTCAATTGCCTGAAGATGGTGGAATTGCTTTACCCAATACAGGTTTGTCGTGCGGTTATTACACGCTCACTTTATTCAAAGAAAATCAACAATATAAAATTTTCATTATCGTTGCGCCCGCACAAGCGTATCAGGCGGAACATCGCCCACACACAGGTTTGACCATTCAGCTTTACGCGCTGAAATCGGCGCAAAACTGGGGAGTGGGCGATTTTTCTGATTTGGCAGAATTGATGAAACTTGCAGGCAGCCTGAAAGTGGATTTTATTGGCATTAATCCGCTTCACGCGCTTTACACGAGCCGCCCCGATTTTTGCAGCCCCTACAGCCCATCGAGTCGCGTGTGGCTGAACCCGATGTATTTGAGCGTGCCGCAAGTGGCGCAATTTTTGCATTCCACCAAATTTACCAATTACTTGGCGCAACATTCAGGCAGCCTGAACGATTTACGCGCCGCCGAACAGATTGATTATGCACATGTTTGGCAAACCAAAGTGTCGGCATTGCGCTATTTATTTCAAGAATTTGAATTTGGCAAAGACCCACTCGCGGCGCAACAACGCCAACAGTTTGCCGAATTTATTGTCCAAAAAGGCAATGAATTACGCGGATTTGCCCTGTTTGAAACGCTGGACAATCATTTTGCCAATCCCGATGAATTGGGTTGGCTGGGCTGGGATACGGCGTATCAACACCCAGATAGTGCGGAAGTACAAGAATTTTCAGCGAAAAATGAGCAGGAAATTCGTTTCCACATGTGGCTACAATGGCTGTGCGCGGTGCAATTGGAGGCGGTGAACGCGGCTGCGGCGGAAGCGGGTGTGCGTTTGGGTTTGTATGGCGATTTGTCGGTGGGCGTGGCGCAGGGCAGCGCAGATACTTGGTTGAAGCGCGAGCAATATTGTTTGGATTTGTCCATTGGTGCGCCGCCCGACCCGTTTAGTCCGATTGGGCAAAATTGGCAATTGCCGCCCTATAATCCACAGATTATGCAGCAAAATGCCTGCGCGGAATTCATCAAAATTATCCGTGAAAACATGAAATTATACGGCGTTTTGCGGATTGACCATGTGATGGCGTTAAATCGCCTGTGGTTGATTTTGGGGCGCGATGAATTGGCGGCAAATGGCGCGTATGTGCATTATCCACAGGAAGCCTTATTTGCGATAATTGCATTGGAAAGTCATAGAAATCAATGTCTTGTCATTGGTGAAGATTTGGGTACGGTGCCAAATGAAACGCGTGAATTGCTGAACCGTTATCAAATTTTATCGTATAAAGTATTGTATTTTAATCAAAATATGCGTGATTATCCGCGCCAAGCGATTGCGGTGATTTCCACGCACGATGTCGCGCCTTTGGCGGGCTGGTGGGCTGGGACGGATTTGCACGCCATGTTTGCGCTGGGAACTTTGCCCGATGAAACGCATTTTCAGGCTGCCTGCGCCCAGCGTGAACAGGATAAATCTTCACTCATTCAATTATTAAAACAAAAACAATGTTTGCCACACGATTTCAGGCAGCCTGAAATGTTGTCTGCTGAATTATGGTCGGCGATTCATCAATTTGGCGCGACCACGCCTGCGCAATTGTATGCCTTGCAATTGGAAAACCTGCTGGGCATGACGGAAAATTTCAATTTCCCCAGCGTGGCAAAAGGCAATTGGGCGCGAAAATATCCGCTCGCGGTGGCAGAGTTGGCAGAAAATCATCAAATTATTCAACAATTTCATTTTATTCACGAGGTTCGTATGTCCACAAAACGCTCTTATCCAGAACTTGACCAACGCGAACGCGACACGATACACGCGCTCTTTTTTGCGGAACATGGCGATGTGTTTTCCTATTTAGGTCGGCACGCGGTGGAAGGCGTGGGCGAAGTGGTACGCGCCTTGTTGCCGACTGCGGCGGCGGTTGATGTGCTTGACCGTGCAAGCGGCAAAGTATTGGCAAATATGGAAAAAATTGATGAACGCGGTTTGTGGGCGGCGGTGCTGCCTGAAAATTGTCCTGATTACGCGTTTGCCATTCAACATCATGGCGCGGACACTTTTGTGCGCCAAGAAGACGCCTACCGTTTTGGCTCATTTTTGGGCGAAATGGACAATTGGTTGCTGGGCGAAGGTTCGCATTTGCGCCCATATGAAACTCTGGGTGCGCGCCTGATTGAAATGGACGGCGTGAAAGGTGGGCATTTTGCGGTTTGGGCGCCGAATGCACAGCGCGTTTCCGTGATTGGCGAGTTTAACGATTGGAATGGTTGCGTACACGTTATGCGCCATCATCGGGACACGGGCGTGTGGGAAATGTTTGTGCCTGATGTGAAATTCAATGCTTTGTATAAATTTGAAATTCGTGATGTGCATGGCAATGTTCGTGTGAAATCAGACCCTTATGCTTTTGCGGCGGAATTGCGCCCCACCACCGCTTCGGTGTTGCGTGGACTACCTGAAAAAGTGCCTGCCTCCGCATTCCGCGAAAAAGCCAATGCGATTGACGCGCCGATTGCTATTTACGAAGTGCATTTGGGTTCGTGGAAAAGGCAGCCTGAAAGCCATGATTGGCTGACTTATGAACAATTGGCGGTGGAACTGATTGATTATGTAAAAGAAATGGGGTTTACCCATATTGAATTATTGCCGATTTCTGAATATCCCTTTGATGGCTCGTGGGGCTATCAGGCGACGGGTTTGTATGCGCCGACCAGCCGTTTTGGTTCGCCACAAGAATTGCAAGCCTTGATTCAGGCTGCCCACACAGCAGGGATTTCGGTGATTTTGGACTGGGTGGTGGGGCATTTCCCGACCGATGAACACGGTTTGGCGAAATTTGACGGCACCGCTTTGTATGAGCACGAAGACCCACGCGAAGGCTTCCATCAGGATTGGAACACGCTGATTTACAATTTTGGGCGCAGAGAAGTGAAAAACTTCTTAACAGGCAATGCGTTGTATTGGGTGGAACACTTTGGCTTTGACGGTTTGCGTGTGGACGCGGTGGCTTCCATGATTTACCGTGATTATTCGCGTAAAGACGGCGAATGGATTCCCAATCAATATGGCGGACGCGACAATTTTGAAGCCATTGATTTTCTGCGCGACACCAACACCATGTTGCAAAATCAAGGGCTGCACGCTACAGGCATTGCGGAAGAATCCACCGCATTCCCAAATGTTACCAAAGCGGAAGGCTTGAACTTCCAATACAAATGGAATATGGGCTGGATGAACGACACTTTGCGTTACATGAAAGAAGACCCTGTTCATCGCAAATATCATCACAATTTGATGACGTTTGGCATGATGTATCAGTACAGCGAAAACTATATTTTGCCCTTGTCGCACGATGAAGTGGTGCATGGCAAAGGTTCGCTGTTGGCGAAAATGCCGGGGGACGCGTGGCAAAAATTTGCCAATTTACGCGCGTATTATGGCTTTATGTATGGCTACCCAGGGAAAAAATTATTGTTTATGGGCAATGAGTTCGCGCAAGGGCGTGAATGGAATTTCAATGAAAGTTTAGATTGGCATTTATTGCAAGAAGAACATGGTGGCAAATGGCACAAAGGTGTGCAGGATTTTGTTAAAAAATTAAATCATATTTATCAACAAAATACACCACTTTATCAATTGGATCAATGGGCTGAAGGTTTTGAGTGGCTGGTGGCAGATGATTCGGATAATTCCGTGTTTGTTTTTGAACGCAAAGATCGCGATGGTAATTGTTTGATTGTTTTGAGTAATTTTACGCCTGTGGTGCGTGAAAATTACCGTTTTGGCGTAAATGTGGCAGGCGAATACGATGTGATTTTGAATTCAGACGATGACGCATTCTGTGGCAGCGAAATTCAGCTTTCAGGCAGCCTGAAAACCGATGAGGTGGAATCACACGGTCGTACACAATCTTTGAGTTTGACTTTGCCACCATTGGCGACTGTGTATTTGTCTTGCCCGAAAGCCAAACAGGTGGTGCGCCCACAAGCCACACCCGCTACACCAGCCGCCACACCGAAAGCCAAACCCATTCATAAAACGAAAAAGAAAGGCAGATGAATATTCAGGCAGCCTGAAATTTACCCTGATTTCATATTCGGATTAGGCACGGCTTGACCATTGAGAATGGTGGCATGGCGTATCCAATTTTGTGGGATTTGCTGCCATTGATAGCGGCAGTTGGCGCAAAAAACTTGATTATTATCCAAATGATAGCAATATAAAAAATGACAACGTGGGCAAATAATATGGCTGTAGATAAACATGGTCGTACCTTCCAAATAGAGTGTCTGGAAAAATAATTGTATTGGCTACGCGCTAATGTAAATACCCTAATAATTTATTTTTGTGGTTTTGATGATTTTAAATAATTGAAATGAAATATTTTTAAATGATTTCAGGCAGCCTGAAACAAGCCTTGCATTCTTCGGTAAAATGGCTATTTATTGTAAACAGTGATTCCATTTTGTATGAAAAAACTTGATTCGGGTTGCCCCTATCCCATGGGCGCGACCGTATGCGATGGCGGCGTGAACTTCGCGGTGTATTCGGCAAATGCGACTGCAGTAGAACTGTGTTTATTTGATGAAAAAGGCTTGGAAACGCGTTTCAGGCTGCCTGAAAAAAGCGGCTTTATTTGGCATGGTTTTGTGCCGAATATTGGCGCAGGGCAACGCTACGGTTATCGCGTACACGGCGAATACGCGCCCCAAAAAGGATATTTTTTCAATCCAAACAAATTGTTAATTGACCCATACAGCAAAGCATTAGACGGCGAACCTTGTTTTCGCAATGCCGAACAATTGGCGTGGTATCGCCCCGAAGACCTGCGCGATAATGGGAAAATCGCCCCCAAAAGCGTGGTGGTGGGCGCAAGCCATTTTGATTGGGGTGATGACACACCGCCAAATATTCCCTATGGTAAAACCATTATTTATGAAGCACATATTAAGGGTTTAACCAAATTATTCCCCGATTTGGCACACGCTGGGACGTATCGCGCCCTTGCCGATAAACGCGTGATTCACTATTTGAAAGATTTGGGCATTACGGCGGTAGAATTGTTGCCCATTCAAGAGCATGTAGATGAACGCCATTTACAGGCTTTGGGTTTGGTAAATTATTGGGGTTACAACACTTTGTCGCATTTTGCGGTGGAACGCGATTATGCGGCGAATCCGCTTCAGGCTGCCGATGAATTTCGCCAAGCGGTGAAGGCTTTGCACGCGGCGGGTTTGGAAGTGATTTTGGACGTGGTTTATAACCACACGGCGGAACAAGACGAATTTGGCGCAATGATGTGTCAGCGCGGTTTGGACAATGTGAATTGGTATTGGGTGGAAGCGGAAACGGGGCATTACATCAATTGGGCAGGCACGGGCAATGCGCTGAAAATGGTGAAACGCGATATGTTGCGTTGGGCGGCAGACAGTCTGCGTTATTGGGTGGAAGAATTTCATGTGGACGGTTTCCGTTTTGATTTGGGCACGGTGATGGGGCGCGAGCCGACTTTTGATGTGTATTCAGGATTTTTCGCGCTGGTGTACCAAGAGCCTACGTTGGCAGACAAAAAATTAATCGTGGAAGCATGGGATATTGGCGCGGACGGCTACCATTTGGGCGATTTCGCCTTTCCCTACAGCGAATGGAATGGCGCGTTTCGTGATGATATGCGGCGATTTTGGTGTTGGCAGAGTGGCGATTTGGGGAAATTTGCGACTCGTTTTGCTGGGTCGGCGGATATTTTCCACAAATGCGGTCGTCGCCCGTCTGCCAGCCTGAATTTTATTACGGCGCACGATGGTTTTACTTTGCGTGATTTGGTTTCTTATAAACACAAACACAATCTCGCCAATGGCGAACAAAACCGCGATGGACACAATGAAAACATCAGCCACAATCACGGCGTGGAAGGCGATACGGATAATTTACCAATCAAACAGTTACGCGAATTGACCAGCAAAGCCCTATTAGCCAGTTTGCTGCTGGCGAATGGTACGCCGATGTTGTTGGCGGGCGATGAGATGGGCAACACGCAAGCGGGGAACAATAATGCGTATTGCCAAGACAATTCAATCACTTGGTTGGATTGGGCGGCGGCAGAAGAATACACTGGTTTGCGCGATTATGTGCGTGAACTGATTGCGCTGCGTGGCGAAATGCGTGTTTTGCATGAAAATCATTGGTTTAGCGATGAAACCGTATCTTGGCTGAATGTGAATGGCACGGCAATGACCCTTGAAAATTGGCAGGATACATCGCGTAAAGCCATGCAAATTCAATTAATTGGCGGCTGGCTGATTTGCGTGAACGGTAAGCGTGATGGTGAGTTTTTCAGGCTGCCTGAAAATGTGAATGGCTGGAGAATACGCAGTGCGCCATGTGATGACTTTGTATTTAAAAATAATAAATTAGCTGTAAAGAATATGGGTGTGTGGGTGTTTCAGGCAGCCTGAACACCAGCATACCCAAAAAGCAATATTTCCCCGAGCAGTAAAATAATTGTATCTACGACCCAAATGGAGATTTTCCTATGAATGCTATTGCGACAGACGGTGTATTGCACCACTCCGAGATTGCCAAAGATACTTTGGTGCTGATTTTGGCTGGCGGACGCGGCTCGCGTTTGCACGAGATGACCGATGAACGCGCAAAACCTGCTGTGTATTTTGGTGGCAATTGGCGGATTATTGATTTTACTTTATCCAATTGTTTAAATTCAAACTTATTGCGTATTGGCGTGATTACGCAGTATGAAGCACACAGTTTGTTGCGCCATTTGCAACATGCTTGGTCGTTTCTGCCGCGTGAGCGTGGGCAATTTGTAGATATGTTGCCAGCACGTCAATCGGTAAACGAAGAAATGTGGTATCGCGGCACGGCAGACGCAGTGTGGCAAAACCTGGCCATTATGAAAACGCACTATAAACCCAAATATGTGCTGATTTTGGCGGGTGACCATATTTACAAAATGGATTATATGAATATGGTGAAATCGCATATTCAAAGCGAAGCACGTTGCACAGTCGGTAGCATTGAAGTGAAAAAAGAAGACGCGAAAGAATTTGGCATTATGGCGGTAAACGACAAATTGCAAGTACACGCATTTGTGGAAAAACCGCAAGACCCGCCCACCATGCGCGAAAAGCCTGACACATCTATGGCTTCTATGGGTATTTATGTGTTTGATTTTGATTATTTAACAGAAGTGTTGGAAGACGAAATCGCCAAACAAGCGTCCGATTTGGATTTTGGCAAACACTTAATGCCACGCGCCATGAATGAGGGTGTATTGTACGCCCACCCATTTGAAAAATCTTGCACGGGTCGCAATACGGAGGGCAGCGTGTATTGGCGTGATGTGGGCACTTTGGACAGCTACTGGAGTGCACACATGGATTTGGTAACAGAAAATCCGCAACTGAATTTATTTGATAAAGATTGGGCGATTCGTGGTTTACCCACGCAAGGCATGCCAACCAAATTTTTCTATAAAGACAATTGTGAACACACTTTAGATAACTCATTGATTGGCGGTGGTTGTTTGATTACCAATGCCACAATTACAGGCAGCGTGTTGTTTGACCGCATTACGGTGGACGAGGGTTCTACTATTGATAAATCGGTGGTGTTGCCTGAAGTGAAAATTGGCAAAAATTGCGTGTTGCGTAATTGCATTATTGAGCGCAAATGTGTGATTCCCGATAATTTTGTTCTGGGTGTGGACAAGGAACACGACAAAGCGCGTGGTTTTCGTGTGAGCAGCAGTGGCAAGGTTACGCTGATTACGCCCACCATGTTGGATAAATTAAAAGAGTTGAAAGACCCTGTGATTTAATTAATTCAGGTTTCAGGCTGCCTTTTGCTACACGACAAAATTATGTAGGGTACGCCGTGCGCACCAAATGGCTAAATAATTTAAATACTGTGCTGGTTTGGTGCGCACGGCACACCCTACGGTTATTTTTGTTGTGTACTTTCAGGCAGCCTGAAAACGCATTCACAACATAAACAAGGAATTTAATCATGAAGATTTTACACGCAGCTTCAGAACTCTATCCCTTAATCAAGACAGGTGGGCTGGCAGATGTGCTGGGTGCGCTGCCTTTCGCGCAAGCCGAGCAAGGTGATGATGTGCGCGTGGTGTTGCCGTATTACCGCGCGGTACGCGAAAAATTGCCATTTACGGCGGAAGTGGCGCGGCGCGATACTTTTGGCGGCTATGTGGTGATTCGTTACGCCCAATATCAAAATATTGGCTTGTATTTGATTGATGCACCGCATTTATACGACCGCTATGGCAATCCGTATCATAATGAATTTTATCAAGATTATCATGATAATGTGATTCGTTTTGGGATTTTGGGTTGGGCGGCGGCGGCGATTGCGACTGGCATAGACCCACTTTGGGGCAAAGCAGACGTGTTGCACGCGCACGATTGGCAAGCTGGTTTGGCACCCGCTTATTTGACGGCGTGGCACAGACGCGATGTGAAAAGCGTGTTCACCATTCACAATATTGCCTATCAAGGCTGTTTCTATCCGCACCATCTGCATGATTTGTGGTTGCCCGACTGGATTTTGCACACGGAAGGCGCGGAATTTCATGGGCAAATCAGTTTCCTGAAAGCAGGTTTGTATTTTGCCGACCATATTACCACCGTTAGCCCGACTTACGCCAAAGAAATCACAGGCGAATTAGGTAGTTACGGCATGAATGGTTTATTGCAAACGCGTTTGGCGCAAGGCAGATTAAGCGGTATTTTAAACGGTGTAGATGAAAGTATTTGGCACCCCGCCACCGATCCTGAATTGTTCCAACAATATGATTTAAAAAATATTAATCAAAAAGTTGCCAATAAAACCGCTTTGCAAGAACGTTTTGGTTTACGCAGGCAGCCTGAAAGTTTATTGACCGTGATGGTGTCGCGTTTGACAGCGCAAAAAGGCGCGGATTTCTTGGCGAGCAGCTTGCACGAGCAATTGGCACAACACGCTGATTTACAATTTATTTTATTGGGCAGCGGTGCGCCTGAATTGGAAAATGCCTTCCGTGAGTTGGCAGCAACTTATCCACAACAAGTGGGTGTGGTGATTGGTTATGATGAAGCTTTGGCGCACCAATTGATTGGCGGCGGCGACGTGATTTTGATTCCGAGCCGTTTTGAACCGTGTGGTTTGACGCAATTGTATGGTTTGAAATACGGCACTTTGCCTTTGGTACGCAAAACGGGCGGTTTGGCGGACACGGTGGTGAATGGCGAAACGGGTTTTGTGTTTGATGACGCGAATGTGGCTTCTTTGAACGGCGCGTTTCAGGCTGCCTTTGCCACGTGGCAGCAGCCAAAACAATGGGCGGCGTTGCGCGAAAATGCGATGAAACAAGATTTTAGTTGGCACAAAGCGGCGCAAACCTATCAAACGTGTTACGCAAAATTATGATGTGAAATAAATTCAGGCAGCCTGAAAATGTGTTCAGGCTGCCTTTTATTTCACTACAAGAAATGTGTTAATCTGCCGTAGGGTGGGTAAAACCCATAACTCATAGTCATAGAAGTGAAAATGCAGTACAAGGCGACAACGCTCACCGTGTACGAATTACATAAGGGCGTTGGCAACGCCGTACTGCTTTTTCAGTTCTGCGACTATAGCAACCAAAATGTCCATTACCCAATATTAAAACCGAAAATACACAAAAAGGCAGCCTGAAAATATTTTTCAGGCTGCCTTTTCTTTTTAGCACATCAAATTAAGCAATGATGATTAGAAGATTTCACGCCAGCTAATGCGACGCAAGCTCACACCTGCACATCTAGGTGCTTTAGCCGTAACAGTACCATTTCTCATACCACCTGATGCTGTATCCGAGCTGTCAGATGTCATTACCGTACTTGATTCCTCGGCTGTGTTGTAGCAGAAGCGATCTTGCACAGGATCATAAGGTTTCAATTCTGTATCTACATCACCCAGACCTCTACCTACACCACCAGACAAATCTACTGCATTACGCGTACCACCTGCAATATTTTCATCATCATGCCCTACTAAAGGTAAGATAGATTGGATACCTGCCCCCGCTTTTTGGAAGCCAGAAATCAAGCTTTTTTCATTACGGTCAGCAAACGTGCCATCTGGGTTTTCACCAGTCAAATCCACAAATGGGAAGTGGTCTGCATCTTTCGCACCTTTAGATGGCAAGCGACCACCCGAATCACTACGGAATTGCATAATCCAACCTGTAGCTGAAGTGCTTTCTTGCGAACTGATTGGTGCACATTTATCTTCTGTTGTAGTAGTAGCAGATGTATTTGATGGTTGCACGTAGTAAATACGCGTACTTAACAACACGGTTTTCAGCAATAATGTCGGAGTTACGGTTACACGTTCACCCAATTCGTTCAAATTGAAGTACCAACCTTTGTAACGTGTGGTATCCATTTCATTTTTGCTCAATTCACGAACATTGTACTCACCGATACCTTTTGGTTCGCCCATTTGTTGTTCCAGCAACTCACCTACACCAGCCGTACCCGTTGGGCTCGGATTACCAATAAAGTCGTAAATACCGTACACACTTTGCGTGTCTTGTGTTTTCAAGTCAGACTGATACAAATCTGAACCCGTACCAAACACCACCACAAAAGTATTGTCATCTAAATACGATACTGCAGGCGAAGAGGTAATTGGCTGTTTGTCTTTCGTGGTAAACAAGCGGCTAACAGTCCAATTATTGCTATTGCCATCACGGAAGTCAAAGCGATACATATTGCCTTTGTAATCGCCCGCATACGCCAAATCCACCACACCGTCCAAATTCACATCCAGCAAAGACGGCTCAGCCAAACCACCGCCATTTGGATTGGCAACCAGTTTCTGAATCAATTGACCAGGTCTATGACCTAAAGTGGTTTTGTTGCTGCCTACACCCACGTTTTCTTCACCCAAGGTGCTGTACACATACAAAGCAGACTCAGTGCTGCCGCCACTTGCTTCAGAAGGATGGCGCACACCACTATTCACAAATGTGGCGTAATATACATTATTCACATCAGTTGTCATTTTTGCTGTAGCAGCCGTGCCTGTACCAGAGAATGCAACGGAGCGATTAATCGCCAAACGTCCCAAACCTGGTTTACCAATGGTGTAACCCATTCTGTTATTGGTTTCTTTAGGCGTTTCAAACAAAGGCACAGAAGCCACCCAAGAGTCACGACTGGCATCAATACCTACCGCTTCACCCTTCAAATTTTTACCTGCCAAATTCAAAGAGAAGCTACCGCGACCTGCTTGCCCCATATTCGCTGACATAAACAAACGGCGATGTGGTTGACCTTTATCGCTTCTGCGTACTTCAATACCGCCATTGAGCAAATACAAATGTGGGTTATTTGGGTCGGTAATGTAATTATCCGCCGCCAAATCTTTATAATACTTCATGACCGTATCAGTTGCGCTTTCACGCTGCATACCGCCTGGCATATAGTTCATGCGCAATTTATACGGATTGGTTGCAGAATTTTGGCTTTCAAAGAGATACAGCATACCGTCATTGGTTGCAGTAACCAAATATTGCTGGCGGTTGTATTTACTCTCGCCTGCTGCTTCTAATGGTGTATCCAAAATATCACCTAAATTCAGCGTGTTCACATTATTTTCTGTGATACCACGAATACGGTATTTCACAGAATTATTCGCCTGCGCTTGAATTTCAGCATCAGGTTTGCTGCGCATCAGCCATGGAATCAATGACTCGCGCCATTCATTTGGATTTTTCGCATTAACAATACCAAATTTCTCATTGCTGCCCTCGTATCTATCCAAGAAAGACACTTTGTTGTTTACACCACCCTCGTTAAACAAGACATTGCGCTCACTGTAATCAGGAATGGTGTATGGTGTTGAGGTATCTACTGAGTACACAGGTGCCTTAGTTTTGCTGGTATTCACCAATTTATAGAAGCGAATTTCACTCGCTCCTTTACCCAATTCCAGCAATACAGCTGCTGAACCGTTTAATGTGCTGCTAGAAGAAGTATCCAACATTGGTGTTGGGGTAATGCTGGAAGTGGAGAATGGCGGCTTCACTTCATTGCGTAAACCAATTTCATTAAAGATTTTGGCAAATGCAGCGTCCAATTCTTCTTCGGTGGAAGCGTTTAAGGATTTGTAATTATTGGCAGTTGCCATACCATCTAATGCCCGTAAACCAATATCTGATAAACCCTTACCAAAACCTACGGTAAAGGTTTCAATATTTTGAACATTAAATTTTTGTCCACCGTATTCATTGTCATCATCCCAGCTCTTATTTGCCGCATCTACTGCATTGCTACTGGTTGATTTTTTCAAATCTTTCAACATCATATTAGCAACAAATGGCAAGCTATCTGGATGCTGTGTCCAATAAGTTCCATAAGTTGTTCCCCATCTAGGAGAAGAAGTCAAATTCCAAGCATAATTTCTTGTACTTGGATTGTAAGTAAACATGGCAGGGTGATCCAAATTTGATTCATATGCCCTTGGTGGAACTTGTAAATAGGATGTCATCGTATCAGGCAAGTCATATTCTTTTGCTGCTTCGTGTGCCAACCATGTTTCATAAGTAGCCGCATATTGTGTATTTGGATTAACTGTTACGGCACTATTTGAACTCCATTTAAATTTATTGTTTTGAACTGCGGGTATATTTGCATTACTAATGGCATCACCATCTGAAAACAAAATCACATAGCTTTTTTGGCAACGATATTTGATGGCTTTTTCCAACATGGTAGCAGCGTCCATATAACGTTCCACAGCAGGTGTACCTTTGCTAGCAAATAAATTGCGTACAATGGTTTGTAACTCTTCTGGTGTCATCGCAAATTCTCGTCGCCCCATCATAAAGTCTTCAGCATATTTGCGTGAACCATTTTGAAGACGATTATATTGCGTTTCATTTGCCCATAAGCTGATTAAACCTAAATTGGCTTTACTGGTATAAGCATCGTTTTCCAAGACTTTTAACAAAGCCCTACGTGCGATATCAATACGGGTGGGATCATTTCTACCTGCTTGTTTTAATTTTGCAGTTCCCTCTCGCACTCGTCTATCAAATTCAGCTCTTCTTGCATGGTTAACATTGTAGCGAACAGTTGTACCATCTACTTCCCAATAAGATTCACCTGGTACAGCATTGGCATACGATACGTCCGACATACTGCCCGAATCGTCAAACTGAATCAAAACATTAGGTGGCACACCACCTGCTGTGGTGCTGGTGGTGGTGCTTTGCAAATGCAGAGGAACGTGTGCAAATGGACTAGGTAACGCATGTGCGTTTAGCCCCAACCCCATCAGGGTTAAGAAAACCAACGGTTTCATCGCAGTAAAGCGACTCAAGCGTTTGGTTGTGTACTTTTTCTGTTTCATGATGAAACCTTTCCAAAAGTTTATCGTATTCAATAATGTATCACAATTATTGATAGTTAAGCAATTTTTATACCAAACAATCAATTAAATGTGTTTCATCGGGACAATTTGATGTTTTCAGGTTTAATCTTATTGGCGAATAAGCTAATTTTTGGGTAAAAAAATAGCGGTAGTGGAAAATATTGGACACGATTCGCCGTAATTTGGCACTTTTCAGGCTGCCTTTTTGTACACCAAAAATTACAGCGTATACGAAATTACTTGAATCATTTGAATTTATGATGGCAAATTTAATACACAGACAGCCTGAACCCCCTTTTTGCTATAATTGTTTTTTATTATTTTTCAGGCAGCCTGAAACCATGTCCGCAGATAAATTTCACTATTTGGAAAATTTAGATTCTCCCCAAACCCAATCATTCCACCAAAACGCTCACGCCGAAACATTGGCACAATTTTGTCAATCGGATTATTTTCATCAAACCAAACAAGCCATTATCACGCAATTACAAGATGAAAAACAAATCCCCTTCTGCCAAGAACACCGCGCCCGAATGTACCATTTTTACCAATCCGAGCAACACCCCAAAGGCGTGTATCGCGTATGCAGCGCGGCGACTTATCGCGCTGGTCTGCCTGAATGGGAGGTTTTGTTTGCAGTGGCGGATTTTGACGCGATTTTGGGCGATGATGTCTATTTGAGCGGCGTGTCGCATTATGTGGAGCAGCCTGAAATGGTGTTACTTACATTATCATCTGCAGGTTCGGATTCCGCTTATACTATTGAATTTAATTTAAAAAATAAACAAATTGTACCGCAAGGTTTTCATTTTCCATTAGGCAAAAATCAGGTGGCGTGGCGCGATGAAAACAGCGTTTGGATTTGCCCTGCGTGGGACGAACGGCAATTAACCACTTCTGGTTATCCGCGCCAAGTTTGGCTTATGCAACGCGGACAATCATTTGAAGAAGCCACTCCTGTTTACGAGATGACGGCAGATGGCGTAATGGTGCATGCATGGCGGTATTTGGACGCGCAGGGTGCGCCGATTGATTTGATTGAAGCGGCGCACACGTTTTACACCAAAGATTATTTTTATGTGAATGCGAATGCGGAAGCCATCAAATTAAATTTGCCAAATGATTGTGAATTATTGAGTTATTTGGCTGGTCAATTATTATTAAGATTAAAATCAGACTGGCAGCGCAGTAAGCAAAAATACCTTGCAGGCAGTCTGATTGCCGTGAAATTAAACAAAGGCGAATTGGGCGAAGCGCAATGTTTGTTCACGCCCAATGCACAACAGGCTCTGGAAGGCATTGAAACCACACGAAAATTTATTCTCGCCACTTTACTGGACAATGTTTCAGGCAGCCTGAAAGCGTGGAAATGGCAAGGTGGCACTTGGCAAGTCGTTGATTTACCGAATTTTCTGCAAGGTGCAATTGAGATTACCGACCAGCCTTGGGGCGGCGACACGGTGTATTTGGCAGCAAGCGATTTTGTTACACCTTTGACCTTGTTTGCGCTGGATTTGAATGTGATGGAATTGAGCGTATTGCGCCGTCAGCCGAAGCAATTTAATGCGGAAAATATTTCGGTTGAGCAATTTTATTCTACTTCAAATGACGGTACGCGCATTCCCTACTACCATATTGGCAAAACGCGCTCGCCCGACACGCCGACTTTGGTGTATGTGTACGGCGGTTTTGATGTACCAGAATTGCCACATTATATGGGGACAATTGGACGGCATTGGCTGGAACAGGGCGGTGCGTTTGTGTTGGCGAATGTGCGCGGTGGCGGCGAGTTTTCGCATTGGCACACGGTGGCGATTCGGGAAAATAAACACAAAACAGTTGATGATTTATTGAGTGTTTTGAATGATTTATGTGAACGCGGTTTCACGTCTGCGAAAAAAATCGCCATTCAAGGCGGCAGCAATGGCGGTTTGGTGGTGGCTTCCGCGTTTTGCAGGCAGCCTGAAAGCATGGGCGCGATGATTTGCGAAGTGCCGCTCACGGATATGTTGCGCTACACCGAATTGTACGCGGGCGCAAGTTGGATAGACGAATACGGCGACCCGAATGATGAGCAAATGTTTGATTATTTAGAGAAACTGTCGCCCTATCATCAACTTTCAGACAGCCTGAATTATCCGCCTGCTTTGATTACGACCAGTTTGTCGGACGACCGCGTTCACCCTGCCCACGCGCTGAAATTTTACGCGAAATTGCGCGACAATCCACAAGTAAAATCATGGCTTTACGCGCCCAATACGGGCGGACACACGGGCAACGCCACCCATGAGCAAACAGCGCATGAATTGGCAACGGTGTTTGCGTTTTTACGCGAAACAATTGTTTTGTAAAATAAATCAGGCAGCCTGAAAACTTTTTCAGGCTGCCTATTTGGAAAAATCATTATGAATATACACTTTTTGGGAACTGCTTCGGGTTCACCGTCCAAAGAACGCAATGTAACATCTATTGCATTGAATTTAATGAAAGAAAATGGCGAAATTTGGCTATTTGACTGCGGCGAAGCCACGCAACATCAAATTTTGCATACCGCTATTCGCCCCAGCAAAATTCGCCGCATTTTCATTACCCATTTGCACGGCGACCATATTTTTGGCTTACTCGGTTTGCTGTGCAGCCGCTCATTTTTGAGTGCCGCCGAACCCACGCCACTCACGCTGTATGGCACGAAAGGTTTGCGGCAATTTGTGGAAACAGGTTTGCACATTTCGCAAAGTTATCTGACTTATCCATTGGAAATCATTGAATTAGACGATGAAGGCGTGGCATTGGACACGCCCAATTTTCGTGTTTTATACCGTACTTTGGCGCATGGCATGCCATCATACGCCTACAAAATCGTGGAAGCCGACCACGCAGGCAGCCTGAAAACCGAGGAATTGGCGGCGTTGGGCATACCCAAAGGTGCATTGTATGGCGCACTCAAACGCGGCGAAACGGTGGTTTTGCCCAATGGCAACACATTGAATGGCAAAGATTTTATTGAGCCACCACGCAAAGGGCGTGAAGTGGTGATTTTTGGCGACACCACGTTTCAGCCCGAATTTGCGGATTTTTGTCGCGGTGCCGATGTATTGGTACACGAAAGCACATTTGACGCGGAAGATATGGAAAATGCGAGAAAATTTGGACACAGCACCTGCACCCAAGCCGCCGAATTGGCAAAATTGGCGCAAGTGAAGCGTTTGATTTTAACCCACATCAGCGCAAAATATTCAGGCGATAAGGCATTGAATTTATTGAATGACGCGCAAGCCATTTTTCCAAATACCGAATTGGCGCGGGATTTTTGGGAAATGGAGATTGCACTGTCATAAAGTTTAGGCAACCTTTTGGTACATGACAATTTTAGAACCTGTGTTCGTAAGATTGATGGCTTGATTTTATTGATAATTCTTGCGAATACAAGGCGGCTTTTCATGCCAATATTGAACATATTGGCGTGGAAAGCCAACGCAGTAGGCGCATGAAGTAGCGATAAAAGCAAGCTATTAAGATTATGAACACAGGTTCTTATAGTGGATTCAATTTAAATCAGGACAAGGCGACAGCGACCGCCGTGTACACAATAACCACTTTATCCATCACACCCATTGATTGATTTAAGGCTATAATTCCACACCCACCCACATCATCATTATTTTAGGATTAGGAGCGCACAATGCACACAAAACATCGCTATGCCTTGCCGATGGGCGAAGTATTGCACAATGTTTACCGTATTCAACAGGTATTGGGTGCGGGTGCATTCGGGATTACTTATTTGGTGGAACACATTAATTTGC
>NZ_KN050787.1:2541-32615 GCF_000745955.1 Alysiella crassa DSM 2578 | reverse complement strand
TAAAAAATAATTGATTATAATGGGAAAACCCATTTTCAGGCAGCCTGAAACACCGTATCCCAATTATGGAAACAAAATATAGTGGATTCAATTTAAATTAGGACAAGGCGACAGCAACCGCCGTGTACACCTAGTACATAAGGGAGCTGGCAACGCGGTACTGGTTTAAATTGGATTCACTATAATTTGATTTGAGTGAAATAATCCAACAAAAACACTATTCAGGCTGCCTGAAAATCGGGATAATCCTACTTTCAGGCAGTTTGAGAACCTGTGTTCATAATCTTAATAGCTTGCTTTTATCGCTACTTCATGCGCCTACTGCGTTGGCTTTTCATGCCAATATGTTCAATATTGGCATGAAAAGCCGCCTTGTATTCGCAAGAATTATCAATAAAATCAAGCCATCAATCTTACGAACACAGGTTCTGAACTTTCTGTGCTGCCTCATTGATTAAAAACCACCTGAAAGGAATGAAAAATGTCCCAACTCAACAATTTTGACATGATTATTTTTGGCGCAACAGGCGATTTGTCTATGCGTAAACTGCTGCCTTGCTTGTATCAGGCGCATGCGGCAGGTTTGTTGCACCCGAAAGGGCGCATTTTGGGCGTGTCGCGCAGTGCGTTGGACACCGCCCAATTTCTTGCCAAAGTGGAAAGCGACAGCAAAATTCATGTGAAAAAAAATTTCACCGATGAGTTATGGAACAGTTTTATTCAACGCATTCAATATTTAACGGTTGATGTGAACACGCCCGAGCATTTTGGGCAATTAAGCGAGCTGGTTAAAGCGCGTACCGAAACCGACAATGTGATTATTTACCTGTCCACCGCGCCCAAATTTTTCGCGCCCGCCTGCAAAAATCTGGCAGACGTGGGCTTGAATGCCGACAATGTTCGCATTGTTTTGGAAAAGCCGCTCGGCACGGATTTGGTCTCATCACAAGAAATCAACACCGATGTGGCGCAGTATTTCCAAGAAAACCAGATTTACCGCATTGACCATTATTTGGGCAAAGAAAGTTTGCAAAATGTGCTGCCTTTGCGTTTTGGCAATGTGTTTTTTGAGCAGGTTTGGAACAAGGATTTTGTGAAATCGGTGCAAATCACCATCGCTGAACAATTGGGCGTGGAAGAGCGCGGCGAGTTTTACGACATCACGGGTGCATTGCGCGATATGGTGCAAAATCACCTTATGCAAATGCTGTGTTTTGTCGCAATGGAAAAACCCAAATCCTTGGGCGCGGACGATGTACGCGATGAAAAATTAAAAGTCGTGGCAGCCTTAAAACCCATGACTTCCGCCGATGTGGATAAAAACGTGATTCGCGCCCAATACACCGATTCAGGCAGCCTGAAAGGCTATTTGCAGGAAAACAATGTGCCAGCCGACAGCCGCACAGAAACTTATGTTGCCATTCGTGCTGAAATTGACACGCCGCGTTGGGCGGGTGTGCCGTTTTATTTGCGCACGGGCAAACGCTTGGCGGCGCGTTCTGCAGAAATCGTGTTAAATTTCAAGGAACAAGAAAACGGTTTGTTTGGCGCGAATCCTAATCGTTTGGTGATTAGTTTGCAGCCCGATGAGACGATTTCATTAAAATTGTATGTGAAACAAGTGGGTAGCGGTTTGGACGTGCAGCCTGCGGAAATGGTGTTGGACATGGGCAAAGTGTCCGATGACCGCCGCGCGGAAGCCTATGAATTGTTGTTGCGTGAAGTGATTGATGGGCGTTTGGGCTTATTTAATCGCCGCGATGAATTGGAAAAAGCGTGGGAATGGGTAATGCCGATTTTGGATAATTGGGCGGTTTCGCCAATTAAACCTTATGGTTATGCGGCAAATAGCTGGGGCCCGAAAGAAGCGCAAGATTTGTTGGCGCGTGATGGCAATGCGTGGTTGGAAGACCAAGCGTAATTTTTCAGGCAGCCTGAAAACTTTTCAGGCTGCCTTGATTATTTGATTTTACGAATTCACTTCTTCATCATCGTCCACAATTGGCGTGGCGGTCGGTACAATGCCCAAATATTTCAACGCCACAAATTGCGCTTCCGTGTCCACGTCCACCACCGCCAAACGCAACATGGATTTGGGCGCAATCTCCATCGGAATCCCCGTTGCCCGCGCCACCAAAGGCAAACCGTCCAGCCGCACCAAATCTTCTTTTAATAATACAGCATTGATTTCACGGATATTTTCCTGTTGCAACCACACCATCGCCCAATAACTTTCCATCATGTCTTGAAAAGCACGATACGCCGTGTACGCCGCTTCAAATGAACCCAAAGCCACAAATAAATCACTGTCGTTTTTGCTAAAACGCGGTGCGGTGTTGGTTAAAATACTTTGCAATTGTTTTTGGTTAATATAATCGCAGGCGCGGCGCAAGGGCGATGTGAACCAGCCATAATGCGCCACATTCATGCCAATATGCGCTTCGGCGTGGGTGGACATACGCACCCGCCCACTCGGTTGCACGCGGAACAAACCGCCCAATTCCTTATCATGCAATAATTTTGCCCAAGACGTGTTCGCCAAAATCATCATTTCGCTCACCAGCGTGTCAATCGGCGAACCGCGTTCACGGCGCGTAATGATGACTTTGCCTTGCTCATCAAAATCAATGCCGTAATCGTATTTTTTCGGCAAATTTGGGTCTTCCAAACGATCGCGTTTTTTCTGCAATTCGTAGGCGAGTGCCAGCAAATACAAGCATTCGGCATGGTGTTTGAATTGCGGATTGTCCGCGCTGCCCACGCCTGTTTCGCTGTTGAAAAACGGCTCAATATGCTGAATGCGTAAATTGGTTTCAATGGGGACTAACTCAATTTTGCTCACAGGTTCAGACAATTGCCAATCCGCGCTCACATCAAAATAAATGCTAAACGCTGGCACGGCTTTGCCCTCGTCCAAACTAAACGCGGCAACCCAGTTTTCAGGCAGCATGGTAATTTTATTGGCAGGAAAATACACCGTACTCAAACGCTGCAAGACGATTTTTTCCATCTCGCTGTCCGCTTCCATGCCCAGTGCAGGCGCGGCAATGTGTATGCCAACGCGTTTTGCGCCGCCGCCCAAATCTTGTACCGACAAAGCGTCATCCACTTCGGTGGTGGACACATCGTCAATGGAAAACGCTTGCACATTCGCCACTTCCAAATTTTCAGGCAGCGTGGGCAGCTCAATGTTTGGAAAACCTGTACCGCGTGGAAAATATTTCACTTCAAAGCGTTGCAATAAATATTGCGGCATGGACGTAATCCCGCCCGTGTGTTTTGCCAATTCAAAAGCGGACATTTTGCTGGTGTCCATCGCTTTGGTAAATGCTTTGTACGCCAACGATTGCTTATCGGGTGCGTGCAAAATGTGCGGCAATTCGGCGGCGATTTCATCGGGCAGGCTGCCTGAAACCAGCGCGTCTGCCCATGTTTGCATTTGTGCGTCTTGTTGCGCTTTGCGCTCAATGGCGGCAAGGGCTTGTTTTAAAATATCTTCGGGCGCGGCTTTGAATACACCTTTGTTTTTCTTATGAAAATACATGGGCGCGGCATACAGTGCGATGAGCGTGGCGGCGAGTTGGGTTTTGCTGACTTGTTTGCCGAAATATTCGCTGGCGGCGGTGTCAAAAGAAAATTCTTCTGTGCCAACGTATTCCCAGAGTAATTCGGTATCCATGTCTGCCGCTTCGTTTTGGGCGGCTTGTAAAAAGTTGTCCATGTCGCCATCAAATTCCAAAAACACATTGGCGGATTTGATTTTGACGCGTTTACCGTGTTGTGTGTCGGCTTGGTAGGTGGCTTCTGTTTTTTGGACGATGGCGGCGACTTTCAGGCTGCCTGCGTCTTCGTAAAAAATATTGGGCATGATTTTTTTTGATGATTTTATTGGTTGAATAAAAAAGCGATTATAACGGAAAAGGCAGCCTGAAAGATTTTCAGGCTGCCTGAATTAAACCTGCAACCAAAACGTAACAGGTCCATCGTTTTGCAAACTCACCTGCATGTCGGCGGCAAATTGTCCTGTTTGCGTGTGGATTTTGCAGGCTGCCTGTTGGCAAAAATAGTCATACAATGCCGCCGCTTCATCGGGTTTGGCTGCGCTGGAAAAACTGGGGCGGTTGCCGCTATTGGTGTCTGCCGCCAGCGTGAATTGCGACACGATGAGCAACGCGCCATTGGCTTGCTCCACATTCCAATTCATTTTGCCTGCTTCATCGGAAAACACGCGGTAATTTAAAACGCGCTGCAATAGGCGGTCGGCTTTGGCGTGATTGTCGCCGTGTTCCACGCCCAGCAAGACGAGTAAACCGTGTTGAATTTCGCCAACTATTTGCTCGTCCACGCGCACATGGGCGTGTTTCACTCTTTGGATTAGGGCTATCATCGGGTGCGCTCACTTTCGTTTAATAAGACACGCGTGGGGTCGGGGCTGTCGGATTCCACAACGTGTTTCATAAATGCTTCGGCTTGGTCTTTGAGCGCGAAACGGTCGTGTTCGGCGTAGGGCGTGATGGTGGGCGAAAAGTCGGCGCGTACCACAATTTCAGGCAGCGACAAAATCCGCCACAGCGTGATAAAAAAGTTCGTCCCCGAAAACGACACGCGCTCGGTGCGCTGCCCATTCGCATAATAGCGCAACGCCACCGCTTGCACATCGGCTTGCGCATTAATGGCAGCCTGAAACAGCGCGGCTTTGAGTGGCAACACGCTATTGCCCAAAGACGTTTTCGCTTCGGGGAAAAAGCACACGTTTTCATGCGCTTGCAGACGTTCTGCGATGGCGAGATTGATGGGGTCTATGTCTTTGCGGTTGCTGCGGTCAATAAACACTGTGCCTGCATTGGCAATCATTTTGCCGATGACAAACCAATGGCGTAATTCTTTGGCGGCGATAAAGCTGGACGGATACAGCGCGTTCAGCACAAAAATATCCAGCCACGAAATATGGTTGGCGACCACCAACGCGCCTTTGGGGTGGGGCGGCGTAGGGGCGTGTTCTATTTTGATGTGCAACACGTCCAGTAGTGAGCTGCCCATTTGCTGTAAAGTGGCTTGGCGTTGGGCGGTGGGCGCATTGTCTAAAGCGCGTAATTTAAATCCGATTTTACCAAGCCAAATCAACAATTTAATTAAACGAAAAATAATTTGCATGAATGAGTTTTGTGTATTCATAAAATAAAAAAATCAAAAAAGTTTGCAGGCTGCCTGAAAATTTGTAGGGTGCGTACCACGCACCAAATCTGCCACAATATTTAAATTATTCAATTATTTGGTGCGCACGGCGCACCCTACGGATTGGGCATTGTTTTCAGGCTGCCTTTCGCTATCCTACAAAAAATGAAATACTGCCCGAAATCGTTGAGATACAGCAATCTAACCCCTCCCACAGGAGAGGGAACAGATGAGCGGTAGACAAAAATTTGTAGGGTAATGAAAGGCTGCCTGAAAAAAAGCCAGAATATTATTTCTGAATATTCAAACCTTTACCCGTTACATAAAATTGCCCGCCCGACACATAATGCAGCGTACGCAATGCTTCGGGCGCGTCATCAAAATGCCAATGCCCATCGCGGAACACACGACTGTCCGCCCAAGCCGCCACGACTTCGCCAATAAACAAATCATATTGTTCCTGCAAATACGCTTCGGGAATCACGCGACAAATCAGCCACGCCGCACAATCTTCTACCAAAGGCATGGCATAATTTTCCTGATAAAAAACAGGGATAGTGTCAATTTTATTGGGTGTGTATTTGCGGCTTTCGCCCATTTTTAAGACGAGTTCGGCTTGCGTTTGCGTGGGCAATTGCACGGCAAAATAGCCGCTTTGTTCAATAAGTGGGCGGGTAAAGGTGCTTTTGTCCAACACCAGCGTGAGTCGGCTCGGATTAAAATCCAAAGCACACACCCACGCCGCCGCCATAATATTTGCCACACCATTGTGGTGGGCGGAAATCAGCGTGCTTGCGCCGTGATTAATCAGCCGAAAGGCTTTGTCTAAGGGTACAGATTGTCGGGTCATGATGAAATGGTTTGGGGCAAAATGGCTTATTTTAGGCTTTTTTCAGGCAGCCTGAAACCACAAAAGCGTAAAATAAGCAATTTTCGCTTTGAATTTTCGTGATTTTTTGCTAAATTCAGCTTAATTTTAAATAAATGATTTGCCAATATGAAAACAATCTATTTGATTCGCCATGCTGATGACGCGGCGCAGATGGCAGAAAAATTGCCGCGACCTGCCAAATTGTATACGTCCGAATTAACCCAATCCACCGCGCAAGTTATTTGTGATAAATGGCATGTTCGCCATGAGATTTTGCCCTGCCTGCTGGCGCACGATTATCGCAGCGAAGCTGAAGCCCCTGCGCTTGCGCCGCCGATGATGTTGGGCATGCCCCATTTTGCCACTCAAGTCATTGAAACTAAACCCACATTTAAATTTGAAGATTTAAATGCCAATGTGGAAACTTTTTTGAAACTCGCGCCCAAATTGCCCCATCGCACGACTTGCGTGGTGCATGGCGAATGGCTGCATTTGCTGTTGTGGCGGGTGTTGGGTTTTCGGGTGGATGCGGCAGATGAAATTGCCGCTTTCCACGCGTGGCAAGCGCAAACGCCTAATCCTGTGGCGTGGTATTTGCACATTGGCGATAGCTGGGAAACGTGGTTGCAGGTTTTGGATTTAGATGGGGTGCGATAATTTTCAGGCTGCCTGAATATTATCAGGCAGCCTGAAAACTTATTTCCAAGGACGCAAATCCACAATTTTCACAATTTGCTTGTCTTTGCTGTTGATTAAAACCGTCATGTCTTCACGAGCGGCTTTTAGCGGCACAAATTTATCGGCATTGGGATACGATTTCAGCACTGTATCCACCGTTTCCGCAGGATTAAATTGCGTTAATTGGCTGACCGCAAAGGCTTCTTGATTGATGATGTCCCAAGATTTGTCCAGCTCTTGATACAGTTGAACTTTGGTGCTGGGTGCGCCTTTGCCGCCTAATTCGTCAAATAAACGCGCATTTTTCTCTTCTGTATTGGCGGCTGGACGCACGGCGACAAATTGCGGTTTGCCCCAACCCAGCGTGTTATACGGCGATTGCGCTTGTTGCAGGCTGTCGGGCGTGATGTCGTTGGCATGTACCACTTCAAAACGCCACACATCAAACGCAATATACACAGGGCGATTCAGCGACAAACTGTGTAATCCATAAATCAACGCCGCCAATTGCACAAACACAATCACCGATAAATCAAATTTCAAGGATTTTTTGCCCTCTTTTGCCACCGCAAACGTCAAAATTGGGCCCAAAATCACATCAATCGCCAACATCATCAAGAAAATATCGCCCGCCCCCACCGCTTTCGCCAAAGGTGCAGGGTGCCAAATCCAAAATACCAGCGTGGAACTCAACGCCGCAATACACAATGAAAACACAACGTGCCACAAAAAAGCATGAACACGAAATTTAGAAGGTTTTTGCATAAAAATTTGTCTCCGTCATCAAGATTAATTGGGGTTTCAGGCTGCCTGAAAAATTTATTCCTGTGGCTGCTGTCCACTACGCGCCAATTTTTTCGCTTCGCGTTCTGCTTTCAAAGCCGCTTCACGTTTACGCGCTTCTTTGAGCCAGCTTTCCCATTGTTTGGGTGTTTCCAGCGTAATGCGCCCAATGGCGCCCTCACGGAAATCGGTCAAAATATTTTCGGCGGCTTTTTGATAATTGACCCGTCCGCCGCCCAGCAATGCGCCGCGTTTTTTCGCAATCCATTCCAGCCACGCCACATCGTCCCAATGGCTAGACGGGTCTTTGTCTGCCGCATAACGCGTTTGCAATAAAGGCAAATAATGGCGACGCAAATAATCCAGCAATTCCAACGCCACTTCCTCCTCGTCCAACGCATTGCGCCCGACCGCGCCCGAAGCCGCCAAATTGTAGCCGCTTTCTTCCACAATAATCTTGGGCCACAGCATACCAGGTGTGTCGTACAACCAAAAATCGTCTGCCAAAAACAAACGCTGTTCCGCTTTCGTAATGCCGGGTTCATTGCCTGTTTTGGCGGATTTTTTGCCTATCATGCCATTGATGAGCGTGGATTTGCCCACATTCGGAATGCCGCAAATCATCACCCGCAAAGGCTTGTCCAAACCCTTGCGATTGGGGCAAAGTTCACGACACGCCGCCGTGATTTTGGGTGCGGCGGATTTTTCCGAGCTGTCCAGCGCGATGGCGTTGGTGTTGTCCAAAGCGTTGTAATGGGCTAACCAAATTGCGGTGCGTTCTGGGTCGGCAAGGTCTTGTTTATTTAAAATTTTCAGTTTCGGTTTGCCTTTGGCTAATTGCGCCAACAGGGGATTTTCGCTGGAAGCTGGCAAACGCGCGTCCAGCATTTCAATCACCATGTCCACGCTTTTTAAGCGTTCCGCGATGGCTTTTTTTGCCTTATTCATGTGTCCAGGGAACCATTGGATTGCCATGATGTGTCTTTCTATATTGTTGATTATCATATTTTAAATAATTTTCAGGCAGCCTGAAAGCGTTTCAGGCTGCCTGAAAGTACGACAATTTTTAATTTCGCCAACAATCTGTTCCCTCCCCCGCCAGCGTGGGAGGGGACAGATGACAAGCAGCCTGAAAAAGAGCTGCCTAAAAATTAGTCGTGTAATTATACATCAATCAAGAAAACTTCTGCGCCACCCGTTCCAAATTCGTTTTCACAATATTATTTTGCAAACTGATTTGGCGAATATGCTCGCGCACCGCGTCAATTTGGTGGGCATTGCGTTGATTAAATTCAAATGATTGTTTCAATTGATTTTTTAACTGATTGGTAATTTGCGAAATGGTGTGCAAATTGCCGCTCACATATTCATGTTCAATCAAAATAAACTGCTCCGCCACCGCAGAACGAATTTTTTTCAACACATTTTCCTGAATATTTTCAATCATATTGGTGCGTAATTTTTCTTTATCATCTGTCCAATAATCCAATTGCACTTCCAATTTGCCGCCGCGCCACATTTTCCGCGCCACCCACGCCAACGCGCCGTCTTTTTCACGGATTTCCGTGCGCTCTTCGCGGCGCATATCGCGTTGATAAGTATAATCTACTTGGTCAATATGGTGCTTGTCCAAATCGCTCAATTTGGGAATGGCAAGTTCAATATCCATCGCGTTTTGCTGAAAGGCAGCCTGCACTTCGCCCACGATTTTGCGCATTTCCGCTTCCACTTTGGTCAATTCAAAATAGGTTAATTTCAGGCTGTCATTGATGATTTCATTTGCCGCCACATAAGCTGTGTGATTGATTTGACTGATGATTTGTTGGCAACATTGCAAAAATTCATCGCGCTGCGCTGCGCTGGTAAACACCAATTTGCCGTCTTTGGTTTGGCTCAACAATTCTTCGGCGCGAATGCGCTCGGCTTGTTGTTTGACCAATTCTTCTTGCGTGGTCATTTTGCGTAAATAATCGCGCACTTGCACATATTGGCTGTTTTCATTGATGGCTTGTTGTGCGCTGTCAATGATTTTGCCAAAGGTGCTGTCCACTTCTTGCACAATGCTGTTTTCCAATTCAGCTACTTGTTTTTTCGCGTGTTCCAAACCTTTTGCGCTCAAATCTTGTAAAGTGGCGCGGAAATCCGTTTCCAATTGTTTCAGGCTGCCTGAATACACCTGCAAACTCACCAATAATCTTTGCAAATTAACGTGTTCCGAATTGGTGTGTTCTTTTGCTGTAGCCATGCTAAATTCACACACCGCGTTCAAACGGCGCACCAAATCGCCCACATTCGCCAAAGCCGACTGAATCGCCACCATAGGCGCGGTGCGATGGGTTTGCGCGATGGCGCGTTCAATGGGTTCCAGCATTAAACTTTCTTGTAAACGCTTTTCGGCGCGTTTGGCAATTTTGTCTAAACTTTCGTCTTCCCAATCTTCCGCATCGCTCACGCCCAATGCCATTTTGGCAAAATCTTCCACCCAAGTACCTGCTTCAAAAAACGGCTTGCCCAAATTCTCCGCCAAATTTTGCAACATACGATTGGACAAATACGCATTTCGCGCCGACACAGGGAAAATGTGTTCGCGTAAAACCTTGTCTTTTAAAAAATCATTGAAGACCAAATTTTTCACCGTTTCCGCGTCATCAGAATGTGCGTCTCGCGCGTCATAGCGGTTTACCAGCGCAAATAGGCGGTCTTTCGCCAAAGTGGGCATGGACAATAATTGCTGTTTCACGCTGTCGCTGGCTTCCGATTTCAATTGCGTGTAATCCAGCACCAGCAAAACCGCCGAACTGCGATTCAATTGCTCGTCCAACATTTTGCGTAAAGCGATGTTTTGCCCTGCTTCGTTGGGGCCGGGGGTGTCCAGCAAAATCAGATTGCCTTGTCCCACATTTTTGTTTTTCAAATGGAAAAATTCCACTTCAATCACGGGCAATTGATGAATATTTTTGCATTCGGTATACGGAAATTGCACATTTTCATCTAAACGCGTGTGAATAATCTCCGCCAAGCGCACCAAATCATTCAGGCTGCGTAAAAAATCAAAAATGGCTTCTTCGCCAATGTATTCGTGTTTAAATTGCCAATCTGATTGAATTTGCTGAATCAATTGCTGAATATTGTCTTCTTGCAAATCAGCGTGTTGCAGCCAATGAATATTGTTGGCGAATTGTTGTTTCAGGCTGCCTGCAAATTGCTGCACGGCTGGATTATCAAATTTTAAAGTCGGAACGGTTTTGCCTTGCACATGAATAATTTGCGTGGGCAGGGCGGTCATGGGGCGATTGCGGTTGGGCAGGATTTCGCGCCCCACAATCGCGTTGATGGTGGTGGATTTGCCCGCTTTCATCGTGCCGACAACGGCAAGCACCATATCAAAATTTTGCAATTTATGAATTTCGCCTTTCACAATCGCACGGCGTTCTGGCAATTCTTCGCGGGTGAGCAAGCCGTCTTCGTTGATGTCGCCTGTGGTGGGACGGATTAAACCTAATTTTTCAATGGCTTGTAATAATTCCAATTGTTTTTCTAGGCAGTTTACGGTGATGTCGCGGTAGGACAGGATTTCGGTTTCAGTCATGGGGCAACCTTTTTATTGGGTAAAATATTGTTTAAGCATAACCGATTTTAGGCAGCCTGAAAATTAAAATCCACAGGTAAATCGGCATTTTGCAAGCGTTGCCAATCAAAAAAATGCCCTGGGTCGGTTTTGCGGTTGGGGGCGATGTGCTGGTGTCCTGTGATGGCGGTGATGGGATAATGCTGACACAAATCGCGCAATAAAATCAGCAAAACATCGTATTGTGCCGCCGTAAACGGTTCAAAATCGCAGCCTTCCAATTCTATGCCGATGGAAAAATGATTGCAGCGTTCCCGCCCATGAAATTGCGACACGCCCGCGTGATACGCCATCTCATCGCAAGACACAAATTGCAGCACTTCGCCATCACGCCGCACAAAAAAGTGGGCAGACACGCGCAAATTGACCAATTGCGTGAAAAACGGATTTGCCGTCTCATCTATGCGATTGGTAAACAGCCGTTCCACCGCGTCCGAGCCATATTCAAACGGCGCGAGCGAAATATTGTGTAGCACAATCAAAGAAATATCTTGCGGATTGGGGCGCGGCTCGCAATTGGGCGAAACGCGTTGCGTGGCGTGTTGCCAACGTCCGTGTGTAAACATGATGGGGTCTCCAAATTTGATGATTATTTAGCCAAAGGCAGCCTGAAATAATTTCAAAAATCCAACACATTATAAGCCTAAAAAGAAAAAAGACTATTTCATCAAATGATTATGCCATTAAAATACAAAAACTTTTTATTGGAAACCCCCATTTTTATGCGTAAATTGATTAAGCTGATTTTGAAACTTTTTGGGCTGGTGTTGCTGGCAGGTGTGCTGTTGGTCGTGTTCAGCGCGTGGCAGGTGTACGATTACGCTCAACACAAACGCCCCTTGCCCGAACAAGCCGACGCGGTGGTGGTGTTGGGCGCGGCGGCGTATGGCAATAATCCATCGCCTGTGTTTCGTGAACGCATTAATTATGGCATTGAATTGTATCGGCAGAAAAAAGTGAAAAAAATTATTTTCACGGGTGGCACACCTGTGGCGGGCTATCCCACGGAAGCAGAAGTGGCGCAACGCTATGCCCGACAAAAATTCCGCATTTCCCAAAAAGACATCATATTAGAAAACGAGTCCAACAATACTTATGATAATTTGCGCTACACTCGCACGCTGCTGCGGCTGAACCATTTACAGCGCGTGATTGTCGTGAGCGACCCCGACCATCTGGCGCGGGCACAAGCGATGGCAGACGCGTTGGGCATAGACGCAACGGTTGCTGCCACGCCCACCAGTTTATATTATGGGCAACGCAAAAAGCGGCTTCAATTTATGCTGCAAGAAGCCTTGTCTTTAAGCTATTTTAGATTGGCAACGCTGTTTCAGGCAGCCTGAAAAAATCCATTTGCGCCCAAAAATGTCATCATTCCTGAAATTGTCAAATTGCATGCCTAAATTGTCAGCTTTTCTGTTGTAAAAAATCCACGCTATTCGCCCGATTCGGCGAAAACTGACAAATTTTGTCTATTTTTGTTAAATTTTCAGGCTGCCTAAAAAATACCTACAACAGAGTATTAAAAATAAACTTAATAAAATTATTAAGTTAAGGAAATTGGCACGATTTAGGCACGCATGCTGCTACTACTCTAGTAAGTGAGCAGCAATGAAGTTGCTTAACCAAACAAACAAATTTTCTTTCTTCCCTTTCCTAATTTGGAGACAAAAACATGAAAACGATGCAAAAAGGTTTCACATTAATCGAGTTGATGATTGTAATCGCAATTATCGGTATTTTGGCAGCTATCGCATTGCCTGCTTACCAAGACTACACTGTACGTTCTAAAATCTCTGAAGGTTTGATTGCTTCTTCTGCTGCTAAAGGCATGGTTTCTGAAGCATTCCAATCTGACAGCGTAGCTGGTATCGTATCTGCAGCTGCTGCGTACAACGCTAAACCAGATGCTGAAAAATCTTCTAAATATGTTAAAACTATTAAAATTAGTGAAGATGACAAAAGTGCTGGTGTGATTACTGTAACTTTATCAGAATCTGATGCTGTAGGTTTTCCTGGTGAAGTTAAAGGTAAAACAATTGTCCTCTCACCAAACGTAAATAATGAGGCTCCTGCACAAGGTGCAGCTGGTGCAATTGACTGGGCTTGTGCTTCTGCTGCTGGTACTACAGCTACTAAACGTGGTTTGAAAAATGTACAAACAGGTAATTTGCCAGCTAAATATGCTCCTTCTGAGTGCCGTTAATTGCTTGTTTACCTAAAAAAGCATAATTGAGTGTTATAACTCAATGGAAAAAGCAGAATCTGTTGAGGATTCTGCTTTTTCTTTGCTTAATTTTATAGAATAAACAATCTGAAAATAAATAAATACAGAGGATTCACAATGGAAAAAAAATTACAACAAGGTTTTACATTAATTGAATTGATGATTGTGATTGCAATCATTGGTATTTTAGCAGCCATTGCGTTGCCAGCTTATCAGGATTATACGGTGAGAGCAAAAATAGGGGAGGCGTTGTTGGCTGGGTCTGCGCCTAAAAATTATTTGGCTGAAGCTTTTCAGGCTGATGGTTATACTGGCGTTGTAAATGCTTCTAAAAGCTACAATGTCAAACCGAAAGCCGAAAAACAATCCAAATATGTAGAGGATATTCAAATTAACGAAACGACTGGTGAAATTGCAGTTTTTTTGCGTAGCGATATAGATGTGGGTTTCCCAAAAGATGTGCAAGGTAAGACTTTGATTTTAACGCCACATATTCACGGCGATAAATTGGTGGAGAATAAGTGGGGTGCAATTGATTGGGCGTGTAGTTCCACTTCTACGGCTGCTGCGGCTAATCGTGGTTTGAAAGCGGCTGTAAAAGGAACATTACCCGCCAAATATGCACCATCTGAATGCCGTTGATTTAAAATAATATTTTTCAGGCTGCCTGATTCATCAAAAATTTTGATAAATCAGGCAGCCTGAAATATTTTTAACCCGTTAATTGTTTGCTAATCAATTTTTTCAAGGGCGGTAAATTATTGCTAATTCGCAAAGTGGCATCGCGTAACAATTTCACAGGCGTGTGGTCGGTGGTGAAAAAGGTAACCATCGCATTGGTGCCGTGATAAAGTGGGCGCGTATGCAATTGATGTTTCAGATTATACATTTCCAGTAAACCTGTTTCACCAATATCGCGTCCTTTGGCGGCAGCCTGCAAAATCAGTTTCGCTAAAATTTCCGTGCTTTCCAAGCCCAAATTGTAGCCGTGCGCGGTAACTGGGTGCATGCCCACCGCCGCGTCGCCGATTAATGCGCTGCGTACGCCATAAAACTTCTCCGCGTGTACGCCCACGAGTGGATAACTGTGTACCGTGCCTGCGCTTTTCATGTCGCCCAATTTGCCGTTCAACATTTTTTGCGCTTCTTTGGCGAGTTCATCGGGCGACAAATCCAGCAATTCATGTGCTTTGGTGTTGGTGATGGTGATGACACAGTTGGTCAAATGCCCTTCCAAAGGGAGCAGGGCGAGTGTGCGTCCATAAAAGAAACATTCGCTCGCAGTATGTTGATTGGAAATAGAATGTTTTGTGCGGAATACGATGACGGTGCGCCCAAAATCGTGCATATCCGCCGCAATACCCAATTGACGGCGCGTTTGTGAAAAACGGCTGTCGGCAGCGATTAATAATTTTGATGTTAAAATATCGCCATTGTCTAATTCTACAAGTGCTTGATTTTTATTTGTTTCAACGCGTTTTACGCCCACGCCACAGCGCAGTTCCACATTATTCATGGTCGCCACTTCTTCATAGGCGGCACGGCGAATATTGTGATTGGAAATCAGATTGCCCAAACGGTCGGTTGCGCCGCCACGCGCTTGTTTCGGTTCAGGAAAATGCAGCGTGTAATCCGAAGTGCCGTTGTACACTTTCGCGTCGCGCAGACGGTAAATTTCATTTTCAGGCACGCGCTGCCACATGCCCAAATTTTGCATGATTTCGCGTGAACGATGGGTCAGCGCAATTTCACGCCCATCGTAAGCAGGATTTTGCAAGCTCTCCAAAGGGGCTTTTTCAATCACGGTAATGCGTAAGTTGCTGTTTTTAAATTGTCGTGCAAACGCCAGCCCAGCAGGCCCCCCACCGACAATCACAATATCCGTATCCATTTTAACGACCTTTTTCGCATATTTAAAAATGCCTATTATATTTCAGGCAGCCTGAAAAGTTAAATGATTAATCCAATTAAATTTTTATGGTTATTGATTTATGACTCATCAAAAATTTTGATGAGTGTAAAACCCTTTCAGGCTGCCTGAAAAATCATTAAAATACAGCCATTAAAACAAACCACATTTACCATGAATATTATTTTTGGACAACACCCCGTGATAGCACAGGGCAGCGCAGTAACCATAGGCAATTTTGACGGCGTTCACATCGGACATCATCATATTTTACAAACACTTAAACAAGAAGCCGAGCAGCGCAATCTTTCCACCACCGCCATTATTTTTGAGCCACAACCCACCGAATTTTTCGCGCAACAACGCGGCAGCGACCGCCCCCTGCGTTTGACACCGCTACGCGATAAATTGCAGCTTTTGCAACAAACAGGTTGCCTGAAAAATGTTTGGGTTCAACGATTTAACCCCCATTTTGCCAATCAAAGTGCCACCGATTTTATTGAGCGCGATTTATTGGGACAATTGAATACGCGCTATTTATTGGTCGGTGATGATTTCCGTTTCGGCAAAGGGCGCGGCGGCGACTTTCCATTATTGCAATCCTATTCACAATTTGAAACGCAAAACACGCCCAGCGTCTTGGTTTCAGGCTGCCGTGCCAGCAGCACCGCCGTGCGCCAAGCACTCGCGGCAGGCGAAATTGCCACCGCACAGCGCATTTTGGGACACGCCTATGCCTTGAGTGGGCGCGTGAAACACGGCGCGAAATTGGGGCGTACATTGGGCTGCCCGACCGCGAATGTGCATTTGCCTTTGCACCGCTACGCCTTGAGTGGCGTGTTTGTGGTGCGTGTGGTGGGCGCGTTTGGCGAATGCGGCGGCGTGGCAAGTTTTGGGCTAAACCCAACGGTGTCGCAAACTTTGTTGCCCAAATTGGAAGTTCATTTATTTGATTTTTCAGGAAATTTGTATGGTCAGCGCATACAGGTTCAGTTTTTGCATAAATTGCGCGATGAGATGAAATTTGCCAATTTGCCTGAATTAGAATATGCGATTCAACAAGATATGCAGCAAGCACGAGACTGGTTGGCGAATCATTCAAAATTTTGATGAATCAATAAAATTATTTTAAATCAATTATTTGTATAGTGGATTCAATTTAAATCAGGACAAGGCGACAGCGACCGCCATGTACACCTAGTACATAAGGGAGCTGGCAACGCGGTACTGGTTTAAATTGAATTCACTATATTTTCAGGCTGCCTATTCATAAAAAACATGGACAGGCAGCCTGAAATTATTTTTGCTTTTCTTTGGGTTGCAATGTGATGTCGGGCAAATTCCAGCCGCGATATACCGCCAACATACGCACGCTAAAAATCAGCAGTAAAGTGGAAATGCTGCGTAGCCATTCATTGATACCTGTTTGTAATAAAAGCAAATAATATACGCTGCCGACCAAAGAAGCGGTGATGTAAATTTCCTTTTGCAGCACGAGTGGAATTTGGCGGCACACAATATCGCGGAACACGCCACCAATAATTGCGGTAAACACGCCCATCAACATCACAATCGGCGCACTCATATTGCGCGACAAAGCAGATTCCACGCCAATCACGGTAAACGCCGCCAAACCGAGTGCGTCAAACCAACGCAGGGCTTTGTCCAGCCGCTCTACATAGTGATAGAAAATCTGCACAATCAGAGATAAGCCTATGATAAAATGAATATAATTTAAGTCGTGTAACCAAAAAATTGGGTGGCGATTCAGCAGTAAATCGCGCAATGTGCCGCCGCCCACGCTGCCCAAAAACGAGACGAAAAATGCACCCAATACGTCAAATTGTAGGCGTTTGGCTAAAATGGTGGCGGCGATGGTGCAAGCGGCTACGCCCACCATGTCTAGGGTGTACACAATGGTGTTGCTGGAAATGGTTTGTGATAAATCAATCATTTTATTTATGAATTATTTAAATAAAGAGGTATTAAAAATTTTGATGTTTGTATTTTTTACGGTTTTTTTGTTTACGCAGATACCATTTGAGCCGCAAACGAAAGTCGTAATTTATTGAACCTGCACCAAATATCATTAAGCAAGCAGCAACGGGCAAAGTAAAATGGTAGCCAATGCGCGTGTAACCCCATGTGCCAATCACGCCACCGAGCAGAAAACTTGCCATCATGCCCGAAAAAAAGCGTACTTTTTGCCAATTGGCTTGCACTTTGGGTAGGCGCGGATTGTGCTGGCGGCTATAGTATAAAATTTTGGATAGTTCTATGCCCAAATCGGTCGCGGTACCTGTCATGTGGGTGGAGCGTATGGTGCTGCCTGAAAGTACAGACATTACAGTATTATGCATACCCATGATAAAACAAAGGGATAGCACAATTAAGGAATGGCGCAATTCGTTTTTTTCCGCAAAAAAGGTAGCGAGTAAACCCAGTAATAACAAATACATGGCTTCTAGCCACATGGACAGGCTGTAGCTGCTGCGTCCGCGTTGGCGTTGCACCCACAAAATTGTCCAATGGGCATGCGCTGCACCCAAAATAAAGCAAATCACGCTAATCAGCGCAAAGCTGGCAGCCTGCCATTCATGCAAAATAATGTGGTCGGCGGTGTGCGACAATGTGCCTGTAACGTGCGAAGTGTAGCTGCTGATGGCGAAAAAGCCACCTGCATTGATGGCACCTGCCAACATCGCCATCACATAGCCCATCAGCCTGAAACGCCCATCGGCAATAGACTGTTTGTCCAAATAGGGCTTATCGGCTTGCCAAAAGGGGTGGAAGTGATGGCGTTTGGGTTTCATATCAATTATTTTGATGATTATTTAAAAACAATGGCTTATGTGTTCAGGCAGTCTGAAAATCACATTTCGCCGCGCTGTAATCGTGTTACCAAAATCTCACAGCATTGTTGCAAAATATCGTGCGTTTCCTTGAAATTGCCTGTGTACCAAGGGTCGGGAACGTGGTCATAACGGCTGTTTTCGGGTAATAAATCTGTGATTTTGAATAATTTTTTATTTTTTGAAAAACGCGTTTCCATATCGCACAAATTATTATCGTCCATCACAATCAGGTAATCAAATTCTTCCCAATCGCTTGATTTTACGCGCTTGCTGACAAAATCACGGGAATCAATCCCCAAGCCGTCCAACACATCTGCCGTGCCGCAGTGCATATACTCGCCATCGTGCCAACCCGATGTGCCTGCGCTCGTTATTTCCATCGCCAAGCCGCGTTTTTCTGCTTCGGCACGGCATAAATATTCTGCCATTGGTGAGCGACAAATATTACCTAAACATACAAACATGATTTTTTTCATAAATTTATCTCCAATCATCAAAAATTTTAATCAAACAAGCGACCTTGTGCCAACAGGATTTTAATCGGTGAAAAATCCGCCCGATGTTCGGGCAAGACGCCGTATTGTTCCAAAGCGGCTAAATGCGCTTTGGTGCCATAACCCTTATGTTTATCAAAGCCATACTGCGGATAACGCGCCGCCAAAGCATACATTTCCGCATCACGCGCCGTTTTCGCCAAAATGGACGCGGCGGAAATGGCGGCAATTTTGCTGTCGCCTTGCACCACCGCTTCCGCGTCCACGCCCAAATCGGGGGGAATGCGGTTGCCGTCTACCCACACTTTTTCAGGCTGCCTGCCTAATGCGTGAATGGCTCGGCGCATGGCAAGCATGGCGGCGTGTAAGATATTGTATTGTAAAATTTCTTCGGGCGATGCGCTGGCGATTGCCCACGCGACAGCCTGCGTTTTGATTTGCGCGGCGAGTGTATCGCGTTTTTTTTCGGACAATTTTTTGGAATCGGTCAAATACGGCAAATCGTATTGGGCGGGCAAAATCACGGCGGCAGCAAACACGCTGCCGACCAAACAGCCACGTCCCGCTTCATCTACGCCTGCGTGCGTGGCTAACACATTGTATGTATTCATATATCAAAAATTTTGATTAAAAAAATAGGGCAGATAAACATCTGCCCTGTTGAAGTTTAGCGGTTTTCAGGCAGCCTGAAATTAATCTACCTTGCACACAAAATGATACGCGCTGATTTCAAAACCGTGTTGGAAATAAATGCGGTGCGCGGTGGTGCGTTCGCCGCCAACATTGCTGTCAATGTGGATTTCTTCAATCTGGTTTTCGGTGGCAATGCGTTGAATTTCCGCCAATAATCGTGTGCCATAACCGTGTCGGCGGTATTGTGGCAGCGTAACCAAATCGTCAATGTGCAGATGGCGACCGCTCACTAAATTGGTTTCTTCACGAAAACCACACACGGCAACGGGATTGCTGTTACCATTTTCAAAAATGCCCAGCAAACGATAACCTTGCGGACGCTGCACTTGATTGATTTGCTCCACAAAACTGTTGATGTCTTTCAATTTTGGGCGCAACACGCTCAAAGCGGCGAAAGCGGTGGCGGTTTCGTGTGGTTCAATTTCGCGCAACACGCTTTCGGGTTCGGTGTTTTCGGTAGCAATCTGTTCGGATTGTGGTTCGGGCGTGGTGGCAGCCTGAACGTGGGTGTCGACTGCTTCGGGTTCGGGTAGTGTATCTGGGGCTGTGGCGGTGCTAGAAGGTGGTTCAATGCCTTGTTCTATCAATAATTCTCGGTAAGTCAGTACACGCAAATCATTGTCAGCCGCAAAATCCATCAAAAAGCGGAACATACTGGGATTGATTTCCTGCAATTTTGGCATAATCGCCACACAGCGAATTTTGTCCATCACAACGGGTTGCACCCATTCGTGATAGGATAATCGGTTGTCTTTATTAAAAGATGAGAGAATACCGCATAAACGCTCCGCCCAATCGCTCGGGCGGAAAACTTTGCCTTTGCTGGTGGTGCCATGGATGATGATTTCATCGGGTTCGCAGACTATCATAATCGGCTCGAAAAAAATGGTGGAAGATGAGAATATTATACCTGATGGGCGCATTTTTGGGTGTGAAATCCATAGCATTCAGGCAGCCTGAAAATGGTTTTCAGGCTGCCTGATAAGTGTATTTTTATTTTTAAGAATATGATTTTTTGAAATTATTTGGTTTTACGCATTTTCAAAATTTCAAAAACCATAGGCAAAATGGAAATCACAATAATCGCAATCACAACTTTGCCAAAATTATTTTTCACAATCTCCAAATTACCAAAGAAATAGCCCACATAAGTCAGCAAAAATACCCACACCAACGCGCCTATCACATTGTAACGAATAAATTGCCCATAATCCATTTTGCCCATGCCAGCCACAAACGGCGCAAATGTCCGCACGATCGGCACAAATCGCGCCAAAATAATGGTTTTACCGCCATATTTTTCGTAAAACTCGTGGGTTTTGTGCAAATATTCTTGTTTGAAAATGCGTGAATGGGGGTTAGCGAATAATTTTTCGCCGAAATATTTGCCTATCATAAAATTAACCGCATCGCCCAAAATAGCCGCCGTCAGCAACACCGCCACCATCACATGCACGCTCAAATGTCCACCGCTCGCCGCCGCCACCGCGCCCGCCGCAAACAGCAGCGAATCCCCCGGTAAAAACGGCGTAACCACCAAACCCGTTTCGCAAAAAACAATTAAAAACAAAATCGCATAAATCCACACGCCATAGCTGGCAGACAACGCGGCTAGGTGTTTATCAATGTGTAAAATAAAGTCTATGATGTCCGTAATCATGTTTCAGGCTGCCTGAAAAAATTAAAAAGGGGGTATTTTAGGGGAAATAGGGGCGTTTGGTGGGATTTTTGCGTGATTTTGCAGGCAGCCTGAAAAGGATTATTTTAAATTGTGGAGCGCTTTATCAAATGCTTGGGTAAATTGTTTAGTTTTTTCGCGTAATTGGTCGGTATGAGACAGTTTTTGCATTTGTTTTTGAATTTCACTAATTTCCATTTTCCCTTCACGCAAATGCTTCAATGCGACTTGGTCTTTCGCTATAGATGTTTTCATTAAAAGCACATGCTCATCACGCAATGCCACAATTTCAGGCTGCGTGAGTGGCATTTTTTCAAAATATTGCAGAAGTTCTTGATTGGCAGGTATCCAAGTGTTTTCCAGATGGTCAGCAAATTTTAACAATTTTTCTTGTTTAGGCAAGGATTTATCAATATTGGGCGATGGCATTTCCACCAGTTTGTTTAATTTTTCTAGGGCTTCAAACATCATTGCTGATTCCAATAGAAATTCAGGCTGCTTTACAAATTGTGCTTCAAAAACCAATGCTTTAGATAAATATTCATTGGTATTGGGTTCAGACAGTTTGGACAATTTAGACAAGGCATCTGTGTTGCCCGTGCTTAAAAATGCTTCATAAATGGGCGTGGCTTGTTCAAAAAATTGAATAACATAACGATGAAAAGCGATTGAGTTTTCATCTTTGGGTGAAATCTTTTTTAAATCAGTGATATATTGATTATTGCGTTTTAATTCTTCTTGATAAAATGATTTCACAGTTTGAATATCGGCATTGAGCGCGGGTGGTGTGATGGCTGCCCTTTCTGTTTGAATCCGCTCAAGCAATTGTTTCAAAGCGCGCGCTTCTTCGCTGGGCTGATTGGGAATGTGTGCGGCGGCAGACACGGCGGTGTTTGGCGTGGACGATTTCGCACTTTCTTGGGAACACGCCGCCAGTAGTGATACGGCAATGGTTAGGGAAATAATGGATTGAATTTTCATGATGTTTTTCCTTAATCAATCATTTTCAGGCTGCCTGAAAAATAACCCGTTGATAAATTTCATCAAGGGTAACGGTGCAATCAATGCTTTCAAAATAAATTGCCCCCGAATTGTAACTTTGTCCTTGCCAATTTTGGCTTTTGCGGAACACATAAACGTGCTGACTATCTTGTTCCACAATCACATATTCTTGCAAACTGGGGATTTTTTGATAATCCCTTAATTTTTGAGAAAAATCGGTTTCGCGTGTGGATTTGGACACCACTTCCACAATAATGGTCGGCGCAATCGCCATTTTGTCATCGCCGCTTGCTTGGTCGGTGCAATCTACGACTACATCGGGCAGGTATAATTTTTCATCGGTTTGGGTTTCGCATTTTACAAACATATCGCTGGCAAACGCTTCATAGCGCGAATGAGCCAAATGTGCGGAAAAGTGTGTGAGAAAATTGCGCGTAATGCGATTGTGATTGCGCGAAGCTCCCGCCATAGCGATGATTTCGCCGTTTACCAGTTCATATTTTTCATCGGGATTTTGTTCACACCACGCGAAAAATTCGTCTTCGGTGTACAAGTCAATTTTTTGAAGGGGGAAAGCGTTCATTTTATTTTTCCTAAATAATGATTTAAAAAATAAAAAGATTGTACCGCGTGGAGAATAAATTGCCCAGTATGTGAAAAATGTTTTCAGGCTGCCTGAAAACCCGTTTCAGGCTTATAATAAATGCTCTCACAACGCGACTCAAAAGGATAACCCCATGCCTGTAAATTATATTGAAAAAACCGCCGCCGAATTGCCCGAAATTGAAGGCGTGCGCCTGTTTGTGGCGCAAGCTGGCGTGAAAAAAGCCCATCATAACGATTTGACTTTAATGATGATTGATGAAGGCAGCACCGTTGGCGCGGTGTTCACGCAAAACCGTTTTTGTGCCGCGCCCGTTCACATCGCCAAACAGCATTTGGGCAACCCCAAAGGTATTCGCGTTTTGGTCATCAACACGGGCAATGCCAATGCTGGCACAGGCGCAAGTGGTCGCGCTCATGCGGTGGAAATGTGTGCGGCGGCGGCTTTGCAAGCGCATTGTCAAACCGAACAAGTGCTGCCTTTTTCCACAGGCGTGATTTTAGAACCCCTGCCCATTGGCAAAGTGATGGACGGCATTGCCCGCGTTATTCCTTGTGATTGGCACACCGCCGCCCGCGCGATTATGACCACCGACACGGTCGCCAAAGCCGCCCATCGCCGCGCCCAAATTGGCAACCATCACACCATTTCCGCTACGGGTATTGCCAAAGGCGCGGGTATGATTTGCCCGAATATGGCGACTATGCTCGGTTTTATTGCAACTGACGCGCATGTTGCCCAACCCATTTTGCAATTATTGACAGAAGAAGTGGCAAACGCCAGCTTCAATTGCATTACGGTGGACGGCGATACCAGCACCAACGACAGTTTTGTGATTGTGGCAACTGGAAAATCCAAACAAAATCAAATTGATAATATCGCCGACCCGCGCTATGCCCAATTACGCGCTTTATTGACCGAAGTGGCTTTGGAATTGGCGCAAGCCATTGTGCGCGATGGCGAAGGTGCGACCAAATTCATCACCATTCAAGTGAACGGGGCAGCCTGCACCGCAGACGCAAAACAAATTGCCTATGCCATTGCCCATTCGCCGCTTGTGAAAACCGCGTTTTTCGCCTGCGACCCGAATTTGGGGCGGATTTTGGCGGCGATTGGCTATTCGGGTGTGAACGTGAATACGGATACTTTACGCTTGTATCTCAATGATTTACTGGTGGCAGAGCAGGGCGGTCGCGCCGCTTCCTACACCGAAGAAGCGGGGCAAGCCGTGATGAAAAACAGCGAAATCACCATTCGCGTGGATTTGGACGCTGGCACGGCAAGCGGCACGGTTTATACTTGCGATTTGTCGCATGAATATGTGTCCATTAATGCTGATTATCGCAGTTAAATTTCAGGCTGCCTGAATATCTGAAAAATTCGATATAATATAAAAATCAAATTTTTATTTAAAAAATAAAGCCATGAATATCCAAGAAATTTTCAAAGTCCTTGCCAATGAACACCGCTACCAAATGTTGCAATGGTTGAAATATCCCGAGCAACATTTCCCGCCCCACGCCTGCCAAGTGCCGGGATTTCACGGTGGCGTGAGCGTGGGTTTGATTGTGGAAAAATCGGGTTTGGCGCAATCGGTTGTATCGGCTTATTTGGATTCATTGAGAAAAGTGAATTTGGTGGAAAGCAAGCGTTCTGGAAAATGGACGTATTACCGCTATAATCGTGAATTTATTTCTCAATTTATCAATGAATTAGGATTGAAATTATAATATCGTATTTTTTAGAAATATAAAAGGCAGCCTGAAAATGGTTTTTCAGGCTGCCTGTTTTTATTTTGGTGTTACTCGTCTTCTTCTACGCGATGACGATTAATGCTGCGTTTGCCTTTTTCCAATTGGAAGCTGACCGTTTCGCCCAAACGCAACGCCAAACCAATCGCCAAAATATCCACCACCGCCAATTGCAGCAAACGCGACACCATAGGCGTGTAGCGGCTATTGTCTTCCTGCACCGCCACCGTCAAAACGCAATCGCCCAATTGCGCCAATGGGCTGTCGTGGCGTGTAATCACGATGACTTGTGCGCCATTTTCTTTGGCAATGCTCACCGCGTCCAAAATCTCAATAGACGAACCCGAATTGGAAATCACCACCAACACATCTTGCGGACTCAACACCGCCGCCGCCATCAATTGAATATGCGTGTCCGAATAGGCAACGGTGGAAATGCCAAAACGGAAAAATTTATGCTGCGCGTCCTGCGCCACAATGCCCGAGTTGCCCACGCCGTAAAATTCAATGCGCCGCGCATGGGCGAGCATGGAAATGGCGCGTTCCAAATCGCTGGGGTTGAGCGTGCGGCGCGCGCCCAAAAGTGCTGCTGCCGTGTTGCCCAATACTTTTTCCATCACATCGCCCATGCCATCGTCAATATTCAATTCTTCATGCACATAGGGCAAACCCGATTGACTAATGCTGGCAGAAAGCGCGAGTTTGAATTCAGGCAGCCCTTTAAAATCCAAGCTGCGACAAAAACGAATCACGGTGGGTTGCGAAACATGCGCTTTTTCCGCAATCTCTGCCACCGCCGCGTGGACAAACCATTTGGGTTCAGCCAAAGCGCATTCGGCGACTTTGCGTTCTGCGCTGGAGAGTTTGTCTAATTGTTCACTGATTTTGCTTAACATCATGGTAGGGGTCTTTCATAGTATTGATTTTATTAAAATTATTTTGTTTTAAAATATTCAGGCAGCCTGAAATCCACGCCGTTGCAACAACATCAATGCCGCCAATGTTCTCGCATCGCCAAATTCATTATCATTAATTAAATCATTAAGTTGGGATAATGGCACACGCACTTGCTCCAAAGGTTCAGGCTCATCGCCTTGCAAACTTGCCGCATACAAATCTCGTGCCACAAAAACGTGCATCAATCCAAACATATGGCTGGGCGATGTGTACAAAGCCCGCAACAAATCCAATTCACGCGCCCCACAGCCAATTTCTTCTTGCAACTCACGATTGGCAGCCTGAAGCGGCGTTTCGCCCACATCAATCAGCCCTTTCACGCAGCCCAATTCATAGCGTTCCGAGCCGACCGCATACTCGCGTATCATAATTAACTCATTATTTTCAATTGGTAAAACCATGACCGATGGTTTACGTGCAGGCGTGAGCCGCTCATAAGTGCGTTCTTCGCCATTGGCAAAACGCAAATCCACCGCTTGCACTTCAAACACCGCCGTTTTGGCGGCAAGGCGCACGTCTAAAATTTCGGGAAGAGGTTTGTTTGTGTGGAGAAAATTCATGATGTTGTGCCATGTAGTCGGATTATTTGATTGTACGCCGAAATGGGCAGAATTGGCAAAGGGGAGATGAAATTTTATTTCACAGAATGTTGATAAAGATTAAATAAACAGGCAGCCTGAACACCAAATTTCGCTTTCAGGCTGCCTGTTAAAAAAATAATTTTTTTTGAATACAATTTGTTAAGTATTTTTAAAATACACAATGAATAAACCAATTATCCAAACCAAAGTCGCACTCGCCGCCATCAACAGCCACGAAAACCGCCGCCGCAACACACGCAATAAATGCGGATACTGCACCCGTTCACGCCCCGCAATCGCGCGAATCAGCCGTTTGGTCAAAGCCGCATTTTTGCGCCAATCCTGCAAATCGGCAAAATCGGGCAACCAATTTTCCGCGCGTGAAAGTTTGCAGGCTGCCTGAAAATAGGCGGCGGCAGTCAGCAGCAGCGCAAACACCAATATCAGCGAAATCAGCAATAAATTATCCATCGTGTTTCCCAAATAAAAAATTATCTAAAACGAAAACCGCCTTGTCCAAAAACAAGGCGGTGAGTATTTGGTTGCGGGAGCAGGATTCGAACCTACGACCTTCGGGTTATGAGCCCGACGAGCTACCATGCTGCTCCATCCCGCGTCTGAAGAACTGAACTATACGGCAATTGTATGACGCTGTCAAATCTTTTTTAACTGGATTAATGATTTAATTCAAGTTCCACTTCATAATCCATTGTATTATCTGAATTTAAATCAATGGAAATGTTTAAACGGCGCGTACCATAAACCAAAGAAACGTCTGCTTCATCGGCACTCAATTCGCGTTTTAACACGCGATAGCCCTGTTTTTTCGCCGTGTTTTCGGCGGCGGCAAGCAATCTGTCTATGCGCCCACTGCGTACATGCCATTGAGCGCGAAAATCGCCGTCATTGTCAATTTTTCTTTCCAATAGCGTGGCATGGCTGGGTTGATGAATTTCGCTGGGCAATTTGGGAATGGCAAACGCCAGCGTGGGCAGCAACAAGCCCATTGTCAGTAAAATTTTGGTTTTCATGGGAAACTTTCTGTTTGCAAAACAGTAAAATTAGCAAATTTACCCACCAAATGCAAGGCTCAAACCGTTTTCAGGCAGCCTGAAAATGACTTTTTTCAGGCTGTCTGCCTATTTAATTGATAGAAATTCTCATATAAAATCAAATACTAATATTCAATTTAAATGAAATTTTGCTATAATCACGCCAACAATAAACAACACAAACCCCTACGATTATGATGAAATTAGCTACCATTGGTTTGAACCATGAAACTGCACCACTCGCGATTCGTGAACAATTGGCGTTTACGGCTGCTACGCTGGCAGACGCGGTGCGCCATTTGATTGCTGATACCGCCGCCGAAGCGGTGATTTTGTCCACCTGCAACCGCACGGAAATTTATTGCGTGGCGGACGCTGAAGATGTATTGGCGTGGTGGGCGAATTACCATCAATTGACGGTGGACGAAATTCGTCCTTATATTTACACGCATGGTTGTGGCGAGACGATTCGCCATGCCTTTCGCGTGGCGTGTGGTTTGGACAGCATGGTGTTGGGCGAGCCGCAAATTTTGGGTCAAATGAAAGACGCAGTACGCATTGCCACCGAACAACACGCTTTGGGAACTTGGCTCAATGCCTTGTTTCAACGCACATTTTCTGCAGCAAAAGAAGTTCGCAGCCACACTTGCGTGGGCGACAATACCGTGTCTATGGCTTCCGCCAGCGTGAAAATGGCGGAAGTTTTGTATCCTGATTTAACGCAAGCCAATGTGTTATTGGTGGGCGCGGGCGAAATGAATGAATTGGTTGCCACCTATTTCGCTGCCAAGCAGCCTGCAAAATTAACCATCGCCAACCGCAGCTTAAAACGCGCCGAAGATTTGTGCGACAGCTTGATTAGCCCAGCCAATGCCTGTTTGCTGAATGATTTACCGCATATTTTGGCAGACTATGATGTGGTGATTTCCTGCACCGCCGCGCCTTTGCCTATTTTGGGCAAGGGCATGGTGGAAAGCGCGATGGCGGCGCGAAATGGTAAACCTATGTTTATGTTAGATTTGGCTGTGCCGCGTGATATTGAAGTGCAAGTGGGCGATGTGGCGGGTGTGATGTTGAAAACGGTGGACGATATTTTTGCCGTTGTGGAAACGGGTAAAGAAGCTCGCCGTTCCGCCGCCGCCGCCGCCGAGCAAATGGTGGAACGCAAAGTCATGGAATTTGTGGATTGGCAAAAACAACGCCAACGCGTTCCCTTGATTTGCGCCCTGCGCGATGAAGGCGAGCGCGCACGCCAATATGTGTTGCAAAACGCGATGAAACAATTGGCGCGTGGCGCACACCCACACGATGTGTTGGAGCGTTTGTCGGTGCAATTGACCAATAAATTATTGCACGCGCCCACCAGCGTGTTAAGCAAAGACGATGATTTAAGCAATGCCATTTCGCAAATTTACCGTTTGCAGCCGCCGAATCATCAGCTTGAGCGTCAAGCGGCGTAATGATTTTTTTAGATTGATTTTCGGGGCGGATAATCTGATTATCCGCCCCGAAAAGTTTTTCAGGCTGCCTTTCAGTATACGACAAAACTCATGTAGGGGGCGTATTACGCACCAATTTACCAGTTATTTGAATGCTTTGGTGGGGGGTACGCACCCTACATTTTGCTTGTTGGCAAGAATTGTCGTGTACTGAAAGGCTGCCTGAAAGTACAAACAATTTGAATTTAAACAGTATTTTTTATTTTATTATTGTTTGGCTTACTTTTCTGAAAAGTAAGTCGCCGCGGGGCGACCAGAGCGCACGCCGTAGGCAAATTATACTGAAAGGCAGCCTGAACATTTGTCCACCATCGCATTTTACCAATCCAAAATCATGTAAAAATCAGCCTGTAAACTTGACGGCGTAGTGCAAAATCCCTATCCTAAATTTTTTGAATGAACTTGATTGTGAAACATGACGTGTACCCAACTCACCGCCATACTCATTGCCAGCATGATGGGAACAGGCTGCTCCGCCGTAGAACAAACCTTTAAAGACAAACCCGAATTGCTGAAATTTGCCACCCGCAACCCCTTTGCCGCCGCCGCCATTGGGCGCGATGATGGCAGCCGCAACATTACCAGCAGCGTGATTCGCTTTTCCAAACGTTTGGGTTTGGACAACAGTAAAAACGGCGATGGGCGCGGCACACAAGAAAATGCCTTGCGCCATTCCCTGTGGCAAGCGGCAATTGCCGCCCGCTTTGGCGAAAACACCGCCCAACAAGCAGGCAATGCTTATGAGAAAAACATCAGCAACCGCACCGCCACCGAATATCCTGACCGTTATTCTGCCGATGAAGCGGTGGATTTACGCAATAATGCCATTGGGCGCAGAATCGGCGCAGCCCACGCCAGCGACACAATGGACGAATTGGCGAGAAAATTATTGCAAGAATATCATCAACATGGCTTGTGGTTGAGTGCGCCCGTGAAAGAGCAGGGCAAAACCATTTGGAAAATCAGCTTGCAAACATTATCCGCCGAACAATACGAAAACGCATTAAACAAATTAAAACAATTAGATAGCTACGGCATGACCGCAAAAGAACGTGCTAAAATCAAGAAATAAATCTCTTGCTCAAAAATAAAGGCAGCCTGAAAATGTTTCAGGCTGCCTGATTTTATCAATATTTATTTTTTATCAACCACTTCTGTGCGAATAATCACTTCACGCGGCTCAATCGTCTGCCAAGGCTCTGGCACGGCTGCAAATACTTCGCGGCGCACAATTGGTTTGCGAGCGGCGATTTCAGCTAATGCTTCAGCTTCTGCTTTGGCTTTGGCACTTTGTTCGGCGCGGGCTTGTTCTTTGGCAGCTTGAGCGGCTTTGGCTTTTGCGGCTTGTTCGGCTTTCAGTTTGGCTTCGGCTTCCGCTTGGGCTTTGGCAAGGGCTTCTTGCTTGGCTTTTTCAGCGGCTTGGGCTTTGGCGACTTCTTCGGCACGCGCACGAGCGGCGGCGGCTTGGGCTTCTTTTTCCGCTTTCGCTTTGGCTTCTTGTTGCGCTTTTAATTGAGCAGCTTCTTGTTCGGCTTTTGCTTTGGCTTCTTGTTGCGCTTTTAATTGGGCGGCTTCCTGTTCGGCTTTTGCTTTGGCTTCGGCTTCTTGCTGGGCTTTTAATTGGGCGGCTTCCTGTT
>NZ_KN050787.1:0-2416 GCF_000745955.1 Alysiella crassa DSM 2578 | reverse complement strand
GCTTCTTGTTGCGCTTTTAATTGGGCGGCTTCTTGTTCGGCTTTCGCTTTGGCTTCGGCTTCTTGCTGGGCTTTTAATTGGGCGGCTTCCTGTTCAGCTTTCAAACGTGCCACTTCGGCTTCCGCTTGTGCTTTGGCTTGTTCAGCTTGGGCGCGTGCTTGTTCTGCCTGTGCTTTTAATTGCGCGATTTCGGCTTCGGCTTGGGCGCGCGCTTGTTCGGCGGCTTGTTTGGCTGCTTCGGCTTCGGCTTTTAATTTGGCGGTTTCGGCTGCCAAACGCGCTTCATCTAATGAAATAGGGGAAGCGGTGGCAATCGGTGTGGTGGTAGATTGCGCCACCGTTTCCGCTTTAATTGGGGCAGCCTGAAAACTGGTTGCTGCCACAGGTTGCGGTTGCAAATCGGCTTTCAAACGCGTTTCGGCAACACTATTGCTGCTTGATGGATGAAAGTCTTTATTTGGCTCGGTGGGTTCAAGTGGCAAAAATGCCAAAATGGTTTCGCTGGCGCGTACTTTGTCGCCAATCGCCACATTTGCGGTTGCGTCCAAAGGCAAATACACATCCACGCGTGAACCAAAACGGATAAAACCATAGCGTTCACCGCGCACCATCGTGTCGCCCTTATTGGTGTAACACAAAATGCGGCGCGCCACCAAACCAGCCACTTGCACAAACGTCAATTCGCGTCCTGTGCGCGTGGTCATCAAAACGGCGTTGCGTTCATTTTCGTTGCTGGATTTATCCAATGCTGCGTTCAGAAATTTGCCTGCTGAATACTGCACGTCCGTTACCACGCCCGACACAGGGGAACGCTGTGAATGCACATTAAACACATTCATAAACACGCTGATTTTCAAGGCTTCGGTATTGCGATAAGGGTCTATGGCGCGTTCCACCACCACAATGCGACCATCGGCAGGGCTAATCACGGCATCGGGGGCTTCGGGGATATTACGCGCTGGGTCGCGGAAAAAATTCACGCAAAACAAGGTAAATATCCAAAATGGCAGCGACCACCAGCCACACAAAAAACTGAAAAACACACTGGCAGCCAAGCCACCGAGAATAAACGACCAGCCCTCTTGGGCAATAATGGTGTGCGGATAGTAACGGTTCATCGGAACGCCTCTGATTAAAAAAATTTTGATTGACCTTGAATTATATCTGAAAGATGGCGTTTTTCCTACTTTCTGCATGGGGGAATGCGTGTGTTTTCAGGCAGCCTGAAAACGAGTTTGATATTTCAGATAAAAAATTTTGATGAATGGTGTGGGATTTGTGTGATTTTTGCTGCAAACTAGGAGCGTGGTGTCTGTGTTTCAGGCTGCCTGAATATTTACTCGTAACAAAATTACAAAAACTTGCGCTAACACAAGATTACACCGTTTAAATCGGTTATAATCATGACGTTTTATTACCCACTGACTCTATCTACTATTAAGGATTATCCAAAATGAACCCACGCGATATTTTATCCGCAGGCGCGGTTGTGCCCGTGATGGCGATTGACGACATCCACACCGCCGTTGATTTGGCGCACGCGCTGGTGGCGGGCGGCATTCCCACGTTGGAAATCACCTTGCGCACCGAGCATGGTTTGAAAGCCATTGAATTGATTGCCAAAGAAGTGCAAGGCGCGATTGTGGGCGCAGGCACGGTGATTAACGGCGAACAATTGAAAGCCGTTGCCGATGTAGGCGCGAAATTTGCCATCAGCCCAGGGCTGAATATTAAATTGGCAGAAGCCAGCTTGAACAGCAGCATTCCCTTGATTCCAGGCATTGCGACTGCGGGCGAATTGATGTTGGGTTTGGAGCATGGCATTGATACCATGAAATTATTTCCCGCCGAAGTGGTGGGCGGACGCGATATGCTCAAAGCCCTGCATGGACCTTTCCCACAAGTGAAATTCTGTCCAACAGGCGGCATTAATTTGGCTTCCGCGCCCGAATATTTGAAATTGCCCAATGTCTTGTGCGTGGGCGGCACATGGCTGACCCCCAAAGACGCGGTGGCAAATAAAGATTGGGACACGATTACGCGTTTGGCAAAAGAAGCGTCTGCATTGCGTCCTTAATTTTCAGGCAGCCTTTCAGTACACGACAATTTTTACCAACACCCAAAATGTAGGGTGCGTACCACGCACCAAATTATTCAAATCATTAAAATTCGGTGTGTAATACGCACCCTATATGAATTTTGTCGTGTACCGAAAGGCAGCCTGAAAATTAATTTCAATCCATAAACAAAACACAAAAAAATGTTTTCAGGCTGCCTGAAAACATTTTTTTGTTTATCACTCAATTATTTGTCCATTTAATTACGGCAGCCACAACGGTTCTGTTTCCAAAGACACCCCAAATTTCATCCACACATCGGCGCAAATAAAATTGGACAAACCACGCACATCTGCAGC
>NZ_JQKH01000022.1 GCF_000745955.1 Alysiella crassa DSM 2578 | reverse complement strand
GCCTTTCATTACCCTACAAATTTTTGTCTACCACTCATCTGTTCCCTCTCCTGTGGGAGAGGGTTAGGGAGAGGGTAAAACTTTCAATGCACCACGATTTTTCCCTCTCCCCAGCCCTCTCCCAAAGGAGAGGGAGTGAGATTGCTGTATCTCAACGATTTCAGGCAATATTTTATTTTTGTAGGGTAGTGAAAGGCAGCCTGAAAAAAAGCCCCAAATTATATCATTTACCACGCGTTTTCCGTGCAGCTTTCGCTTTTGGCTCGGCGGATTTTTCAGGCTGCGTGTCGGCAGATTTCAGTTTAATTTTGACTGATTTTTTCGGTTTTGCCGATTTTGCTGATTTTTTCGCGGCTTTGGGCGAGTCATGATTGGCGGATTTGCTGGCTTTTTTGGTTTTGCGTTTTGCTTTTTCATCAGCCGCCGCCAATAAAGCCGCCGCCTCATCTAAAATAGAAGTCTGCACATCAGCCGATTTGCCTGATTTTTTGGCGGATTTTTTGCGAACCGATTTTTCAGGCTGCCCCACTTTTTCCGCCGCCGATGGCGCGGCTAAATGTGTGGCTTTGGTGGACTTTTTTGCATTTTTCTTCGGATTTTTCGTTTCAGGCTGCCTGAAATCCGCAGAATGGGCTTTTTTACGCGATTTCTCGCCGCCCGACACCAGCACCAAATCAATTTTGCTGGTTTCCAAATCCGCCCGCGCCACTTTCACGCGCACACGGTCGCCCATGCCAAAACGCACGCCGCTACGCTCGCCCACCATCGCCAGCAAATCCGCCCGATAATTGAAATAATCCTCGCCCAATTCGCTGACATGAACCATGCCTTCAATATGAATATCGTCCAGCGTAACAAATACGCCAAAATTGGCTAAATGCGTGATTTTGCCATCAAAAACTTCGCCCACTTTATCGCGCATAAAATAGGTTTTCAGCCAGCTTTCCACATCGCGGCTCGCGTCATCGGCGCGGCGTTCGCAAAACGAACAATGCACGCCCAATTCTTGCCAACTGCCCACCTCGTATTTTTGTTGCGCCAAAACCGCTTTAATCGCCCGATGTACCACCAAATCAGGATAACGGCGAATCGGCGATGTAAAATGCGCGTAATGTTCATAAGCCAAACCAAAATGTCCTTCATTTTCAGGTTTATACATCGCTTGCTGCATGGAGCGCAACAACATGGTTTGCAACAATTCACGGTCGGGGCGGTCGGCAATTTTTTCCGCCAATTCGCCATAATGTTTCGGTTTCGGGTCATCGCCGCCACCCAAACTCAAGCCCAGCAACGCCAATTGTTCGCGCAAAGTCGCCAATTTTTCGGGCGTGGGACCTGCGTGGTTGCGATACAAAGCCATGTGTTTATTTTTTAACAAAAATTCAGCCGCGCACACATTCGCCGCGAGCATACATTCTTCAATCAATTTATGCGCGTCATTGCGGTGGACGGGTTCAATGCGTTCAATTTTGCCGTTGTCGTCAAAAATCATTTGGGTTTCAACGGTTTCAAATTCCATTGCGCCGCGTTGTTGGCGTTTTTGCTGCAAAATTTGGAAGATTTTGTACAACGTTTTCAGGCTGCCTGAAAAGTTTTCGGGGATATTTTCGGGATTTTTGTCCAGCCAATCCCAAACTTGATTGTAGGTTAAACGCGCCGCCGATTTCATCACCGCAGGGTAAAATTCATACGATTTCACATTGCCCGCGTACGTAATCGTCATGTCGCAAACCATGCACAGCCGCTCCACATCAGGGTTGAGCGAGCAAATGCCATTGGACAAATTTTCAGGCAGCATGGGAATCACGCGGCGTGGGAAATACACGCTGGTCGCCCGTTCACGCGCGTCAATATCAATCAAATCATCGGGTTGCACATAATGGCTCACATCGGCAATCGCCACAATCAGGCGGTAATTGCGCCCGATTTTTTCCGCGTACACCGCGTCATCAAAATCGCGTGAACTTTCGCCGTCAATCGTAACCAAAGGCAAATCGCGCAAATCCACGCGGTTTTTCAAATCGGTTTTGCGCACGGTTTTGGGGATTTTGGCGGCGGCTTTCAGGCAGCCTGCACGAAATTCGTGCGGCAAACGGTGTTTGCGGACGGCGATTTCAATTTCCATGCCACTATCGGCATAATCGCCTAAAATTTCAACGATTTTTGCCACCGCAGGGCGATGGTTTTCGGGGTAACTTTCAATCTCTGCCACCACCACTTGTCCCGATTGGGGCGTGAATTGTGCCACGCTGTCGGGTTCTAAAATAATGTTTTGATGTAAACGCTTGTCTTCAGGTTCTAATACCGCCACGCCGCGTTCCAAATAAAAACGCCCGACCACGCTGGTTTGCGCTCGCTCCACAATATCCAGCACCTGACCTTCGCGGCGACCGCGTCTGTCCAAACCAAGCGGGCGCACGGTAACGATGTCGCCGTGCATGACACCGCGCATTTGGCGTTCATACAGTACCAAATCGCCGTCCGCATTGGGCGTGAGCGGCACGGCAAAACCAAAGCCGTCTTTGTGCGCTTCCACGCGGCATTTCACAATGTCCAATTTTTCCGCCACGCACACCAAATTGCGGCGATTGATGAGAATTTGCCCATCACGCGCCATTGCTTTTAAGCGGCGTTCAAAAAATTCGTATTCTTCGTCCAAAATAGACAATTTTTCTGCCAGCGCAGGGATTTTTTGCGGCACGCCCACATCTTCCAATAATTGGATAATCCACTCACGGCTGGGCAAGGGGTGGTTATTATATTTATCGCGTTCACGCTGTAAATAGGGGTCTTTTTCACGCAAATTCATTGCTTTACTATTTTTCTGTTTTTTCATAATTGACAATTCTCCTGTATCATTTATAATCGCGACTTCTTTAGTTGGCACACTTTAACCCAATTAAGCAATAAAAGCAAAGCCCAGATGGCGGAATTGGTAGACGCGCTAGTTTCAGGTACTAGTGTCCGTAAGGACGTGGAAGTTCGAGTCTTCTTCTGGGCACCACATTCACAACCCGATTGTTACCCAACAGTCGGGTTTTTCACATTCTTCTTTCAGGCAGCCTGAAAACATAACTTATTGAAAATATGGAAACTAAACTTATCCTTGCCCCCATGCAAGGTCTTTGTGATGACGTGATGCGCGACCTACTCACGCGTATCGGCGGTTTTGACGAATGCGTGAGCGAATTTGTCCGCATTACCCACACCGTGCATTCGCGCTCAACGTGGTTGCGCCATGTGCCTGAAATCGCTACACATAATCGTACTTTTGCTGGCACGCCGTGTACCGTACAAATTCTTGGCAGCGACGCAAATATGATGGCAATCAATGCTTTAGAAGCTGTGCGTTTTGGCGCGAATAAAATTGACGTGAATTTTGGTTGCCCCGCCCCCACCGTCAATAAACACAAAGGCGGCGCGATTTTATTACAAGAGCCTGATTTGGTTTACCAAATTGTCAAAACCCTACGCGACAGGCTGCCTGAACACATTCCACTCACCGCCAAAATGCGTTTAGGCTATGAAAACAAAGATTTGGCTTTGGAAAATGCACAGGCAATCGCGGCAGGCGGCGCAGCAGTTTTGACCGTCCATGCGCGTACCAAAGTGGAAGGCTACGAGCCGCCCGCGCATTGGGCGTGGGTGCGAAAAATTCAGCAAGTTATTGATATTCCTGTGGTTGCCAATGGCGATGTATTTACATTAGACGATTTTATTGGCATTCGGCGCGAAAGTGGCTGTGAACACATTATGCTGGGACGCGGCGCGGTAATGCGCCCCGATTTGGCGCGACAAATTCGTCAATTTGAACGCGGCGAAACGATTCAAATCGCTGAATTTAATCATGAAATCATGAATTGGATACGCCTGTTTTTTGATTTGTGCATGGCAAAAGAATCCAATAATAAATACCCTGTAGCGCGGCTGAAACAATGGTTGGGCATGATGAAAAAAGTTTACCCAGAAGCCACTCAACTATTTGATAAAATTAGGATTTTGAAAGAATCGGAACAAGTCCACACGGTTTTACAGGATTTTCAGGCTGCCTGAAAATGGCATTGCGGTTATAATCACGTTTTCCCCTTTATTTTTTTAGGATAATTCCATGAGCATTCAAGAGCAAATTAAGGAAGTGGTTACCACCCATCGTGTTGTTTTATTTATGAAAGGCACGAAACAATTTCCACAATGCGGCTTTTCAGCGCGCGCGGTGCAAATTTTGCAAGCGGCTGGTTGCGAAGATTTTGTAACCGTTAATGTTTTGGAAAATGATGAAGTGCGTCAAGGCATTAAAGAATATGCGAATTGGCCAACCATTCCGCAATTGTATGTGAATGGCGAATTCATCGGCGGTTCAGACATTATGATGGAGATGTTTGAAGCGGGCGAATTGGCAGAAGTTTTGAAAGCATAATTTAATTTAATCAAAATATTAGGCAGCCTGAAAATGATTTCAGGCTGCCTAATTTAAAAAGTCATCCCCCAATCATGTTCAGCAAATCCGAATTGCGCCGCCAATTGCGCCGCGCCCGCCAGCAAATCCCGCGCGAAACCCGACAACGTGCCGAACTCGCCACCAGTCGCGCACTCAAACCTTTGATTAAACGCGGTAAAAAAATTGCAGTCTATGCACCCATCGGCAGCGAAATGCGGCTAGACCATTTTATCCGCACCGCACAAAAACGCGGCGCACACATTTACCTGCCCTACATCACGCCGAAAAATTTGCGCCTGTGGTTCACGCCTATTGATGGCAAATTGGAACGTACACGCGGTGCAGGCAGCCTGAATATTCCACAATATTCGGGCAAAAAAATCCGCGCACACCACCTGAATGTGATGATTTTGCCTGTGGTCGGCGTGGACAAACGCGCCTATCGTTTGGGGCAAGGCGGCGGCTTTTATGACACGACTTTGGCGGCAAATTATTCTGTTTTGCAGCCGCGCAAAGTGGCGGTCGGTTTTGCTTGCCAACTGGTTGATGAGTTGCCCAGCGAAACGCATGATTGCCAAGTAGATGATTTTGCGTGTGAATTAGGTATTCTCTCATTCAAAAAATAAGAAATAAGGCAGCCTGAAATATGCAGGCTGCCTTGTTTTTTAAATTAAATGATGGGCTTATTGATTGTCGTCATTGCTCATCAATAAATATTGAATGCGAATAAACTCGTCCAAAATTGCTTGTTGAATCGCCAAACGCTTATTTAGCGGTGAAGCAAAACGCACCACCAAGCAATACATGCTTGTGTCGCGTGGCATACGTGTGATGGTGGGTTCTGCTGTGGGAGTAACGAACATTTTTTGTGTTTTAACTTCTTCAAAATACTGTGCAATATCCAATACATAACGCGCACAATAATCACGCAATACCCATTCCAAACGTGGCACAATCGTGTCCGAATCCAAACGAATCGGCACGGGAATTTCAAACGTATGCACCACATAATTACCCATCACATTATCACGCGAGAGCGGCGCATTCAACAATAAACTGTTGGGAAAGGAAACCGTTTTCCCTGATAAATCAGTTAATTGTGAACTCGTACCCGTTTGAATCACCAGCGTGTTAAACATATTAATGTCCACCACACGCCCGCGAATATTGGCAATTTCCACATAATCGCCGATGGAATATTGGTTGGTAATCATGCGCATCATGCTGCCGAGTAAGCACATAATCAATTCTTTGGTTGCCAACACAGTCGCCGCCGCCAACGCCACCATAGACAAGGCAAAATGTTGAATTTGCGTTGCCCACACCGCCGTCAGCGCAATCAGACCAACCAGCAAAGCCAAATTACGGCTCACCACCATCGCACGGCGTTTAAATTCCAACTCCATATCGGGATTGCGATAAAAATAAAACCGCAACCACAACCAGCGCAGCAAAATAATGCTGGGAATAACAACAACCGTTTGAATAATTTCCCTATTTATATTCAATTGGTTAATAAAATCTGGCATTTGTATCATGTCAATAAAAACCTTATTTCTTCCATTTATTTTACATTTTCAGGCTGCCTGAAATACCGCAGATTTTATCGCATTTATGTTAAAATCGGGCATTAATTAATACATAAATCCAAACTTTACCATAATAAGCGAGAAACATTATGCAAGAGCAATTCATTTATTTCCTAAATAATTGGCAAACTTATCTGCCCATTATCCGAGAAAACAGCGCAATCATTGTCGCTATTATACTCTTTTTCATGATTTGGGCGTTAAAATCTCAAATTAAGCGGCAAAATCGTCGTTTTTTGCGTGAACTGAAACAAGAGTTCAGCAAGCAAATGCAAACGACTCAAAAAACCGAAAATGTGTCTGCCAATTATGTCAAAGCCAATTTAATTGAACAAAAAATCTTGGTACATCAAGATATTGTGAATTTAAAAGCCGAGCGCATGGTGGAACAACAAAGTTTGGGCGAAGGCGGTTTGTCTGCCAAACGCTATTATTATTATTTCAAAGAATTCAAAGACATCGTGGTAAACAATCGCTTTTATTTGGCGCAAGAGACCGAGTTTGTGTTCAGTCAAATCATGCAAGACCATGCCGCTTCTTTATTAAAATTGAAGCACTTGGAACATGAATTTGCCGAACTTGCCAACGAAGCCCCCACCGACCGCTACGCATTGGAGCAATTGATTGAACAGGAAACCATTGTTTTAGAATCATTTTATCAAGAAAGCCGCGTCGAAATGGAACGCTTCTTGGAAATGATAGACAACGATGTGTTGGCATTACGCGCCGAAATTGACGGCTAATATTTTCAGGCTGCCTAATTATTTTATTGACATAAACAGGCAGCCTGAAAAATAACGATTTTTCATTAGCCATTTCGTATTAAAAATGGTGCAGAAAAAGCACAATAGCCAGAATTAAATGTTTTAAAAAGTGGAAAATATTGTTAGAATGCCACTTTCCCCTTTGATTAACCACAAACGAAAGTAGATAATCATGAAAAATGTAAAAGTTATTTCTATGATTGTGGCGTTGGGTGCAGCATTTGCTTCATTTAGCGCAAAAGCCGATATGGTAACAGACGCACATGGCAACGTGGGCTACGATACGGCTGCAGAATGTGATGCAGCCGTAGCAAGCGGTACTGCACGTTTTTACACGCCATTTACCAACAAAGCACCTTTGAAACGCAAAGGCGAAGCCAAAGTGCAAACTGCTAGCTTGAAAGATTTGGGCGAACAATATGCGCGTGGTGCGTGTGATGTGGGTGTGGGGCGTCGCATGGGTCGTGAAGGTGTTTCTACTGCATTGCAAGGCAAATTTATTCCCTTTAGCCCTGATATGCCTGTAAACGTGTACACCGACAAAGCAGGTAATGCTGTGCGTGTAACCATGGCGCAATGCGACAACTGGTTCTCTGGCAGCGCACCACGTCCAGTAGCTGTTGTACCTACTGCTTCTGCACCAGTAACACAACCATCTGAACCTGTAGTAGATGTTACCCCAGCCGTAGTTCCTGCTGCCGCAGCCGCATTTGCTGCTAAACCTTATGTGTTTGGTACAATTGGTGCGTTGGATATGGAAACTGATGCGGTTTATGGTTCAACTTCACCAAGAAGTGTTAGTGGTATTCCAGTAAGTGCGAAAGGTGTAGCAAAAGATAACCGTGATACACGCTTTGCTGGTCAAGTAGGTTTTGGTGTTCAATTCAATAAATTGTTGGGTGCAGAGTTGTTCTACACAGGTTCTGCTAACCACAAATTAGATATGACAGTTATTCCAGAAGTACCATCAACTGTTACTTTGCCTACAGGTGTTACTGTAGATAACCAAAAATATACCACCAAAACCGAACAACATATTTATGGTACACGTTTGACTTTGGGGCATAATTTTACTGATGCATTCCGCGTGTTTGCTAAAGGTGGTGTAGCTGGCACAACCACGAAAATTAAAGAAGTTTCTGGTGGTGATGGTGGTGCAATTGCTTCTGCTATGACACCTATTTTGCAAAACTGGTTGGAAGGCAAAAAAGGTACTTACGCACGCGGTACGGCTGGTTTGGGTGCTACTTACAATGTAACCGACAAATTGGCAATTCGTGGCGATTACGACCACTTCTTCAAGAAAAAATACAAAGGCTTTACCAATAAAGGTCAAAACTACGTTGGTGTCGGCGTACAATACAATTTCCGTTAATTAACTGATAATTAACCGATTTTGTCATACAGGCAGCCTGAAATCTTTTTCAGGCTGCCTTCAATTTACCCACTCACATCTTGCCAACTCAACCCAAATTTCGCCAAATATTTCCGCAATCTATCGCTGTCATTCGGGTGGTCTTTCGCCAAACGTGACACATTGAACAAGGCTCGCCCTGCCGAAGCCAAATTTTTATGCTGACGACACACCGCAATCACATTTTCCAATTGCATTTTGTCAAATTCATCTAATTTTGCCAAATCCAATTTTTCAGGTAGCCTGAAAGCATTTTGTGCCAATAAATCATCGTCTTGCCACAAATATTTCAAACGCTCAATTTCTGCTTGCACCAATGCCAAATCAATTCGCCCTTCTGTCGCCAAAGTCGCCAAACGCATAATACTCGCCGCCAAATCCCGAAAATTACCGCGCCAAAGTGCTTGTTCAGAAAGCGCAAAATCCAAATACGCCGCCTGCGCTTCCCGATTAAAGCGCGTGGCTCGCCCCAATTCCTGCGAAGCCAACGCCAATTGATGCGCCATATTCGGTTCAATGTCCTCGCGCCGTTCCGCCAAACTCGGCAATTCATAATGCCACACATTAATCCGCGCAAACAAATCTTCCCGAAACCGCCCCGCCCGTACTTCATGGCGCAAATCCCGATTCGTTCCCGCAATCAATTGAAACGAACTGGACGTTTCGCTGTCGCTGCCCACAGGATAAAACCGTTTTTCTTCAATGGCTTTGAGCAACATCGCCTGTTCGTCCAAACCCAATTCACCGATTTCGTCCAAAAACAACACGCCTTTGTCGGCGGTTTTCAGCCAGCCATCGCGTTTGTCCGCCGCGCCTGTGAACGCGCCTTTTTTGTGTCCAAACAAAGCCGAAGCCGCGCCATCACCACGCAAAACCGCGCAATTCACGTCCACAAAATTCCCTGAAATCAAATGCCTAGCCTTTTTCAGTTCGTAAATTCGTCGCGCCAACATGGATTTGCCCGCGCCAGTCGCACCGCTCAATAAAATAGGGGAGGGCGAATTTAAGGCGACCTGTTCAATTTCGGCAATCATTTTGTTAAAACGTTGATTTTTTGTGGAAATACCGCTTTTTAAATACAAAAGCGCATTGTCGCGCACCGCCGCCAAACGTTGCGCCAACACATCGTAACGCGCCAAATCCAAATCAATGATTTCAATAGAACCGACATCGCCCGTCATCATGTTTTTGTTTTGATTTTTCGGTGGCGACGTTTGCAATAAAACAGACGGAATTTGCCGACTTTCCACCAACAAAAACAAGCAAATTTGCGCCACATGCGTGCCTGTCGTGATGTGGGTTAAATAATTTTCATTATATAAATCAAAATGATATTGTGAAACCCAATCATGCAAAACCGTATAAACTTCACTAAAATCCCAAGGATTGGCTAATTCCAAAGGCACAAAATTCACTTCCGTATCAGGCGAAACTTGCTGAATATCCGCCTTAACCTGATTCGCCAAACCCAAAAATTTTTCCTGTATAAACAATTCCATACGATGAATTTGGAAATCATCGCGCTGATTCATGGCGATATTCGGTCGCCATTTGCGCCAACGTCCATCGCCACGACTTTGCGCCGCGTCCAAAACCGTTCCCAAAAAACTGATGACCACATTTTTTTTATCCATTTAGCTATTTTTCCTATTTTATTTTATAGATTTTCTATGATAACGCAAAATCGTTCAGGCTGCTTGAAAATTTTTATTTTATTAAAAATCAATATATTGAAAACATTTCAGGCAGCCTGAAAAAACTTTGGCACGCACTTTGCATTATCTCAATCAACGCAACACACAAATGCCGAAGGAATTACAGCCTACGATGCTCGTGGTCGCGGGTTCGAGTCCCGCCTCTGTCGCCAGCTATGGCAGAGTAGCTCAGAAGGTTAGAGCGCGAAACATTTCTTCAATTCTTGTTGTGGGTTGCGCCCCAGTTTTGGGGCAAGGCGAATGCCGCAGAAATTACAGCCACCCCCGAAGATGTGGGTTCAAATCCTGCTTTCGCGCCAAATACTTATCGCGAAGTAGTTTAATTGGCAAAACATCGGGTTGAATTTCTGCAAACTTGGTCGCCACGCCCCACCCTTTTCGGGCGAATGCTTGTCGGTTTACAGGTAGAGCAGCAACGCAAGTTGTGTGTCTTGGGTTCAAATCCCAATGCCGTTTTGGTATAGCTCAGTTTTTTAACCGATACATTTTGTCGCCCACTTTTTCAGGCAGCCTGCCAATGAGATTTTCAGGCAAATCTTGACAGGCTTTTGATTAACAAGGATAATTCAGTTTGTGGCGAATGCGTGTAAGATTACATTTTAATTGGAGAAATCATCTTACACATTTTGGTCGCCACCCCTTTTACGGGCGAATGCCAACAGGATTACATCCCAAATCGTCATCTTGTTGCTAACCTAGTCGCCCACCCCCTTTTTTAAGGCTGCCTGAAAACCCTTGTTTCAGGCAGCCTTTTTATTGCACAAAGGAAAAACATCATGGCAAACAAAAACATATTCAACACCTTGTTTCATAAAAATAAAAACCAAGAAAACGCCACCCACACCCACAACCAAGCAGGCGGCATTGCCTACGCTTTCACGCCCGAACACGCATTGGCACAATTCGCCACAACTGGCTGTTTTAACAACACTTATTACGCCAACGCCGCCGAACAATTAGACCAAGTCCGCCAATTATGCGAACACGTTTCCCCAAAATTCATCGCCCAAACCGCCATTTACGCACGCGAAAAAGGCGCAATGAAAGACATGCCCGCGTTTTTATTGGCAATTTTGGCGCAAAAAGACGTGGCATTGTGCGCCCAAATTTTTGAGCGCGTGATTGACAACGGCAAAATGTTGCGTAACTTCGTGCAAATATTGCGAAGTGGCGCGACTGGACACAAATCGCTGGGCACGCGCCCCAAAAAAATGGTGCAAAATTGGCTGCTCCATGCCGATGAAAAACAATTGCTTAACGCGGCAATTGGCAACGCGCCATCGTTGGCGGACGTAGTCAAAATGGTGCACCCCAAACCGCGTGAAGCGTGGCAAGCGGCTTGGTTTGCGTGGTTGATTGGGCGTGAATACCGTTTTGAAGATTTACCACCGATTACGCAATCTTTTGAATTATATAAACAAAATCGCACAGGAAAATTGCCCGATGTGCCATTTCAAATGCTCACGTCTTTGGATTTGGACACGGGCGCGTGGACGCAAATCGCGCTGAATGGTTCATGGCAACAAGTTCGCCAAAATTTGAATACATTTCAAAGACATGGTGTGTTTGATAAAAACAAAAACACCCACGCCATTGCAAAAAAAATTGCGGATAAACAACTGGTTAAAAAATCGCGTGTTTTACCGTATCAGTTGCTGACTGCATTTCAGGCAGCCTGCAATTTGCCCAGCGACATCAGCAACGCTTTGCAAGACGCAATGGAACACGCGGTGGAAAATGTACCTGTTTTTAAAGGAAATATTGTGGTTTGCCCCGATGTATCGGGTTCCATGCAAAGCCCTGCAACGGGCTATCGTGGCAGCGCGACCAGCAAAACGCGCTGCATAGACGTAGCGGCTTTGGTATCGGCAGCCGTGTTGCGCCAAAATCCGAAAGCACGCATTTTACCCTTTGAAAACATCGTGGTAGGCGTGAAAATCAATCCACGCGACAGCATCATGACCAACGCAGAAAAATTGGCAAAAATCGGTGGTGGCGGCACGACTTGCAGCGCACCGCTCGCCAAATTGAACGCGGAAAAAGCCGATGTGGATTTGCTGATTATGGTGTCCGACAACGAAAGTTGGGCAGACCGCGAACAGCATTTTGGCAGCCAAACTTCCCTGAAAAAAGAATGGGATAAGTTAAAACAGCGTTGTCCAAACGCCAAATTGGTGTGCTTGGACATTCAGCCCAACGCGACCACGCAAGCGCAAAATCGGGACGATATTTTGAATATTGGCGGTTTCAGCGATTCGGTTTTTGGCGTGATGGGGGCGTTTGCAGAGCAAGATTTACATGGCGATATGTGGGTAAAGCAAATTCAAGCGATTGAATTGTAAAATTATTTTTATGGAAAAAATTTTCAGGCTGCCTGAAAAATAAATTAAATGATTAAGGATAAAAAATGAATCACTTTGATAACATTGGCTTTGTCAATCACAATGAAACCGAATTAAATCAAATTATTGAACAAACCTGCCAAAATTTAACGGCACAATATCCACATCAAAATGGTTGGTATGGCGTTCACAGCGACCCAAGTGGTGCTGAATTGTGGTTTGGCATTAATCATGAAAATGGTTTGGAAAACATTGAGTTGCATTTTAATGGTATATGCCAACAACAAATTGGCGTGAATGCTTTAATTCAATATGACGAACAAACGGGCGCAATTTATGGTTGGGCAAACGGCAAAAATTTTGAAAATGGCGAATGCGTTGATGGTGATATGCCGTTGGTATTTTGTGTTCCCGATTTTTTCAGGCTGCCTGAAAATTTGGTGCAAAGCAGTATTAGCGTACAATTATGTGCGTTTGCCGAAGATGTGAAAGTTTTTGAAAATCAAGAAGAATTTGATAAAAGCCAAGAAAATGAAGAAATGAAATGGGCAACGCAAGCATTCATTACATCAGGTATGTTTGTTGATGAAGGTGTGCCTTATCAGCCGTATGCAATATTGAATGGTATTATTCAATCATTTGAATTAAAAACAAATTTTTTCACAAAACAGGCATTTTATCATTGTACCATTCAAACTTTGGGCATGGAATTGGACGCGGTTTTCGCTGCGGAACATTTTTCCGATAAACCTTTGCAAAAAGGCAATATTGTTCAAGGTACTTATTATTTAAGCGGTAAAGTATTGCCCGATTTTCAGGCTGCCTGAAACCAAAAAGAAAGACAAAATCATGCAAAAATTCATACTCTTACGTGGACATCAAGGTTCAGGCAAATCCACCTTTGCCGCCGAAAAAATCGCGCAATTTCAACGCGATTATCCGCAAGCGATTATCCATCACATTGAAAACGATAAGGAATTAACCGATGAACAGGGCGTTTACCGTTGGTCGCCCGAAGCCGTTGAAAAAGCAATCCAAAAAGGCGCGGCGACTTTCAAAAACACGCTGAAATTCGGGCAACAACACCGCCATGCCGACATTTTAATCATCAATTCCAACACCAATCAAAAGGCGAATGCTTGCCGTGCGTTGCTGGATTTGGCGAAGAAAAACCATTTTGAAACAGAAGTTTACCGCTTGCACAATTTTTATCCCAATGCCCACAATGTGCCTGAACACGAAGTTTTGGCGGCATATCAGCGTTTGAATGAAAATCGTGTGAAAGGCGAAATTCATGTGCCAGCCGCTCGCCCCATTTCTGCCGCGCAACAGGCGATTTTGGACGAAATGGCGACTTTCCGCAGCCAGCCTTTGGATTTTGATGATGAGCAACAAACCTTTGTTACACAAAGGTATTTGCAAAATGGGCAACGCAATTTCACGGCAAAAACTTCACGCCTTTACCCCGAATTGCGCGTGTTGAAATACCGCCGTCAAGTGTTTTACGAAAACCGTTTTGATGATGCTTTGTTGGAAATGCGTGGCTTAATCATTGATAAATTTGGCAAAATCATTGTGCGTCCGTTTAAAAAAGTGTTCAATTATTCGGAACGTATGGCGCGTAACAGCAAATATCCCATTGAAATTGCAGATAATCATCGCGTGAATGCGGTGGTGAAAGTGAACGGTTTTTTGGGCTGCTGCACCCACGTCAGGCTGCCTGAAAACCACCCCAGTTTGGGTGCGGCGTTTGATGGCAAAACGCTGTTTTCCACCACAGGTTCGCTGGACAGCGATTTTGCCAAAATGACGCAAAATCATTGTATTCAATATGAAAATCTGTTTGTGGCATATCCCAATCACACGTTTTTGTTTGAAGTTTGCGACCCGAGCGATGTGCATATTATCCGCGAAGATTTTGGTGCAACGCTGATTGGCGCGATTGAAGTGGCAACAGGGCGACAATGGCGTGAGCGCGAACTGGACGATGTGGCGGCACGATTTGATATAAAACGCCCACAAACCATTGAAAATATTGAATTTGGCGAATTAAAATCGCTGCTGAAAACAGTGGAACACGAAGGCTTTATGGTGTTTGACGCGGCAACGGAAACGATGTTGTTTAAGCTGAAATCGCCGTATTATTTGGTGTCCAAGTTGTTTGGGCGCAGTTCTGAGACGAGTTTGGGACGCAAATTGGATAAGCGCAATTTGGACGAGGAATTTTATCCTTTGGCGGATTATATTGCTGAAAATAAAGCAATTTTCAATGAAATGACGGAGCTGGATAAAATTGCGTTTATTCAGGATTTTTTGAAAAATTCGGTTTGAATTTGTGTTTCAGGCTGCCTTACAGTATGCTTTGTCGGGCATAAATGCCCGACTACGAAAATGATTTTTTTCATGTGTACGGAGAGGCTGCCTGAAAAAATTTAATTTATTGAAAGATATAAAAAAATGGCAAAAATTTTCTTTACATCGGATTGGCATTTTTCGCACAAAAATATTGTGAAATTTTGCCCCACTTTTCGCCCAGCCACGCAAGATGTGGCGGAATTGGACGAATTTTTGATTGCGCGTTGGAACGAAACCGTGTCGCCAGAAGATGTGGTTTACAATTTGGGCGATGTGTCTTTCGCGCACGATTTCAAGCAGATAGAGCGCGTATTATCTCGTTTGAACGGCACGCACCACTTGATTTACGGCAACCATGACGGGCAAATCCGCCAGCACATTGACCGCCTGCTCAATCAAACGAAACATGACGGTTTGCCGATGTTGTCGTCCGCGCAAGATTATTTGCAATTAAGGCTGCCTGAAATCAATAATACTTTGATTTTATTTCATTATCCCATTTTGGAATGGAACGGCTGCCACAAGGGTTGGTATCATCTGCACGGACACATTCACGACCGTGTGGCGGCGTTGCGTGGGCGTGTGTTGAATGTGGGTTGGGATTTGCACGGTCGCTTTTTGACGGCGCAAGATGTGGACGATTTTCTGCAAAAATTGCCGATGACTTCGCATTTTGGCGACAAATCGGGAAATTTTCCTGTGGCAGATGTGGGGGATAATGAAATTTTATTGCGGCAAAAGTTGCGACAAAATAATCGCTGATTTATGATTCAGGCTGCCTGAAAAACGAGTAGCCGATTATGCCCCTGATTACCACCGACAGCATGCAATTTGAATTGGGTTCAGATGAAAATCTTTTGGACGCGCTGGAAAAAACAGGGCATGGGGTGGAATATCAATGCCGACAAGGGTATTGTGGTTCGTGCCGTGTGAAGTTGTTGGCTGGGCGTGTGTCTTATGCTCAAATGCCGATGGCGTTTGTGTTGCCCGATGAGATTTTGCCGTGTTGTTGTCGGGTGGAGAGCGATGTGAGAATAGGGTGTGCGTTCAGGCAGCCTGAACAGTTAGACGAATAAAAATACCGCAATAATTTGGATAAATTATTGCGGTATTGATTTTTTTAGTAGCGCATTACGCTGCTTTGACCTTCAATAATGCGTGGCGTGATGAAGAACAATACTTCATTACGGCTATGCGATTTATTGCTGGATTTAAACAAGTTGCCCAATACAGGAACATCACCCAATACAGGTACTTTCTTCGAATTGTTTACCACATTTTCTTGGTAGATACCGCCGACCACCAATGTGCCGCCATTTTCTACCATGGCTTGTGTTTTCACTTGTTTCACAGAAATTGCTGGTTCACCATCAGCATTACTATTTTTGGTGTCCACATCATCTTTGTTGATGGTTACATCCAAAATCACATTATTATCAGGCGTAATGCGTGGGGTAACATCTAATTGCAAGACAGCATCTTTAAATGCAGTTTCGTAAGCACCATCGGCAGCACGTGTTTGGTATGGAATTTGTGTACCTTGTTTGATTGTGGCTTGTTTACGGTCTTGCGTTAAAACGCGTGGCGTAGAAATGGTTTTGGAACGGTTAGCACTTTCCGCCGCCGATAATTCCAAACTCAATGCACTAGAGCCAATAGAGCGCACAATACCAATTGCGCTGGTTGCCGCAGCAAGTGGCAGGTTAATATTGGCTGTATTGTTAATGCTGCCAGATGTGGCACCCACACCAATATTACGGTTGTTTGTCGCACTTTCATAAGTGTTACCGATACCTGTGCGACCAGCGCGTGCATAGCCCATGCGTACACCTAAATCACGACCCAATGATACATCGGCTTCCACAATACGCGCTTCCACCATCACTTGGCGTGCAGGTACGTCCAATTCTTCAATCAAGCGTTGGAATTCTTGAATCACCTCAGCCACGTCTTTGACAATCAAAGTGTTGGTTGATGGGTCAGTCATTGCGTTACCACGATTACTTAAAATGCTGCGTGAACGACCGTCAGTGTTGCTTGCACCACTATTTTCAATGCGCAACACTTCTTTCAATTCTTCCACATTTTTATATTTCAATTGGAAGGTTTGCGAAATCAGAGGAACCAAGTCTTCTAATTTCTTTTTATTTTCAGCAATTTCCATCGTCTTCTTGTCAGCTTCAGCGCGGGTTTTGACGTTGATGATTCTGCCATTGGTTTCTTGCACCAAATCGCGTGAAGACAAAATCAAATCCAAAGCCTGATCCCAAGGTACATCTTTCAATGCCAAAGTCATTTTGCCTTGCACAGAATCGCTGGCAACAATATTCATGCCTGATTCTTTTGCCAAAATTTGCAGTACAGTACGCACCTCAATATCTTGGAAATCTAAAGAGACATTTTTACCACCAAAACTTTTTTGCTCTTTTTTCGGGTTGATGGCGGCTTTGACAGCTGCATCCACCGTGTTTACCGATGGTGTAATCGTTAATGTATAACGACCACCAGAACGAGGAGTTAATCTATGTGTCCAAGAACCTTGATTGCGCACGGTAATTTGGGTGTCATTGCCAATACGGCGAGCGGTAACGGTGCGTACAGGCGTGGAAAAATCGGTTACATCCAAATTTTTCGCATCTTGCGTAGAAATTTGATGATTTTTCAAGGTAATAACTACGCGGTCAGACTGCACTTTCACTTTAGGTTCAGAATCTGCGCCCGAACGGAAATCAACCACACCAGAGCGGTTTGCCCCTTTGCGGAAATCCAAGCCGAAATCGCCTATGTTGTAGTTATTGCTGGCTACGGGGGAAGTATTGTGAGCCGAAGCAGGTGCGCTGTTGCTGCTGCCTGATTCAGTCACATAAATCCATACTTCATTGCCTTTTACTTGGGTATTGTATTGGGCTTCCTTGGTCAGGCTTAACATCACACGTGCTTTGTTGTCTGCCTGCGCTACATTCACTTGATTCAACAAAGAATCGTTAAATGACAATGGACCTTGCGCAAATTGCACGCCTGTACCTGCAAAATCCAAAGCGATACGGGCAGGAGATGCTGTGGCAAAACCAGTTGGCTGTACCACATCGCGGTCAAATTTGATTTTAATCACGCGTTGCTGGTCAGGCATCACAGACACATTAATGTCGGTAATATTACCTGCATAGGCAGCCTGCGCAACCATGCTTAATGCCATTACTGGCAAAATTTTATGTAAAGTTGGTTTCATAAATATAACCTCTTCTGATTGAAATTATTTTTTCTGGATTTCTGGTGTTACGCCTAAAGCCAATACGGTTTGACGTGGTACCCAATTACCTTCAGCATCTTCAACAGTTTCACGCAAAGTAATTTCATCAGGCGTGATTTTTACGACGCGACCGTAATCTTGCCCCATATAGTTGCCTAATTTAACAGTATAAACTGTTTGATTATCTAAACTAATCAGCGCGGATAAATTATTGCCACTACCAATGGTGCCAACAAATTTTAATTTATCCAAAGAAGAGTTCTCTAACAATTCTTTTGGACGATTTAAATTGGGTGCATTCACAATGGAGGCAGCTGGGTTTACCATTGCTCTCATGCGGTATAAGCTGAAAGCATGAGGATTAATTGGAGCAGGAGTGGTGTAATGCGCAGGCTCTACTTTTTCAGGCGCAACAGGGGGTTTTAAATTGGCTTTTGCGCGTTGTTGTGTTTCTTGCATCCACGCATTCAAATCACTGCCTTCCTCTTCACAACCTGTTGCCAACAGCACCAAAGGGACGAGTAATAATAATTTAGCATTCATTGTTGCATCCTATTCATTATTGAGCTGTATTTTCAGCACCACTTGCTGCACTAGCTGCTGGTTTTTCAGTATCCACAGCTTTATAAGTGCTGGCAATGGCTGTCAAAGTGAAACGCGTACTGATTTTGCTGGCTGCTTTTTTATCGTTATTGGAAGTCGGTTTGTTGTCTTCATCAGCAGCTTTAATGGTGATGGCAGACAAGGTAACAATACGCGACATACGACCCACATCACGCACAAAATTAGCCAATTGTTCATAACTGCCTGTAACCGAAACAAAAAATGGTAAACGGTCGATGTTGTCATCTTCTTTAGCTTTTTTGCGTGGTACAACTGTGTTTAACTTTAATTGATTACTTGCAGCTGCCATGTGTAATTCTTGAATCAAGTTAGGTAATTCTGCATCGGTTGGTAATTGTTTAATCAATTCTGAAATAGATTGCTCAATCAAAACCAATTCTTGCTCCAAGTTTTCCAAATTGGCGACTTTTACGGCAATTTTTTCATATTTAGGACGTAAATCATCCATTTCAGTGGTTTTTGCTGTTTCCAAAGTTTCCAATTGTGTCTTAAATGAAGCAAAATAACCCACAACCACTAAAACCACGCCCAATGCAATGGCTGCCAAAAATTGCACAGCTTTAGGTGCTAAATGCAATTTTTGAATATCAATATTTTGTTTTGAACTCATGTTCTTACTCCATTATTTTGCGGCAGGTGCTGAAGCAGATTTAGGGGCAGCCTGAACAGCTTTAGGCTGAGGTTTTGGTAATACAATTTGTTGAACCAAAACAGATTTTAGTGTAAATCTTTGACCATCTTCTGCTTTTTGAATTTCCACTAAATCAGGCACATCAAAGATACCCGTACTTGGCAAGGCAGACATCAAAGTTGCAATTTTTGAATCTGCGGTGGCTTTGCCCGAGATTTCGTATTCATTGCCTTGTTTATTGCCTTTGCCTTCCAAACCATTGAGTGTAATCAGATAAGAACCATCGGGTACAACTTGGTTCAGGCTGTCTAATACACGCGCACCTTCAAAACGCTTATTATCCAATTCTTCTACTTTGCGTTTGCGTTCCAAGAAATTGTATTTGCGTTTTTCCAATTCTTCGATGGTGGCTAATTTGCTTTCCAGTTCTTTGATACCAGCTTGCAAGGTACTGTTACGCGTTTCTTGATTTTCAATGGCTTTATTCAAGCTAACATAAATCAGACCAGCCACCGCAGCACCTGCTAAAGCACCAATTGCCATAATGGTTTGAAATTGCTTTTTCAGCTTCGCCTCACGCATTTCGCGGTAGGGAAGCAAGTTGATTTTAATCAAATTCATTTTAGTATAACCCTCGTAATGCCAAACCAAATGCGGTCGTTAATGAGTCTGCATCGCGTGCCAAATCACCGCCACCTTTGACTTTGTTTTCAGCCAGCGTGATGGGAGCGATGTGTTGCGTGGTGGTATTGGTGCTGATGCGAACCACTTCTGCCAAGCCTGAATCAGGCACACACGCACTGCCGCTCAAGAAAATTTGTTGTACAGCAGAATCATCGCTGCGCGTGGTCATAAAGAATTGCAGGGCGCGTTGTACTTCTTGTGCAATTTGCATATTGAAGTAATCGCTCACTTCGGTTTTGTAATCAGCAGGACGCTGACGGCGACCGCTAATCATCTCCAAAGCTTCACTTTCGGTAACTTGGTAGTTACGTTGAATCAAGTGAATCATTTGGTCTAAACCAAAAGCCGCTTCGTGGCGATACAAAATTTTGCCACTTTCCACAATCAACGCTTTCAAGGACACATCACCAATATCAAATAAGGCAATGCGTTCATTGGCTAATTCGCCACCTTGCATCATGTCCATATAGGCAAACGCGTTAAACATGGCAAACAAATCCACGTCCACATTGCTAGCGTTTAAGCCTACTTCGTCTAACAAATCGGTAAATTGATTGACATTGTCGGTTTTGGTGGCGACCATCAATACGTTTTGCTCTTTACTGTTGGCAGAGAATGTATGCCAGTCGTAATTCATTTCGTCTAATGCGCCCACGCGTACCACTTCTGCTTCCACAAATTCTTGCAAAGACATTTCTGCACCTGTTTCTGAGTAAAGCAGATTGTCTTCAATCGTTACCATGGAAACAGGTAAGCCTACATTGGTGGATTTGCAATTTGTTTTTAACTTGTCATAGCATTGTTGCAAATGAGAGACAAGCGTGTCAAAATTGACAATCTCGCTGCTGGAAACCACGTTTTGTGGTAATGGTTCTACAGCATATTTTTCCAATTGGACACGTCCCGAGCCTTTGCCCGCGATTTGCACCATACGAATGCTTGCAGGACCAATTTCTAGCCCAATGACACTTTTGGCAGCCATACCCGCAGCAGCTTTACCAGACGATTTTTTCGTTGGTTTGCTGGGTTTTTCAGCTTTTTCACTAGTGTTTTTAGCAGTTTTCTTAAAACGCATAATTTAAAGTCCTTACCTAAGGCGGAAAGCATTTATAATAACCTGATTCCGCGTTTGTGAATTCCAGTAACAAAAAACAGTGGTTATTTTACTTTATTTAAAAAAACAAATGGCAACTTTTATTTAAAATCATGATTAAAAATTTTCTCTACACTATTTTAGGGCTGATGTTGGGGCTGTTTCTGTTTGCGGTTGGCTTGGTAACTGTTGCTGTTTTGGTAACATATCCCAAGCTGCCTGAACTGGATGCCATCAAATATTATCAACCCAAAGAGCCTTTGACCATCTATTCATCAGATGGTGTGGTAATTGGCACTTATGGCGATGAACGCCGTGCATTTACGCCGATTGACCAATTCCCCAAAGTATTAAAAGACGCGGTGGTCGCTGCCGAAGACAAGCGTTTTTATGAGCATTGGGGCGTGGACGTTACGGGTGTGGCGCGTGCGGTATTGAGTAATTTGCGCGGTGGTCATAAACAGGGCGCGAGTACAATTACGCAACAAGTTGCCCGAAATTTTTATTTGACCAATGAACGCACCATGACACGTAAATTCAATGAAGCTTTATTGGCTTACAAAATTGAACGCTCGCTCACCAAAGACCAAATTTTGGAATTGTACTTCAACCAAATTTATTTGGGGCAACGTGCTTATGGTTTCGCTTCGGCTGCTAAAATCTATTTTAACAAATCTGTACAAGATTTAACATTGGCAGAGGCAACTATTTTAGCAGGTTTACCTAAAGCACCGTCTGCTTTTAATCCAATTGTGAATCCAGACCGTGCGCGTTTGCGTCAGCAATACATTTTGAACAATATGGCTGAACTGGGCATGATTACAGCCCAACAGCGTGAGGCAGCCTTAAATGAACAACTCATTTATGAGCGTTATCGCATGCTGATTGACCAAAATTCGCTGTATGTTGCAGAAATGGCACGACAAACTTTGTATGAAAAATATGGAGAAGATGTTTACACGCAAGGTTTAAAAGTTTATACAACGGTCAGCACCAATAATCAAAAAGTGGCAACGGCAGCATTGCGTAAGGCTTTGCGGAATTTTGACCGTGGCTCTGGTTACCGTGGCGCAGAAGGGCAGTTGGATTTGACTTCTATGGACGATGTGGAAGATGGGATTGAGCAATATTTATCCAATACTTACACCGTAGAAGGCATGATTCCTGCTGTGATTTTGACGGCGAATTCTAAAGGCATTGACGTTTATTTGCAGGGCGGCACGAAAGTACACTTGACAACGGGCGATATGGGTTCGGGTGCGCGCGCGGCGATTAATAATAAGAAATTAGAAGAGCGTGCTTTGAAAGCAGGTGCGATTATTCGTGTAGCGAAAATGGGCAATGGGCGTTATACGGTGGTACAGCAGCCTGAAGTGCAAGGTGCGCTGGTGTCTATGGACGTGGATACGGGGGCGTTGCGTGCGTTGGTTGGTGGTTATGATTTCCATAGTAAAAACTTTAACCGTGCAACGCAAAGTATTCGCCAACCAGGATCTACATTTAAACCGTTTATTTATTCAGCCGCGCTTTCTAAAGGCATGACGGCGGCAACGATGGTCAATGATGCGCCCATAAGCATTCGTGGTTGGTCGCCACAAAACTCAGACGGTTATTATGCAGGTATGATTCCTTTGCGTACCGCGTTGGCAAAATCTAAAAACGTGGTGGCGGTGCGTATTACCCAAGCAATGGGTTTGAATTACACGCGTAAATATTTGCAACGCTTTGGTTTTAAAGAAGACCAATTACCCAATGCTTTGCCTGTTGCTTTGGGGGCAGGTTCGGCTACGCCTTTGCAGATGGCGGAAGGTTATGCGGCGTTTGCTAATGGTGGCTACAAGGTTACGGGCTATGTAATTGACAAAATTTACGACACGAAAGGCAATTTGCGCGCAGAAATGCAGCCTATGGTGGCACGCCAAAATGCCCCACAAGTGATAGATCCGCGCAATGCTTATGTGATGACTTCTATGTTGCAAGATGTGATTCGTTCTGGTACGGCGCGTGCGGCTTTGGGTTTGGGACGCAGCGATTTGGCGGGCAAAACGGGTACGACCAATGACAGTAAAGATGTTTGGTTTGTGGGCTATAACCCGAAAATTGTAACGGCGGTGTATTTGGGTTATGACACGCCACGTAGTTTGGGTAAGCGTGCGTTTGGTGGCACTTTGGCATTGCCTGTTTGGATGGACTATATGCGTTTTGCGTTAAAAGGTATGCCTATTCAAACCTATAGATTGCCAGCCAATGCGGGTAAACGCGCTAAAGACGCGGTTACCGATAATGATAAACCGTCTGTGGCGGTGGATAATTCCACAACTGACCCTGAAGCGGTGAAACGCTCTGCGCAAAAACCTGAACCCAAATCAGAAGGCGGTGTCGCAGAAGATGAAGCCAGCAAAGGCGTATTTGACAATCTGTTTTAAATTTTCAGGCAGCCTGAAAAAATAATATTGTGCTTTAATCAATTATTCCCCTATTCAAGTAGAGATGAATAGGGGGATTTTTTTCAGGCAGCCTTGAGTATTTGTTCAAAAGTATCGTAATTGTTTAGTATAATCGTTCAAAAGTCTCAATCCCTGTATAATCACGCCTTTTTTACACATTTAGGGTAGAAATGGAATGAACAAATTAACGAAAAATCAAATAGACCATACGACAGAAAACAGCAGTTCACGTTATTTTTGGATATGGCGATGGCATTTTTATGCAGGTTTATTTGTTGCGCCTTTTTTGATGTTATTGGCGGCAACAGGGTTGGCGATGATATTGTTTGCCCATACGGAAGGCAAAGATGGGGAACGGATTTTTGTGCCCATTCAATCTATTGTGCAACCTTTGTCGCAGCAAGCGCAGGCTGCCATCAATGCGATTGATAAGGAAAATGCAACGGTGGCACAATATATTTCGCCGCGTTCTGCCGACAGCGTAGCGGTGTTTCGTGTGAACGATGGTGCTGGCAAGGCGAATATGGTGGCGATTGACCCCTACACGGCGCAAGTGGTACACATTTATCCACGCAATCAAAATAATTATCATCTGATGGATTCCATTCACAGCGATATTTTGTTGGGTAAAACAGGCGATTATTTGCTGGAAACGGCGGCTTCTTTAACCATTTTGATGATTTTGACGGGCGTGTATTTGTGGTGGTTTTCGCGCCAACGCCGCGTTTCCAAAATGCTGACCACAGGGAAATTGGGGTGTGGTCGCTCTTTTTGGCGTGGTTGGCATGGGGTGTTGGGAACTTATACTTCTTTGATGTTATTGTTATTTTGTTTATCGGGTTTGGCTTGGGCTGGTGTTTGGGGTGGCAAAGTGGTGCAAGCGTGGTCGCAATTTCCTGCGGGCAAATGGGGTGTTGCGCCCAATCCCACATCTACCGTGCCTGTACATGGCGATTTGAATGATGGCAAAACCAAAGAAATCCCATGGGTTTTGGAATTAACGCCCATGCCTGTTTCAGGCAGCACTTTGGGCGAAAAGGGGATTGCACCAAATTTGCCCATCAGTTTGGAAACGGTGGACAGATTTGTCCGCGAAAAAGGGTTTACGGGACGTTATCAGATTTATTTGCCCAAAGGCGACACGGGGGTGTGGACGATTAATCAAGATTCCATGAGTTATGACAGCCCCAATCCCACCGCCGACCGCACCATGCACATTGACCGTTACAGTGGCAATGTGTTGGCGGATATTCGGTTTGCGGATTACAACTGGTTTGGGCAATTTATGGCGGTGAGCATTGCGTTTCACATGGGCACGATGGGGTGGTGGTCGGTGGCGTTGAATGTGGTGTTTTGTTTGGCGATTATTTATTTGTGCGTGAGTGCTTATGTGTTGTGGTGGAAACGCCGTCCGCGTGGAATGGGTTTGTGTCCGCCTGCACAGGGGCGCGTATTGCCCAATTGGAAAGTGGCGACCATAATATTGAGTGTGGTGGCGTTGATTTTTCCAACGGCTGCGGTGGCGATTATGGTGTTTGCTTTATTGGATTGGATTTTGATTTCGCGTGTGGCGGTATTGAGGAAATGGTTGAAATAATTGGATTGTTTCAGGCAGCCTGAACACAAAAAAACACGTTTATCTATTTGAATAAACGTGTTTTCCTATTTTCAGGCTGCCTGAAGATTATTCATCGCCATCATTCAAAGCGTTAATGCTGTAACCGCCGTCCACATAAGTGATTTCGCCCGTAATGCCCGAAGCCAAATCAGACAACAAGAACGCCGCCGCGTTGCCTACTTCTTCGGTGGTAACATTGCGGCGCAAGGGATTTTGTGCCGCCACATGGCTCAATAATTTACCAAAATCGGCAATGCCCGCCGCCGCCAAAGTTTTGATAGGACCTGCGGAAATGCCATTGCAACGAATGCCTTCTTTGCCCAAGCATGAAGCGGTGAAACGCACACCTGCTTCCAAGCTGGCTTTTGCCATGCCCATCACATTGTAATTGGGCACCGCACGCACCGCGCCCAAATAGGACAACGCCAAAATAGACGCGTTGCGACCTTGCATCATCGGGCGTGCCGCTTTTGCCAATGCAGGCAAGCTGTACGCCGACACTTCATGCGCCACACGGAAGGCTTCACGCGAGATGTTGTCCAAAAAATCGCCGCTTAAGGCTTCTTTGGGGGCGAATGCAATCGCGTGTACCAAACCGTCCAAGCCGTCCCAATGTTTACCCAAATCGTTGAATACTTGGGTGATTTCATCATCGCTTTGCACATCGCAATGGAACACGAGTTCCGAGCCAAATTCGGCGGCGAGTTTGCGTACACGGTCTTCCAATTTGTCCACCGCAAAGGTAAACGCCAATTCCGCGCCTTGTTCATAACACGCTTTGGCAATGCCGTAAGCGATGGAACGGTCGGAAATCATGCCTGTAATCAGAATTTTTTTGCCTTGTAAAAATGCCATTTTGTATTCCTAGAAATATGAAATTTTGTTTGACGAAAAATACGTCATTATAACGGTTTTTAAGTTTTCAGGCTGCCTGACACATTGCGGTAACGCAAAGTTTGGCAGGATTTTCAGGCAGCCTTTTAGTACACAATAAACCAATGTAGGGTGTGCCGTGTACACCAAATTTGCCATAATATTTAAATTATTCAGTCATTTGGTGCGCATGGCGCACCCTGCTGTGATTTTGGCTGTGTACTGGTCGGCAGCCTGAAAGTTTATTTGCCCAACCATTTGCGTACATCTATGTGAAACAGGACGGAGCGTTTCCACAAATAAATCAAAATCGGCACATTGCCCAGCGCAACCAGCAAATACAATAAACCAATGCTGTTAAAAATCATCAATAAAATCATGCTAATAATCGCAGAAGCCACCATGAAAATCGCATTGACAATATTATTTGCTGCAATCGCATGGGCGCGAAATTCGTCATTGCTGGACGTTTGCAGCCAAGTGTAAAGCGGCACAGAGAAAAAACCACCAAAAAAACCAATTAACAACATGGCAATGATGATGGGATAAGCATAACTTTGTCCTAAAAATTGAAGAAGTCCTTGCAATTCAACATTGTGAAACACACGCCCATGTGTCAGCCAAACCAGCAGGCTGCCTGAAAGCGTTAGTCCCACCGCGCCCATCGCCACCAAACCCAAACGCAAATCGCCTTTACTCAAACGCGCACACAGCACCGAACCCAGCGCAATCCCAATGGAAAACAATGCCAACATCAAATTGAACACATTTTCATTGCCGCCCAAATGGATTTGCACAAAAGTTGGCAATTGAGTCGTGTACACCGCGCCAACAAACCAAAACCATGAAATGCCGATAATGGCGGTAAACAAATCAGGTCTTGAAAAAATATTTTGGCATAACTGTTTGGTGGAAATTAGGAAATTGTATTCTATTTTGGTTTCAGGTTCTTTGGCGGACACATCGGGCATGGGTACGCTGGTCGCAAAACCCAGCACCGCCACCAGCAACACCGCGCCAATCAACAGCCACACAGAATAACCCGCAATCGCCGTGCCAATCATTTGCCCCAATAAAATGGCGATAAAGGTGCCTGATTCAATCAAGCCATTGCCCATCAACAATTCTTTTTCGCGCAAATATTCGGGCAAAATGGCGTATTTCACAGGACCAAATAGGGTGGATTGCGTCCCCATCATAAATAAACAGAATAATAATAAGGGCGCAGACTGAATGTAAAAACCCACGCCCGCCAATGCCATAATCATGATTTCCATGATTTTGGTGGCTTGGGCGATTTTGGCTTTGTTGTAGCGGCTGGCGAGTTGCCCAGCCAAAGCGGAAAAGAGAAAGTAGGGCAGAATAAACAATAGTGCGCCCAAATTCAGCAATTGCGCCGCAGGCAGCCAGTCGTTTTTGCCGAGACCGTAAAAGCTGATGAGTACGAATAGGGTGGTTTTGAATAAATTGTCATTAAACGCGCCGAGAAATTGGGTGCAAAATAGGGGCGCGAAACGGCGGGTTTTGGCAAATTCGGGTAGTGGGTTCATGGGGGACTCGTTATTTTTATTTTTGGGAGAATGGGTTTTCAGGCTGCCTTTCAGTACACAATAATTTTTATCAACACCTAAATGTAGGGTGCGTACCACGCACCAAATCATTTAAATAACGTGAAATTGGGTGCTACATGAATTTTGTCGTGTACTTTCAGGCTGCCTGAAAATTATTTTTTATCTGTTTTATCAAATGTTTCGTCATCGTCCATCAAAATGCGATGGGCGGGGCCTTCCAAATCATCAAATTGCCCATTTTTACCCGACCACCAAAAAAAATAGCCAATAATAAACGCCAAAATAATACTAATCGGAATCAGAATATACAAACTTTCCATAATTAAATCATGCCTGTTAAGTCGTTGAGTGTGAACGATTGCCCGTTGATTTTAAGATTTTGTTGGCGGATTGTGCCGATAAATTCGCCTGTTTCATCAAATAATTGCACATGGTCGCCATCAATTGCCCAGCGCAATTCGGTGTTTTCGGCGTAGCGGCTTAAGGCAGCCTGAATGTTGGTTTCGGTGAGTTTGATGGCAAATTGTCCGTGCGGAGCGTCTTGTTCGCCGCCGTCATCGGGCAGCATAATGAGAAAGCCGATGTGTTGGTCGGTGTCGGCGGTGTTGATGGTGAAATAGTGCATGGTGGCTGGGTGCTTTACTCAAAAAGGAAATGGTAACGCGTTCCTATAAAATTGGGTAAAAAATAACATTTTTTGACACTTTTGTTGGCAGATGTGTGGTTTGAGTTGAAATTAAATTCAGGCAGCCTGAAAATGGTTTTCAGGCTGCCTGAATTATTTTAGAACCTGTGTTCATAATCTTGATAGCGGCTTTCTATCTCAAAATCACGCGCCTACTGCGTTGAATTTTCATGTTGATAGAACCACTATCAACATGAAAATTCGCCTTGTATTCGCATGATTTTGCGATAAAAATCCATCTATCAATCTTACGAACACAGGTTCTTACAAACCCATTTCTTTCATGCGTTGTAAATTGAATTGTGCCAATTCGTGTCCCTGCTCGGCGGCTTGCAACCACCAATGGCGGGCGTTGGCGTATTGTTCCGCATTGGCGTATAACACGCCTAAATGAAATTGTGCTTCCGTGTGTCCTTGCATGGCGGCTTCTTCATACCAATCGGCGGCGGTGTCATTGTCTTGCGGAATGATGTCGCCTGCTGCATATTGTCCGCCCAAATCGTATTGTGCTTGTGCCAAACCTGCTTCGGCGGCTTTTTGCCAACATTCCAGCGCGGCGATTGGGTCGCTTTCCAATAATAAATAGCCCAAATGGTGTTGCGCTTCCACCAAGCCGAGTTTGATGGCTTGTTCACACCAATGTTTTGCCAATTCAAGGTCTTGCTCCACGCCCTGACCCATTTCGTAGAGCATGGCGATGTTGTGGCAAGCCTGTGGATTGTCGTTTAAGGCGAGTTTGTGCCATTCGGCGAATGCGGTTTCATAATCGCCTTGTTGGTAGGCGATTAAGCCTAAATCTTGTTCGGTTTGTTCGGTCATGATGGAGATTCCTGTGTTGTGGTGAATGGGATTGTAGCAAACTTTCAGGCTGCCTGAAACATGAAGCGTCAAGATTCGCTTGCCCATTTTGTCAAAGCAAAGGCAGCCTGAAAATTTATCCAGAATCAAATTCTTTAAAAAAATCCGATTATTCGGCAACAAATCGCGTTATAATCCTACAAAATTTTTGATTTCATCATTTTATTACTGTAACTCATTCATATAGATAGGGAAAATAATATGACTATTACTCGTGATTTGACCCATATTCGCCACAACACTAAAATCGTGGCAACACTCGGGCCGGGTAGCAATAATGTAGATTTATTGCGCGAAATGATTTTGATTGGCGGCTTGCACGTTGTGCGCTTCAATTTCAGTCATGGCACGCCCGAATTTCACAAAGGCAATGCCGACATCGTGCGTGAAGCGGCGCGCCAAGCTGGGCGCGAAGTGGCGATTATGGCGGATTTGCAAGGTCCCAAAATTCGCGTATCCAAATTGGAAAACGGCGGCGTGCAAATTGAACAAGGCGAAAAAGTCTTGTTTGACGCGGCTTTGCAAGGCGAAGGCAATCGTGAACGCATTGGCTTGGATTACCGTGAATTGCCGCAAGATGTGAAAGCGGGCGATGTGTTGCTGCTGGATGATGGTTTGCTGACGGTTACGGTGGAAAGCGTTTCAGGCAGCGAAATTTTGACCGTTGCCAATAATTCACATTTTTTAAAATCCAATAAAGGCATTAATAAACAAGGCGGTGGCTTGTCTGCTGGCGCGTTTACCGAAAAAGATTTCCGTGATTTGAAAACGGCGGTGGAAATTGGTTGCGACTATTTGGCGGTCAGCTTTGTGAAAACAGGCGCGGAAATGGAACAAGCGCGTGAAATGGTTGCCAAAGAATGCGCCGCTTTGGGCGTGAGCGTACACCCTGGTTTGGTGGCGAAAATTGAGCGCGTAGAAGCCATTGAAAATTTAGATGAAATTATTTTGGCTTCCGATGGCATTATGGTGGCGCGTGGCGATTTGGCGGTGGAAGTGGGCAACGCGGCGGTACCCGCATTGCAAAAACGCATGATTAAACGTGCGCGTGAATTGCGCCGTTTCAGCATTACCGCCACGCAAATGATGGAATCTATGATTACCAACCCCGTGCCGACTCGAGCCGAAGTGAGCGATGTGGCAAACGCGGTATTGGACGGTACCGATGCGGTAATGTGTTCGGCAGAAACCGCAGTTGGCGCGTATCCTTTTGAAACGGTGCGCCAAATGGCGATTATCTGCGCTCAAGCGGAAAAAGCACAAGACACTTTGGTGGGCGTGGTGGACGATGATGATGTGGACAATAAAGGTGAAACTTCTTCGGTGATTGCGAGCGGTGCTGTGCATATTGCGCGTCAAGTGAAAGCCAAAGCGATTGTTGCGCTGACGGAAAGTGGTTCGTCTGCGTTCCAAGTGAGCCGTTATGGTATTTTGATTCCGATTTACGCGATTACGCCAAGCGAAAAAGCACAACGCCGCATGGCAATGTATCGCGGCGTACGTCCTCTGCAAATTGCCACCAGCAACGACCACGACAAGGCAATTGAAGAAGTGGAAGCTTTGTTAAAAGAACGCGGCGTGTTTGAATCGGGCGATATGTACATTATCACAAGCGGTTCGCGTATGCGTGAAAGCGGTGCAACGAATACGGTACAAATTATGTCAGTGAAATAATTGGCATAATTTGATTTAAAAAACATTCAGGCAGCCTGAAAATGATTTTTCAGGCTGCCTGAATGTTTTTGGGTTTACCCTAAAATGTAGGGTGCGTGTACTGAAAGGCAGCCTGAAAAATCACAGCCATTGAAACACAAAGAAAATCAATGTATGCAATAAAAATAAGGGCACCAAAATACCAAACGACCATTTCATGTAACCAAAAAAGCTGGGCATGGGGACTTTGCGTTGTTCTGCGATGGCTTTGACCATGAAATTAGGCGCGTTACCGATGTAGCTCAATGCGCCCATAAATACTGAACCCATTGAAATCGCTAATAAAGTATGGAATAAATCGCCACGCATTAAAGTTTGCGCGTCGCCGCCTGCCATATTGAAAAACACGAGATAGGTCGGCGCATTGTCCAAAAAGGCGGACAACATACCCGTCATCCAGAAATACATGGTGTTAATGGGTTGTCCCGCTTCATTGTGTACCAATGAAATCAAGCCCGCAAACGCGCCCTTGTTGCCCGCTTGCAAAATGGCGAGTACGGGCGAAATGGTAATGAAAATTCCCAAAAACAGTTTACCCACTTCCAAAATCGGGTCCCAGTTAAATTCGTTGCCAGCACGGACTTGTTGTGGGGTAATTTTTAGAGAAATTACAGCTAAAATCAACAAGATAATATCACGGGTTAAATTTTGTAATTCATACATAGTACCCAATACATTAATGCCCGTATTCGGTTTCCATAAACCCGACAACAACACCGCACCAATCACACCTGCTAACAGCAAGAAATTGATTTTGCCATATAATTTAATCCCTTCAATGTGGGCAAAATGCAAATTGTGATTATGTGGCGTGGGGTCGTGTGGCAAAATTTCATCGGCTTGTTGGAAATATTTATTGTCCAGCCAGTAAAAAATTGCCAGTAAAATTAAGCTACTAATCAAAACAGGCGCAAACATGTGTATTACCGTCCAGCCAAAATCCACGCCTTTCAGGAAACCTAAAAAGAGTGGTGGGTCGCCCAATGGAGTTAAGCCACCGCCAATATTCGCCACGAGAAAGATAAAGAAAATAACCACATGAACTTTGTGTTTGCGATTATCGTTGGCGCGAAGCAGGGGGCGAATCAGTAACATGGCTGCGCCCGTTGTGCCCATCAGCGAAGCCAAGACCGTGCCAATCGCCAATAAGCTGGTGTTGAGTTTGGCGGAGCCTTTTAAATTGCCCCACACCAAAATACCGCCCGAAATGGTGTACAACGCAAATAACAAAGCAATAAACGGAATGTATTCGCCCACCAATGCGTGTGCAATCAAATGGATAGATTCGGAAAAACCAAATACCAAAGTAAATGGAATCAAAAACAACAATGTCCAAGCTGCTGTGATTTTGCCAAAATGGTGGTGCCAAGTGTGGGCAAAAAACAGGGGACCAGTCGCAATAGACAATAAAATCAGGGCAAAGGGAATGCCCCACAATAAACTCAATTCCGCACCATTAAAACTGGCGGCGTTTGCCAGCGTGGGCATGAGCAATAAGGGCAGCAGAGCGGTTTTAAAACGCATAGTGTCTCCTTAAATAACAAGGGTTTGAGATACCAAACAGCAGGGCTGCCTGAAACAGAAGATGTTGATTATAATGGAAAATGATGTGATTGGCTATGTTTTATCATGGAAAATCGGGCAATTTGGCTTTTCAGGCAGCCTGAAAAACGCTACAATCCGCGCCGTTTCAATCATACAGAAAGCCCAAAATATGTTTGTTGCCGCTACCGCGTTGATGATGGAAAACCGCACAGTTTGCGGTATGTATGATTTTGATTTTATTTTAAAACCTGTTTTATTGCCAAAACAGGTTTTTTGTTTTTTCAGGCAGCCTGAAATATAAAAATGAAAGAAAGAGAACCCACCATGCCCAATCCCTTTTATCAAAAAAACCTGATTTCCATTGCCGATTTTAACGCGGCAGAATTGCAAATTTTATTGGATACTTCTTTGAAATTAAAACATAATCCAAAAGATAATTTGTTAAACGGCAAATTAATTGCCTCGTGTTTTTTTGAACCGTCCACGCGCACCCGATTATCGTTTGAAACGGCGGTGCAACGCTTGGGCGGCAAAGTCATCGGTTTCGCAGATGGCGCAAACACCAGCGCGAAAAAAGGCGAAACCCTTGCCGACACCGCCCGCATTATCAGCAGCTACGCAGACGCCATTATCCAACGCCACCCAAAAGACGGTTCGGCGCGTGTGTTGGCGGAATTTTCCCACGTTCCCGTGATTAACGCGGGCGATGGCACCAACCAACACCCCAGTCAAACTTTATTAGACTTGGTAACGATTTACGAAACACAAGGCAGCCTGAAAAACCTGAAAATCGCCATGTGCGGCGATTTGAAATACGGGCGCACGGTGCATTCATTGGCGCAGGCGTTGAAATTATTTGATTGTGAATTTGCTTTTGTGTCGCCGCGCAGCCTTGCCATGCCCGACTACATCACGGAAGAATTGGACGAATACGGCGCAAAATGGCAAATTTTCCCCGATTTGGAAAGCGCGATTGAATGGGCAGATATTTTGTACATGACGCGTGTGCAACGCGAGCGTTTTGACGCGGAAGAGTTTGCCAAAATTCAAGGTAAATTTAATTTACACGCCAATATGTTAGCCACCGCCAAACCGAATTTGCGCGTATTGCACCCCCTGCCACGAGTGGACGAAATCGCGCCCGATGTGGACAATACACCACACGCTTATTATTTTGAACAGGCGACCAATGGCGTGTATGCACGCATGGCGATTTTGGCGTTGTTGTTGAATGAAGAAGTGTGATTTTTTCAGGCAGCCTTTCAGTACACGACAATTTTTACCAACACTCAAAATGTAGGGTGCGTACCACGCACCAAATCATTCAAATAATTGAAATTTCGGTGCGTAATACGCACCCTACATGAATTTTGTCGTGTACTGAAAGGCAGCCTGAAA